>JASJCE010000032.1 GCA_030066155.1 Desulfobacterales bacterium | reverse complement strand
AGGATGTGTGCGTTTATGCGGTTCTTCAGGGATCCAATTAAATCCGTTGCCGACAGTGATGTTTCTGCTAAAAGCTCCAGCAGCCTTTCTTTGCTGAAAGACTCGCCGGACTTGCTACGGGCGTCCGTTACGCCGTCGGTATATACCACCAGGGAATCTTGTGGTTCGAGGTTGACGGTTTGGGCTTTGAATTCAAGGTCGGGATACAGGCCGACGGCGGGGCCGGTTGGATTGAGATAGGATTTGATGCCACCGGAACCGATGACAACTGGTGGCTCGTGGCCGCCATTGATGTAGGCCAGGGTGCCGGTGGCGGGATCGAGGATGGCGTAGAAGATCGTGGCAAACATGCCGGCTTTTTCGTGGGTGATGGAGATGTAGTTGTTAACCGATTGAATGGTTTTCAATAAAATCTTATGCGGTCCTGTCGAGGGATTATTGATTTGCAGGTGCTCTTCACTATGAGCCGTACCGGACAGAACCCTGATCGAAGAACGAAACAGGGCCATAAAAAGCGCTGCGCCAACCCCCTTATCGCAAACGTCGGCAACGACCAGACCGACTTTTTTTTCTTCTCCCAGTGTAAAGACATCATAGAAATCACCGGCAACATGCCGCGCTGCCTGGAAATGGGATTCCAACTCCCATCCCGGCAGTTTCGGCAGGGAGGTCGGGAAAAAGTCGGCCTGAATCTGTCGACCGATTTCCAGTTCGCGTTCGGCCATTTTGCGTGCTCTTTCGGTTTGCGCGAATATAATCGCCCGTTCGATACCCAGTCCGATAAACAGGAAGCCCAGAGAACAGCCCAGCAGCAGCAAAGCCCGGGTTATTTGGACTATGATGCCGGCATAGACAAATAGACTGGCTGAAAAGCCGAGGTAAATACCACTGATTATGATGATGACAGCCGACAGTGCCGGGGAGGTCAATCGCATGGACAGCAGAAAGATTGCGATCAGCATGCCGATTTGGATTACCAGATTGGCATATGCAGGCACTTCATGCAAAAAGAAACCGGAAAGGATATTTTGAACCAGCAGGGCGTGAAAAGCACCCGGATAGAGAGGCGCCCGCCGGTTAACCAGCCTGGTTTTAAATCCGGTTTCCCGAACCGGGGATAATACAACGATTTTGCCTGAAAGTTCTGCTTTCAATTCACCCAGGCGGTCCGGATCTTCGGAGGCCTGATAAATTTCACTGGAGCTGTAATGACGGATATTATCCCAGTATTCCGTTGCGCCGAGGAGCATCGTTCCCTTCTCGTCAATCGGAATAACGATATCGCCGACTGCTGAATTTTCCTGGCGCCGTGCGTCTTTAAGGGTTAACGATACTCCGGGTTTGACAACGACATTTTGGGGCGGGACGCTCAGGTAGTCGCATACAGCGCGAAATGCCAGACTGGGGTAATATGCTTTCCCATATTTGACCAGCAGCGGTAAGCGACGAACAATGCCGTCCGGGTCAGCCGTAATATTCAGAAATCCGATGCCGCGGGCAGCGGCGGAAAGCTCGGGGTAGGGCATAGCGGGGGAAATCCCGGTATAGATCGCGTCCGGGTTGCCATCGACGACAACCGGCCAGCCATCCGTGGCGGTTGTTTCGACTGCTTTGAGATCTGATGACGGCGGTTTGATTGTCTCATCGATCACAGCGTCAAAGCGCAGTCCGTAGATGACATTGCCGGCTCGACGGGAGGCATCGATCAACTGCTGATCTTCGTTCCGGCGAATAATATCCTCAAACAGGAAATCGACCGCTTGAACGGCAACTTTCATGCGGGAGAGATTTTCAATGACCCTGCCGTGCTGGGACCGGCTGAAGTATAAATTGGCATCGACGTGTACGATGTCATTGACGGCCGCGGGCGGAATCGCATTAATTCTGGTACGCCACAAAAAAAGCCGGTCGACAATTTGGGACTCCAGTCTCCTAAAGCGATCCGCATATATCGCATAGCTGCCATATGCCGCGAGGAGCGCAGCCAGTATTAGAAACACCCTGATGAGAAGCCTGCGTTTTTTTGAAGATTCCAATCCGTGTTTATCCCATTGATTTTTCCTGGAGGATCAAATTTAGGTTGAATAGCAGCGTGTGCCGGGCGGGTGCCGGACCGTCGGCACCCTCTATATCGAACGTTCTCAAATCTATTTTAAAATTTCCGTAGATCAAAAGACGGGGCTTGCCGTCCTCACCCAATATCGGCTCAATTTCCGCCATGGACGTCAACGGGATAGATTTGCCCTTCAACTCGAAAACACCTTCCACGACGGCGGGAGACAAACGGCCGTAGCTGATGGGTCGACCGTCTCCGGAAACTTTTTCTACCTTGAATGTGGCAAACGGAAATTTCTTGGTGTACAGCATCATGCTGCCCCTGATGGCTTCGTTCAACCTGGCATCGCCCATGTTAATGGCCGAGCGGGTATCAATTTCGACAAACCCTTGAGTACCTTCGACCTTGCGATCATCGGACAGAACTACTTCACCCCGACCGGATTTGACTTCTCCGGCGTAGTTGTCCAATGGCGCCGGGAAGCGAAACAGGATCATGGGGGGATCATCCGGACCCGGAGGTGTCAGGGCCCATTTTTGCGGCACCGTGGCAGAAAACCGTTTTTGGGAAGCCTGCAGTTTGGGTGCCGGCGGGAGCGCGAAGCCGATTTGCTGCCAGTCTTTCATTGGAACGGCCCGATCAACAGGATCAAAACTGTCCCCGCTGTCGGGATCGGCGACGATCCGTGCCACGGCATCTTCCATTCTGACCGCAGCCTTCCGAAACAATTCAGCTCGCCTGGACCAGGGGCCGATAATTTTTTCGGTAAAAACCGGTTCTTTGCAATCAAACTGTGAGAACAGGGCCAGGGATACAAACAGGGTGTTGTCCCTCGCCAGCCAGGGGTAAAAATCCATATAAAATCCCCGGTCCGCCCGCCCCAGTTCGACCAGCTCCAGTACCTCGAATTTTTTAAATCCCGCTTCGATTTGAGTTAAGGCATCCTTGATGAAGGACTCCTCACGGTAGTTTTCCGGCTGACTGCCGGTGACGGCCGAAACTTTCAAAGGAGACCAGATTCGGCTGCGGCCCCGGGACCAGACCGGAATGCTTTGGCGCCGGTTAAGCTCTTCACCCTGGGGAACAAACCGCGAGGTCCGAATAAAGTTGCGTATTCGAGCCGGGGTGGTCGTGCGTCCCTGATAGATGGACCTGCCGCGGTGGTTCTGGAAAACCATCAGCGGTGTAACGGCCACAGCCTCCGGTGAACCCCGGGTCGCATTGACGACGTGAACATCGACACCCATCGATTCCGCCAGTTTTTTGATCTCCGGCAGACTGTTTCCCACAAATGCGTCATCCACCGGAGATTTTCCCGGTTGAACAAAAACGATCAGCTGTTCCGATTTCGGCGCCGCACCTGAGTCTTGAGGAATAACTGGAAAGAGAAGTAGAAGTATAAACGCTATCCTGATTTTATTGATTGGATGTTTTTGACGACTATTTTTCATAATTCATTCTCGAAAAATTCTTTTCTGGATACTCCATTACGCCACCACTCCTGTACTCCGGTTCGCGTCAGGATTGATTCAAGTTCTTCTATTCGGAGTTGCTTAGAGTCGTGAGGTTGTGACATCACCCGAGGGCTCGCGCAAAAATAACTTCACATTTTAAGCGCCGATGCATCCTGCCTGGCGGCGTTGTGAAAGTTCGGAATATGATTGATATTCCTGCTCTTTCACGCCTTGCCAGCCAGGCGCCTCAACCCTTAAAATCTGTGAATTAATTTTCGTGCGAACCCTAAGTGTCATCGCGAATGCCCTCGAGACTGACGGTAAGGACGATTTCATCGCTGAGGCCGCTGAGCATGAAATCCATGCCAAACTCGCTGCGCTTGATAGTGAAGGTCGCCTCAAATCCCCGGCGGAAGTTACCCCAGGGATCATTTCCGGAACCGGTTTCCCGGGCTTCGAATACGATCGGACGCGACTTGCCGAGCATCGTTAATTGGCCCAAAACCTCATAGACGCCGTCGCTTACTTTTTTGACAGAGGCGCTTTTAAAGGACGCAAGCGGATACTCTCCGGCATTGAGGAAGTCCGGGCTTTTGATGTGTTTGTCTCTCTTATCGACTGCCGTGTCGACATTTTTTGTCTGAACTTGCAGTTCGATTGCGTTTTTGGCAGGCGTTGCCGGATCAAACACGAACGTGCCGGTCGGCCCCTTGAAACGGCCATAGACATAGGCAACATCAAGATGCTTAACTCGAAAAACGACCGCTGTATGGTCCGGGTCCAGTTTATAGGTTTCGGCGGCAGATGCCGGGCCTGAGAAAACAGCCGGCAGTCCAAATAAGGCTAAGATTACGGCTACTATAGAAATACGTCGCACGTGCATTGGAGTCTCCTCTTTTTAGTCAAGTTGGAATCGGCGGATCAGCCAACCTAAGCAGTAAGGTTGAGCTGGCCAATCATACTTGATTCGTTTCTATTAACGCCATTGAGTGTCTGCGTTGCGTAGAAAAATAAAGCACGAATCTTTGGTGGGCAAGAACAAGGGTGGCTAAATTTACTGGGGGGTTGCCTGGTAATATGGCGTTATTGGCCAGAGAAAGAAATAAGTCGCAATCTGGAAAAATCTGAATAATTCTCTCACATTCTTCAAAACCACAAAAATATATTCGAGCGTTCGGATCGAACCATATTCGATGTTGACGATCCAAACAGGCTCACACAGACTTTAGCATTCGGCACACTATATTGCCAAACGCTCTAATTCTGATTGAATATCGATTTTGTATTTTTTGATCCGCTTCCAAACCGTCACCCGACTAACGCCCAATATACGGGCAGCCTCGGACTGGTTGCCGTCGACCCGGCGCAGCGTGTCGATCAGCTTCTTTCTTTCATCCTGACGGGATGCCAGGCTTTGGCGATGCTTGTTTGGGAACCTATTTCCGTTACTGATGATTTTGGGCGGAAGATGCTCCTTGCCGATCCATTTCCCGGAACACAGCACAAAAGAATATTCAATAGCGTTGCGCAATTCACGGACGTTTCCCGGCCAGCTATAGGCCAACAGCGCCTCCATGGCCTCGGGCGTCAGGCCGACAATATTTTTGCTGCCTTTCGCTGTATTTCGTTCGATAAAGCTCTGAACCAGGAGGGGAATGTCCTCATACCGTTCGGACAGTGACGGACAATTCAGCGGAAAGACGTTTATCCGGAAGAAGAGGTCTTCCCGAAATAGATCCTGATCAATCAGTTTGTCGAGATCTTTGTTGGTGGCCGAGATAATACGGACATCCACCGAGATCGGCTTGTGATCACCGACCCGTTCGATTTCCTTTTCTTCCAGCACCCGCAGCAGCTTAACCTGGGTGGCCATCGGGATATCACCGATTTCGTCCAAAAAGATCGTGCCTTCATGGGCGGCTTCGAAACGGCCGATGCGCGTTCGATCAGCGCCGGTATAAGCCCCTTTTTCATGACCGAAAAGCTCGCTTTCCAAGAGGTTTTCATTCAGGGCAGCGCAATTGACCTTGATAAAGGGTTTGTCCTTTCGGGCACTATCCTCATGAATGGCCCTCGCGACCAACTCTTTGCCGGTGCCGCTTTGACCGTAAATCAGTACCGGCGCATCGGTTTGGGCAACATTTGAAATGAGCTCGAATAGACGGCGCATGGGCGGGGACTCACCCAAAAGCCCGTGATGTTCATCCTCCAACCGACAGCTTTTGCGCAGGGTCTCGATTTCCTGCTGCTGGCGGACGATTTCAGAAATATCAGTCAGGGTTTCCACGGCGCCGATCATTTTTCCCTCGGAATCTCGCAGTACCGAGGCGTTTTTGATGACGTGCAGGGCCCGCCGATCCTTCTGCGAGATCATGCATTTTTTGGCCTTGACTTTGCCTTTTACAAAAAGGCTGCACCACTGCTCACCCGGGCCGCGGCCGTAAAGTTCACAGCCGGTGCAATTCAACGTCTGACAATTCTGGCCGACCAATTCGTCTGCCGAATAGCCGGTAAGTTTTTCGGCTGCCGGGTTCATCGCCAGGATATTTCCATCCGGATCCAGAACCATCAGGCCGTCCTGCAATGTATCAACGATCGTTTTCCAGTATTTGGCTATTTCCATCAGCATATCCCCCGGCTTTGCAAAATTCGTGCGACAAAATTTCAGCCCCATCATTCAACCTGGAAATGGCTTGAGATGCGGGCAAATCGCGCTGATCCAAGACCTATCCGGATTGGTAGCAGGTTAACGAATGTTAACATTGTTAACTTTTTAAGTGTTAACTTAACACTCATAGTTAACGATTTCAATTGTAAAATTTTCGCCGATCGATCTTTCGAAGCCACCGGGTGATCCGACAGAAAGTTCAGTACGTCACCGAATAGGATACGGCGGTCCGGATTTTCAGCCGGGACATCGAATACAACGGGAAGACCTAAAGCTATTTGGATCATTTGAAATCTTTCTATAAACCTGTGTATGCAATTCAAACGCCTGTGACTCTGAATGAAATTATTGCTGAATATCATCCTGTAGCCTGTCTGGTTTTGATGTACCGGTGGTGGTTCAAAATCTTTTGTTCCTGGAATGGCTAAGGTTGCAGGAGCGCACTGATATTTGTGGGGTTAACCTGTTAACCTAAATAGTGTTAACACCTGCCCTCCCTATCTTTTTATGGCAGAACTATTTTTATTAAAAAATATATAAAATTCAATTAATTATAAGAATTTTAGCTTTTGAAATCGATTGGCACAGGCTTTGCTAAAATTGTTTCCTTAATAGCTGGCTTAAAAATGCTACGGGAACTATTCAGGATACGAATATAACCAAATAAATTCACGACTAAAACAGGAGGGAGACATCATGATTCGAAAAGTAGTTGTAACACTAATGGCATTTTTTTTCGTGTTTTCTGCAGTGGGAGTAAGTTTTGCACTGGAAAAAGGCAACAAGCGTAAGGGCAAATATACCTATCGTAAAGTTTATAAGGCCTGCTTCCAGCGCGGCGCTGTTGAATCCAAAACGCCCCCGATCAACCCGTCAGACAAGACCCAGGCTGAGTGGGATGCGCTATTTACCAGTAAAGACTATTCGGAGTTCGGTTGTGAAGAGGAGTGGGGCGGCCTGAACGATACCCAGGTGACCGATATTTACACTTATTTATATGAACATGCATCCGATTCACCCACACCGGCTAAATGCAAGTAGCCCTGTTTAATAACCCGAAAGGAGGATATTATGCGTTTTAGAAAGTTGTCAGCCATATCCCTGATGCTAAGCGTTGCCGCAGTTATTTGCATCGGATATGCAAGTACGTGCCTGGCCTCGGACACCGCCAAGGCAGGCGAATCAACGGACTGGAAATTCCATGATATCGTGGACCTGACCGTTGTCCAGCAGCATGCCAAATTGCCGCTGGCGGACGGGGTCATGATCATCGACTCACGGCCATACAAACCCAAGTACGCCAAAGGGCACATTCCGACCGCTGTCAGCATTCCGCACAGCCAGTTCGACAAAATGACCGATAAATTGCCGGCGGATAAAAATGCATTGCTCATTTTTTATTGCGGCGGTCCCACCTGAAAGCTGAGTCACAAATCCGCCAGGAAGGCGGAAAAAATGGGTTATACTAATGTCAAAGTATTTGCCAAGGGTTTTCCCGCATGGATGAAAGCCGAGGGCAATTATGCCGCAGTTTCGATTGAATATGTGGCCCAGCAATACGAAACCAATCAGGCCGTCTTTGTGGACTCGCGTCCCAAAAAACCCAAATTCGACAAAGGACACATTCCATCAGCGATCAGCATCCCGGACACCCAATTTGAAAAGTTGAAGGGCAAACTGCCCGCTGATAAAGCCACACCGCTTATTTTCTATTGCGGCGGCTTTACCTGAAAGCTGAGCCATAAATCCGCCAGGAAGGCGGTTAAACTGGGTTACTCGAATGCTAAGGTGTTTGCAGCCGGATATCCGGCATGGGTAGCCGCATACGGCAAAGGAGCCTCAGTCGCCGTTGCTTCTGCCAAATCTGCCGCGCCCGGCGCATTGAAGGCCGGTAAAGAGGAAGGCAGCATTGATGAGGATACTTTTGTAAAGATTGTCAAGAATAATCCCGAGAGCATCATGCTAATCGATGTGCGAGATGCAGATGAATTTAAAAAAGGCTCATTCAAAACTGCCGTCAATATTCCGGTTGACATCCTCGAAGATAAGATCAGTTCACTGCCGGCGGACAAACCGATTGTATTTGTCTGCGGCACCGGGGCCCGTAGTGGTGAGTCCTATTACATGGTTCAGGATTTAAGACCGGCATTGAAAAATGTATATTACCTGGAAGGTACCTTAACTTTCAAAAAAGACGGTTCGTTCGAAATTACGCATCCGGTTTCCGGGTAAATACCCGTACCCTGTATTAGTGTTAGTAGCTGCAACCGCTCTGCATTGGACGGTTGCAGCGCTGACCAATTTTCATTCCTGATAATTGATGTAGAAACGTGGAGCCGAAAATGAAATTTACGAAAAGAAAACCTCCTCTTCTTCAATATACACTTTTGCTGCTAGCCAGTATGATGCTGTGTTCGCAAATTGCATCTGCATTGGAATCGAAAGAAGAGCAGGCGCCGGGTCGCTCGATGGCTCAACAGGCCACAAAATCCAAAAAATTATGGCGGACCACGGACCATTCCAAGCATGAAATACTGCAGCAGGATTTCAAATCCGGCGAACAAGTGACCCAGGCCTGCATTTCCTGTCACTCCGAGGCCGAGAAGCAGTTTCACAAGACCATTCACTGGACCTGGCTGGCGGATCCGTCCGAAAAAAAACAGGAGTACGGCAAGGCTGGCAACTCTTTGAACAATTTTTGTATCTCAACCAATAAAAATGCTGATGCCAGCTGCCTGGCCTGTCATCCGGGCTGGGGCACTTCCAAAGAAAGTCCGGTCAATTGCCTGGTGTGCCACAGCCAAACGAGCATGAATTTTGATGAAGCCATGACCGACATTCAGGGCTTTATCGAAGAGGGCGACGAGGAATCCCTGGAAATGGCCAGCGAAATTCAGGCCGAATTGCGTGACGCCGCCCAGAATATCGGTCTGCCGGCCCGCAAAAACTGCGGCTCCTGCCACTTTTACGGCGGCGGCGGCGACGGTGTCAAGCACGGCGACCTGGATACCTCCCTTGCGAAACCGAGCAAAACTCTGGATGTCCACATGGGGGTCGATGGCCAGGATTTTACCTGTACCCGATGCCACACGACCACTCTGCACAATATTTCCGGCCGGGTGTACACGCGCCCGGCGGCCACGGACCGCAAAAGTTTGGTTGAGGACGATTTGACTACCAAAATCACCTGCGAATCCTGCCATACCGCCCAGCCCCACAAGGGCGGCAAAAAGATGAATGAACATACAGATAAGGTTGCCTGCCAAAGCTGCCACATATCCGAATTTGCCCGGGTCAATCCAACCAAGATGTCCTGGGATTGGGCGCAGTCGGGAAAATTGAAAAACGGCAAGAAGTATAAAACCAAGGATGATTTCGGTAAGTACGACTACATGTCCATCAAGGGTCAGATGAAATGGGCTAAAAATGTCGAGCCCGATTATTTCTGGTACAACGGGGTCATCAAGTCCGTGACGGCCAAGGATAAAATCGATCCGTCAGGAATTGTCAAGGTCTCCTGGCCTGTAGGCGAGCGAAACGACACCGATTCACGAATCTATCCATTTAAGGTGCACATGGGAAATCAGCCCTATGACAAAATTAATCAGACATTACTGATGCCTCTGCTTTCCAGTAAAAAAGGCTACTGGGACCACCTTAACTGGATTGAGGCGTTAACCGTTGGTCAGGAATCCATGGGTTTGCCATTCTCGGGCGAGTTCGATTTTGTCGAGACTTCCTATGTGTTTCCCATCACGCACATGGTGGCGCCCAAGGATCAAACCCTGTCCTGTTCGGAATGTCATTCGAAGTCAGACAGCCGGCTGGCGAATTTAACGGGTTTTTACATGCCGGGCCGGGATGGCTCCCGGCTGTTGAACTACGCCGGCTGGGGCGTTGTTCTGGCCAATCTGGTGGGCGTATTGATTCATGCCCTGGGGCGGATATTCAGCCGAAACAACGGCCGTAACAAGAAGGAGTAGACCAATGGCAACCAAGGGAAAAATGAAAAATATCTACCTGTACGCCCGCTTTGAGCGGCTGTGGCACTGGCTGCAGACCTTGCTGATTATCATCCTTCTGCTGACCGGTTTTGAGGTCAACGGCGCCTTCACGCTGTTCGGTTTCGGGACATCGGTGGAAGTGCACAATTTTGTAGGCCTGACCTGGCTGATCGCGTTCGCCTTTTTTGTCTTTTGGATCTTCACCACCGGAGAATGGCGGCAGTATGTGCCGACGACCAAGAAGATGTTTTCGGTGGTGCGGTATTATATCTACGGCATCTTTCGGGGTGAGGCGCATCCGGTGCCCAAGCGCAAAGAGGCCAAGCACAATCCGCTGCAGCGCATCGTGTATCTGATTTTAGCCGCGATACTGCTGCCGGTGCAGATGGTGACGGGATTTTTGTACTGGGGCTACAACTCCTGGACCGAATGGGGGCTATCCTGGCTGTCGTTGCAGGTGGTGGCGCTGATCCACACGGCCGGTGCATTTGCGATTCTGTCTTTTCTGGTGGTGCATGTGTATATGATCACCACCGGCCATACCATATTTGCCCACACCCGGGCCATGATTACGGGGTGGGAAGAGGTTGTTGAAGATGCTCAAATCGAGGATTGGGAGCAAAAGGAGAGAAAACCTCCCCGGCCGGTAACCGATAGCGCATAGGCTGCAGCACAACTACTGTTCCGATTCGCTAACATGTATGATGCATAGATAACAAACCGGTCCCAGGTGGCCGGTTTGTTGTTTTCGTGTGAAATTTCAACTAAATACCTCGCAGAGCCCGCCGAGCACACAGAGCTTTTTTTATTTGTTCTCTGAGAACTGCGGACGCTGTGAGGAGATTAATTGACTTAAGTTTCCTTTCTGATCAGACAGGCTGTCAGCGGCCAGCGGCGTTCGTGTGAAACCATATGGAATGACGATTGACGATTGAAGAATGGCGAATGGTGGAAGTCGCTCTCCGAGGCCGCTTCCAGCCTGTAGGCCTCCCGGCCGGAGGGTAGGCGCTAAAGCCCCTACGAGCCGGAGGCTTTGCACTGTCTTTTCAATAAAATAGCGAGAATTCCTTAAATTGATTAAATGAATATCAGACGACTCACTTCTTTGACAGCGCTGTTGTCAGGTATTTTGCTGTTTATCTCCATTATCGTTCTTTACATCGTCCCCCAGGGACGGGTGGCTTACTGGGCGGACTGGCGTCTGTGGGGCTTGACGAAGGAACAGTGGGGGGACATCCACATCAATATCGGGCTGCTGTTCCTGCTTAGTATTTTTTTGCACATATACTACAACTGGAAGCCACTCTTAAGCTATCTGAAAAATAAAGCCCGGAAGCTGAAGGTGCTGACGGCTGAGTTTAATGCAGCGCTAATCGTCACCGTCATATTTGCCGCCGGAACCTATTTCGAAATAGCACCGTTCAGCTGGGTTTTGGTGTTAAACGACAATCTTAAAGATCAAGCGGCCGCCAAGTATGGCGAACCGCCATACGGACATGCGGAGCTCTCTACATTGAAATCATTTACGAAAAAAATCGGTTTGGATCTTACTGCAAGTCTCAAGCGACTGAGAACGGCGAATATTAGATTCGATGATGAAAACCAGTCAATCAAAGATATCGCACGAAAAAATGATATGTCACCCCAAAACGTCTTTCTGGCGATGAAGATTAGGGAAAAATCTGCTCCCTCAGACGGCCTGCCGCCTAATCCACCGCCGGGAACCGGGAATAAAACTCTATTGGAATTCGGCCGGGAATACGGATTCGATATTCATCAGGTGCTAACATCACTCTCTGAAAAAAACATTGCCGCAAACACTGATATGACCATCAAGCAAATCGCCCGCCAAAACGATATGGCACCAATCGATGTCTATATCCTGCTAAGGGAAATAGCTGAACGATAAATTTATATTAACTCGTTTGTCCTTCAAAAAAGGGTCTTCAGAGTTCTCGATTTTCTATTTCCTTGACAGTTGTGTTGTTAAATAATATTCATTCCCTAATATTGATTTCGTATTTAATGTGTGGTTCATGGGTTGTAAGAGCCATGATTTTCCATGTAATGCTCTATTTTAATGAAAAGGACGGGTACAACTCAAAACATTTCCATTAAAAAAGGAGGGTACGGCATGAGAACTGTTTCTAAGGTCATATTAGGCTTATTTCTTATCGCGGTATTGGCTACCGGTCCTGCCATGGCCGGGCAGATCGTCGTCGGCTTGGGATCCGAGCCGTCGTCTATTGATCCGCACTATCACAATTTGGGCCCGAACAATCAACTGGCCCGACATATTTTCGACCGGCTGGTCCACTCGGATGAAAATCAGCGCCTGGGACCGGGCCTGGCCGAATCATGGAAACCCATCAACGATACAACCTGGGAGTTCAAGCTGCGCCGGGGCGTAAATTTTCATGACGGCTCGCCGTTTTCTGCCGATGATGTTATTTTTACGTTTGAGCGGGCGCCCAACGTCGAAGCCAGTCCTTCTTCATTTGCCCTGTACACCAAGGGCAAAACGCTCAAGAAAATCGATGACTTCACGATACACATCATCACTGAAAAACCCTATCCACTGATGCCCAACGATGTGTCGACAATTAACATTATTTCAAAGAAAAACGGCATGGGTGCCAAAACCGGGGATTACAATTCGGGCAAGGCCACCGTCGGCACGGGGCCCTATACCTTTAATCAATGGGTGCCGGGCGACCGGCTTATCATCGAGAAAAATCCAAATTACTGGGGAAAAAAAGCCCAGTTTGATCGGGTCATTTTTAAACCGATCAAATCGGACCCGACCCGCGTTGCGGCCTTACTGGCGGCAGACGTGGACATGATCGACAATGTACCGACGGCCGATATCCCCAGATTAAAAAAGAGTCCCAACGTGGTGCTTTCCCAGGGCGTTTCCAACCGGGTCATTTATCTGCACCTGGACCAGTTCCGGGATGAATCACCGTTTGTGACCGGAACCGGCGGCAAGAATCCCCTGAAAGACCAGCGTGTGCGCCAAGCCATTTCCAAGGCCATCAATCGACCGGCCATCGTGGAGCGTGTCATGGAGGGCGTCGCCATACCGGCCGGGCAGCTCCTTCCAGAAAAGTTCTTCGGTGTGAGTCCTGCGTTAAAGCCCGAATCGTACAATCCCGAAGCGGCCAAGAAGCTCCTGTCCGATGCGGGATATCCAAACGGGTTTGGCCTTACACTGCATGGCCCCAACGATCGCTATATCAACGATGCCAAAATCTGCCAGGCTATTGGCCAAATGCTGACCCGGGTCGGGATCGACACCAAGGTTGAAACCATGCCCAAATCCGTTTATTTCCGCAAAGCGTCGCGCGGCGGTCCCAACAAGTCCCCGGCTTTCAGTTTTATTCTGGTCGGCTGGGGCTCCGGAACCGGCGAAGCGTCTTCACCCCTTAAGTCATTGCTTCATACATATGACAAATCAAGGGGATTCGGTGCTTCCAACCGGGGCCGCTACTCGAATGCCGACGTGGACAAGCTGATCGAGCAGGCCCTGGCAACCGTGGATGACGGCAAACGCGAGAAACTGCTGCAACGGGCCACCGAGATCGCCATCCAGGATCTGGGAATCATCCCGCTGCACTACCAGGTCAACACCTGGGCCACCCGCAAAGGCCTGGCCTACACGCCGCGCACAGACGAATACACGCTGGTGATGAGTGTGGTGACGAAGTAGGATGGCCCTCTATTAAATGATTAATAATGCGAAACCCAATCAAAGGGTTGTTGTCTCATCATTTAAGGTTTCAGTGTTCAGGTTTCGGTGTTCAGGGTAAATAATTTAGGAATTGCGAATTTGGGAATTTAGGTATTGAAGGTATAGTGTCGATCCAATTTCTTAGTTCCTAAATTCCTTAATTAAAAGGTGCTGAAACCCGAAACCTGAAACCTCAAAAGAACCGATTTGTCAGCAAACCTTTAATCTTTCAAAATGCGATAACGCTGAATATAGGAACACCGCCCCGTGTCCGTCTTTATCATTCGCAGATTGATCCAGTCCACCCTGGTCATCGTGGCGATGTCATTGATTGTCTTTTTTTCGGTCAATGTGATCGGCAATCCGGTGGACATCCTCATTAATCCGGAATTTGACCAGGAGGAGATGGAGCGGGCCATTAAGGCCCTCGGGCTCGATCTGCCGCTATGGCAACAGTATCTGCACTTTGTCAAAAATGCGCTGCAGGGCGATTTCGGTCGGTCCTTCGTATTCGGCGAGTCGGCTTTGAAATTAATTCTGCAGCGCGTGCCGGCCACCCTGGAGCTGGCATTTACGGCGCTGATCCTGTCCATTCTGATCGGTATTCCCCTGGGCCTTTTTGCCGGTCTGAAACCCGATTCTCCGGTTTCAAAAACCATCATGGGCGGTTCGATCCTGGGATTCAGCCTGCCGACCTTCTGGGTCGGCATCATGATGATCATGATATTTGCCGTGATGCTGGGGATATTGCCGTCCACCGGGAGGGGCACAACTGTCACGGTTTTGGGGATAGAAGTCAGCTTCCTGACCTGGGACGGGCTTAAACACGTGTTGATGCCGGCTCTGAACCTGGCGCTGCTGAAGATTTCGCTGGTCATCCGGTTGACCCGCGCGGGTACCCGGGAAGTGATCCTGCAGGATTACGTGAAATTCGCCAGAGCCAAGGGAATCAGCAACCGGCGGATTATCTTTGTTCATATTCTGAAGAATATCCTCATTCCGGTAATCACAGTTGTCGGGCTCGAACTGGGCAACCTGATTGCGTTTTCAGTGGTCACGGAAACGGTCTTTGCCTGGCCGGGCATGGGAAAATTGATTATCGACTCGATCCAATTGCTGGACCGCCCGATTATCGTCGCCTATTTGATGATCGTCGTATTTATGTTTGTTACCATCAACCTAGTGGTTGATATTTTGTACTCGGTGCTTGACCCGCGAGTGCGGCTGCAGGATATCAAAGCATGAATGAAGCAACCCAATCCGAACCGATATCGCTGCCCTCAGATGCCGAAATGCCTGAGACGGAAACGAGCCTGCGCCGGTTCATATCCGATTTTAGCGAAAATCGGGTTGCCGTCTGTGCTTTGATCGTATTCGCCGTTATCGTCTCGATCGCTTTGATGGCACCCTTGATCGCGCCCCAGAATCCCTATGATCTGGCCGTAATCGACATTCTGGATGGACGCCTGCCGCCCGGATCCGAGAGTATGACAGGGATGACATTCTGGCTGGGTACCGACGATCAGGGGCGCGACATGCTCAGTGCGATTTTCTACGGTCTGCGGATCAGCCTGGGGGTCGGCGCCCTGAGCGGCTTTATAGCGCTGTGTATCGGCACCTGCATCGGCTTGGCGGCGGCCTATTTCGGCGGTCGGACCGATACCGTCATTATGCGGCTGGTGGATCTGCAGCTCAGCTTTCCGGCGATCCTGATCGCCCTTATGCTGCTGGCCATTCTCGGGCGGGGCGTGGACAAAATTATTATCGCCCTGATCACCGTCCAGTGGGCCTACTACGCCCGCACCGTGCGCGGCAGTGCCCTGGTTGAACGCCACAAAGAATATATCGAGGCCGCCCACGGACTGGCATTAGGCAAACCGCGGATCGTGTTTCGACACCTGATGCCGAATGTACTGCCGCCGCTGATTGTCGTCGGTACCGTTCAGGTGGCACATGCCATTTTACTGGAAGCGACGCTGTCATTTCTTGGAATCGGTGTACCTATAACAAAACCGTCTCTGGGCCTGTTGATTTTCACCGGATTTGAGTACATGATGAGCGGGAAGTACTGGATCAGTTTTTTTCCGGGTGTTGCCCTTTTGATCACGATTGTCAGTATTAATCTGGTGGGTGATCAACTTCGCGATGTGCTCAACCCCCGCCTGCGGAGATAATGAAAACATGGTTGCCGGTGATACCCCAACCCTGACGGTTGACGATCTGAAAACCTATTTTTTCACCAAAGCCGGTAAGGTCAAAGCGGTTGACGGCGTCAGTTTTTCCGTGCAGCGCGGGAAAATTATGGGATTGGTGGGAGAATCCGGCTGCGGCAAAACCGTAACCGGTTTTTCCATTATCGGGCTGGTGGATCCGCCGGGGAAGATCGTCAATGGGAAGATCCTTTTCAATGGCAAGGATTTGCGCGCGCTTCCGGAACAACAGATGCAGCGACTGCGAGGTACCCGGATTGCCATGATTTTTCAGGACCCCATGATGACCCTGAACCCGGTGCTGCGGATCGATACCCAGATGATCGAGACGATCCAGGCCCACGAGAAGGTAGCCCGGGATGAGGCCTGGCGCCGGAGCCGCGATACCCTCGGAAAAATTGGCATCGCCTCACCGGAAGAGCGTCTGAAGGCCTATCCCCATCAGTTCTCGGGCGGCATGCGGCAGCGGGTCTCGATTGCCATTGCCATGCTGCATAAGCCGGATCTGATCATTGCCGATGAACCCACAACCGCCCTGGATGTGACCATCCAGGGCCAGATTCTCTACGAGATCCAGAAGCTTTGCCGGGAAACGTCCACCGCTCTCATATGGATTACACATGATCTATCCGTAATTGCCGGATTGGCAGATGATGTCTGCGTTATGTATGCCGGTAAAATAGTGGAATCCGGAGCCGTCGATCCGGTGCTGGACGAGCCCCTGCATCCGTACTCCCGCGGCCTGATCGGTTCCGTGCCCGGGCACAGCCGACGGGGTGAACCCCTGGCGCAGATACCCGGTATGACACCGTCTCTGCTCAATCTTCCCGAAGGATGCGCCTTTCGTCCCCGCTGTCCCAGAGCCGGCGAGGCCTGTCTGGAGGCGCCCCGGATTACTTCTCCATTGAACGGGCGTCAGGTGCGCTGCTTCCATCCTCACGTGGAGGATGCGCCATGAACGAGCCCATCATCGAGTTGCGGGATTTAACCAAGCGATTTACAAAGACACTGGATCTATCCGAAAAAATTGCCAACCGGCTCGGTGCTAAAATCCATGAACAGGTGGTGCAGGCAGTGGAAAACGTAAATCTGCAAATCATGACCGGAGAAGTCATGGGCCTGGTAGGAGAATCCGGCTGCGGTAAATCCACCCTGGGGCGGATTGTTGCCGGTACTCTGGATCTGAGTGATGGTGCGGTTTTTTACAGGGGTCAAAACCTGACGACGCTCTCACCGGCCGAACAAAACCGGGTGGCCCTGAAAATTCAAATGATATTCCAGGATCCAATGGCATCATTAAACCCGCGGATGCGGGTGCAGGATATCATTGGAGAAGCGCCGCGGGTTCACGGGCTGGTGACGAAATCCGATGTGGACGGCCATGTTGACGATATCATGCTGCGTGTCGGGCTCGATCCGAGCTACAAGCGGCGCTATCCGCACCAGTTTTCCGGCGGCCAGCGCCAGCGCATCGGTATTGCCAGGGCGCTGGCAGTGCAACCGGAATTTATTGTTTGCGATGAAGCGGTTGCGGCCCTGGATGTCTCGATTCAGGCCCAGGTGTTGAATCTCTTTATGGATTTGCGCAAGGATCTCGACCTTACCTATTTATTTATCAGTCATGATATCGGTGTCGTCGAGCACCTGGCCGATCGAGTGGCGATCATGTATCTCGGGCGGATCGTCGAGCTGGCGCCGACCGAAGCGCTATTCAATAATCCGAATCACCCCTACACCCAGGCGCTGCTGCACGAAGTGCCACGCCTGAACATGCGTCGTCGCCAGTTTCAGCCGATCAAGGGCGAAATACCGTCGCCGTTAAATCCGCCATCGGGCTGTCATTTCCATCCCCGCTGTCCGTTTGCTTTCGATCGCTGCCCGGAGGAGCAGCCCATTCTGAAAGAAATAGACCCGCAATGGTGGTCGGCATGCCACCTTAATGATTAGTTATTTGTTATTGGTTATTCGTTGTTTGTGATTGTGGCTCGACGTTACCTACCTTTTCGCGGTCAAAGGTTTCAGGTTTCGGGTGTCAGGTGTCCCCCCTTCGCCTTTCAGGCTACGGAGGGCAAGCAGCCCAGCCGCAGTTGGTCAAGCGGTCAATTTGATCGGAAAAGGAACTTTATTCAATTGATCTCTCACAGAGCCCACAGAGTTCTCAGAGAACAATCAAAAAAGCGCTGTGTGATCTGCAGGCTCTGCGAGATATTTAGTTGAAGTTTCACACGGGCGCGGCCTCCGGCTAGAAAACAGCCGGTCTGATCAAATAAGTAACGATTGTGACTCGGTCTCAAAACCGGTTGTTGTTGGGTTTCGCATTTGGCAATGAAACCGGCAAAATGTAGGTTGGGTAGAGTGCAACGAAACCCGACAAAGCATGGTGTGGGCTCAACCCAACCTACAATATGCAACGTGGCCCGCAATGAAACCTACCCTAGCTTTTGAGGCGTAGTTTCATATAAGGTGTCGAAACCGAGCTATGAAGATCAAACTTCATAATAACTCAGACGTGGCAGGCTGAGGACTAAGTTTGAGCGAATTTTCAATATGAATACGGCCACTCGCTCAGTCCTCAGTCCTCAGCACTCATATCTTTATGAAGATATAGCGGAGCGATACCACTACATTTTAAAATTAAATGGATATTTTATCTTATCTTCAAACAAATAACGAATAACCAATAACTAATAACTTCCGATCGGTGAACGATCTTCGGAAGAGCTAATTGAAAACAACCTTGAATGCAATTACATAAAAGCTAATTGTCGGAAGGAACATCAATGGATGTCGTCAAAACACAGATCTGCAGCGAAGTCGATTCACTGGCCCCGAATATGTACGGGATCAGCGAATTTTTGAAAGCCAATCCGGAAACGGCCTATCAGGAGTATAAAGCCTGCGACTATTTGAGCCGAATTTTGAAGGAAAAAGGGTTTGTCGTCGAAAAAGGTGTGGGACAGGTGGAGACCGCCTTTTTGGGTACGCCGGACATTGATCAAACCAGCCGACCCACCGTTGCGTTCTTAGCCGAATATGATGCGCTGCCCAAAATCGGACATGGTTGCGGACATAACCTGATTGCCGCTGCCAGCCTGGGGGCGGCCATTGCGTTGAAGAACGTTTTGAAGATCGATTCCGGTGGATTGGTCGTGGTGGGAACTCCCGCCGAGGAAGGCGGCGGGGGCAAAGTGCGGTTGGCGGAAGCCGGCGTTTTCGACGACATCGACCTGGCCATGATGTTTCATCCCGGATCGATCAATATTGCCGGCAAGGGTATGTTGGGGCGGATTAAATTTAAAATCGAATTTTTCGGCCGCACGGCGCACGCTTCCGGTTCACCGGACAAGGGTATCAATGCCCTGGACGCCATGGTTGCGACCTATTCCAGCATCAACGCCATCCGGCAACATTTGCGGCCCGACGGTCGAATCCACGGCATCATCACCCACGGTGGTGATGCACCCAACATCATTCCGGATTATGCAGCGGGGCTTTTTTATGTGCGGGCCGGCAGCCGCTCCTACCGGGACGAGATCTTTGAACGGGTGACCAATTGTGCCAGAGGTGCGGCGCTGGCCATCGGGGCGGAGTATAACATCGAAATCGATCCACCCAAGCTGGATCCCATGAAACGCAATTCAGTGCTCGAAGCCACCATCACCGCCAATTTGGAAGCTCTGGGAATAACACCCGATCCGGACGACGGCCGACGGGGCTCCTCGGACATCGGAAACCTCAGCCATTACCTGCCGTCCATGCACCCCGTGCTGGCGATTGTGGATTCTGACATTCCCGGTCATTCCGTTGATTTTTGTGAAGCCACCACCAGCGACCGCGGCCGTCAGACTTTACTCAATGCCGCTAAAATGCTGGCCATGACAGCGTATGATTATTTGACTTCAGTCGAGATGAGAGAACAGGTAAGAGAGGATTTTAAACGTTCCGAATAGAACCCTCGAGCCGGCGAGCTGTATGCGTTCACAGGTTCAAGGTTTATCCGCAGGCGGCGCCGAAGGCGACCAGGGTTCACTGTTCGGGGTTACTATTATTTACAGGTAGTTACAAATTTAATCACACAGTCTTTTGTGGCCCGGTCCCTACGAACTTGACTGGCTCTGATTTTATCGGATTTGCCTCAGGGTTTGTCAATCAAATGCTTTCCATCGGATCTGAACCCTAACCTTTAAACCTATAACCCTGCGTGTGGGGTCGTAGCCGGAAGGGCGAAGTCCCAAACCCCTGAACCTTTCTTCATTTTTTCACCTCAACCGTCGTCATCATTCCGGCCTCGGCATGGGACTGGATATGGCAGTGGGTCAGCCAGATCCCGGGATGTTCGGGGATAAAACCGATGGTGACGCTTTCCCGGGGGCCCACCAGAACCGTATCTCTTGTAAATGGTTCTTCCGCTTTCTGCCCGTTGCGTTCCAAAACCCTGAAAAAAACACCGTGGATATGCATGGGATGGAGCCGGGTGCTGCTGTTGTCAAACTTAATTTTTTGAGGAACCCCCAGGGGATAATCGGCCTTGTCTGCCTCGGGCCATATTTTGCTGTTCATCGCCCACGCGATGCCATATTGGCCGCCCCGAAAGGCATTCAGGTCCCAGGTTTTGCTTACCGCGATGTTATCAAAATCCTGGGGAGGTATATAATTTTCGGCGGTTGGGGGTATAAAATCCGGTGTCTTCACCGATTCCGACTGGGAGACCTTCAGGCTGGCCAATACAAACTGTCTGCGGGTGAATCGGTCTTTTACCGTGTAGGTTTTTCCCCCTGCGTTCGATGGTACCGTGATATCCAGGTCAATGCGATTGCCGGGAGATAGCTCGAACTGATTCAACGGAAAAATTTGCGTTACCGGTTTACCGTCTACCGCAATCACATCCGCAGATAGCCCTTCCAGGTGGGGCAAGAAGATGCGGGCGTTGGCGCCGTTAATCAGTCTCAGGCGGATACGCTCTCCCGGCTTAACCTCGAATTCTGGCTTAAATTTGCCGTTGACGGTCAGGGCATTGCCCCAGCGGCCGTCATGCATCAGATCGTGGTGTGTATTGAAATGGGGGTAAATGTTGCCGTCTTTTTGCAGCAGCCAGTCGTCCATCAGCCAGACCAGATCCCGGGACCAGGGCTGTTTTTCTACTTCGTCTACGATTAAAACTCCCTTAAGACCCCGTCCAAGCTGCTCACTGGAGTTGAAATGAGGGTGATACCAGAAAGTGCCGGCGTCTTCGAGTCTCAGACGGTAACCGAAGTTTTCGCCCGGTTTGACCGGATCCTGGGTGACTCCCGGTACTCCGTCCATGGCGTTGTCGATGCGCAGCCCGTGCCAGTGAATGCTTGTCGGCTCTTTAAGTTTGTTTACGAAATCGATGACCAGTGTTGCGCCTTTCTTGCCACGGATTAACGGTCCCGGTATCTGGCCGTTATAGGACCACACTGCGGTTTGGGTCTCAAAAAATGGAAACTGATGGTTACTTTCCATCGCTTCCAGCCTAATTTGTTTTTCAGCTGACGCATTGGGCTGCAACAGCAAGACACATAATATGACGTTAAGTATGGATATTATAGATTTCATTTTAGGTTTTCCCCATTTCACCCGGTCTTTGTTTGAGTTCATTTCAAAGGTAACAATTCAATCCCAAAAATAAACGGCACAAAAAGTTTGAGAATTTCAATATTTTTGTTGACAGCGTACAAAGTTTGTTGTACCAAACTTTTTCTTTTTTTGGTATGATCAGATTCTACATTGTGCGAGTTAGATTTATGGAGGCAATAAATATAATGCGGGTTAATATGCGAAAAATGAGCGACAATCAATCCGGGACGATTGCCACAGTAAAAGTGGGCGGAGATCTCGGGCGGCGCATACGGGACATGGGCTTGATTCCCGGAACGGAAATTAAAATTCAGGGCAGGGCACCGTTGTACGATCCAGTAGCCCTGAGAGTTCGGGGTGCCACGATCACCCTCAGAAATAACGAAGCCGATTTTATCGAAGTGGAGGTTAATCATTAATGCAGGCTACCGTAGCACTGGCCGGTAATCCGAATTCCGGCAAAACGACTCTTTTTAATGAACTGACCGGAGCCCGGCAGCATGTCGGCAACTATCCGGGCGTTACGGTCGAGAAAAAAGAAGGCACTTACGCCAGCAAGGATTTTCAACTGCACATTGTCGACCTGCCGGGGACTTATTCCCTTACGGCATATTCCCTGGAAGAGGTGGTGGCCCGGGATTTTTTGGTCAACCAGCGGCCCGAGGTCGTCATCAATATTGTGGATGCCTCCAATCTGGAGCGCAATCTGTATCTGGCCGTCCAGTTTCTTGAAATGGGCATACCGGTTTGCATCGCCCTGAATATGATCGATGTGGCCAAAAAACGGGGCGTTGAAGTCAACGCCCGGAAATTATCGGATTTATTGGGCGTTCCGGTGGTCCCGACCATTGCCCGTACCGGCAAGGGCAAAAAGGAATTGATGGACAGTGCGGC
>JASJCE010000358.1 GCA_030066155.1 Desulfobacterales bacterium | reverse complement strand
AACCCGGTCGTTTTCCCGATGATCAAAAATATGTCTATGCGCCCAAAGCCTTGTTTGCCGTACCGGCCGATCCCGGCACAGTGGACGACGCAACGCTGTTGCCGATTGCCATCCAATGCGGCCAGGAGCCGTCTAAATTTAAACTCATTACCCCCAGCAGTGGCAAATATGAATGGCTGATGGCCAAAACCGTGGTGCAAATTGCGGACGGCAATTACCATGAATTGATTTCCCATTTAGGGGCCACCCATTTGCTGATCGAACCGATTGTGGGAGCCACCCATCGTCGTCTATACAAAAAACATCCGTTGTATATTCTATTGAAGCCCCACTTTGAAGGAACCGTTTTCATCAACTGGGCAGCTCAGAAAGTGTTGATTGCACCCGGTGGTATCGTGGATCAACTATTGGCGGCGACCATCCAATCCGATCGAGAATTTGCCGCCAACACGTTGAAAAATCTGTCGTTCAACGACCACATGTTGCCCAAAAATTTGCAAACGCGGGGCGTGTTGAGCTCGCGCCTGGATTACCCGTATCGCGATGATGCTGAAGATCTGTGGGATGCCATCAAAACCTGGGTCACCGACTACCTGTCTATTTACTACCGCAACAATGGCGATGTGCGTGCCGATTTTGAGCTCCAATCCTGGGCATTGGAAATCGTTTCGGAAAACGGAGGCCGTGTGCATGGATTTGGCGAAGATGTTGATGGCCACATCAATACCCTGGCCTACTTGATCGACGCAGCAACCATGATCATTTTCACTGCCAGTGCTCAACATGCGGCCGTGAATTTTCCCCAAAATGACATCATGTCGTTCGCTCCTGCCATGCCTTTAGCAGGCTATACGCCGGCACCCAGGAGCATCAGGAAAAAAACGGTGAAAGATTGGATGAAAATGTTGCCTGCTTTGAAAACGGCGGAATTGCAACTGACCACCGGCGCCCTGTTGGGCGGGATTTATTATACCCGTTTGGGCGAATACGGAAAACGTTACTTCGACGACAAACGGGTGGAACCCCACCTCGCTGAGTTCCAAGCCGAATTGGAAGAAATCGAGACCGACATCAAACAGCGCAACCAGGAAGCCCTCAGCGAAGGAGTGGAGGCGTATCACTATTTGCGGCCCTCTGAGATCCCACAGAGTATCAATATTTAGGAGATGCCGCTTCTCAATTGACCGTTTTCGAAATCCTCAAATCCAACTAAAAAAAATCGATATTGACAACAACACCCGCTTCCGTTAACAACTCTTATCTTTCAGTAATGAATCCAAACTGGCTGGACGATTGATTGAGATATCAAAACCGGCCCGTCAACGAGCTTGAAACAGATTTAGGAGGGTATTGTGAAAATCGCTGTTTATTTTGAAGAGAGTGCCACCTCACTGAAAGCATTTAATATGGCAGAAGCTTTTGCACGGCAGCATGGGGCCGAGCTTATCGCGCTTTCGACGATCACCAGGGAAGATCCCATAATACACTCGAGGCTTCTGGAACTGGAGGCAGAGTTTGAAGCCAAGGTCGAAAAAAACAGGAAAGAACCGGACATTAAATGCGAATGCAGGCTGCTGGTGGATATTGAAGACGCCGGGGAGCAAATCGTCAAATTTGTGAAAAGAAAAGAAATTGATTGGTTATACATTGGTACCCCAAGAAAAAGCAAACTGGCCAAGTTGATTGTCGGATCAACTTCTTTACATGTTATCTTAAATGCAACCTGTCCGGTCATTACAATCAACGATCATGTGGATGTAAAATCATAGGTCGGTAACCCTTTAGATGAAACAGCCGCACTTCGAATACCGGCTTAGGAATCCAGATTTCACATCGGAATTTTAAGGGGACGTCGGTGATTTAGTTGACCAAAAAGCGATGTTGATGCGAACCTGACAAAGCACAAGTACTTATAAATAAAACACTATACTAACCTGTCCCTCGTCCAACTAAAAAAGAAATCTATGCCATGTTGCTCTCGAATTTAATATAACCAGTATAAGTTATTGAAATTTTTATAAATTTATTTTCGGCAAGTTTATATGGGCAACAACATCCCTAAAGTTTTAATTTAATATGCAGGAAAAGAGCTTAAATCGAGAAGAAATCACCAGAAAAAACGATTATTGGGTCGAATTGGATCGAAAATATCGAGTTCAGGTTAGGAAAACCCGCTCTATTGTGCTGGAAAAAGGAAAAGGCGTTGAAGTCTGGGACGTCGAGGGCAAGAAATATTTGGACTTCGAGTCAGGCCAGATGGCGATGGTAGCCGGGCACAGTCACCCATGGGTTATTAAGCGAATCAGAGAGCAAATAGAGTTGCTCATGCAAAATAGTATCAGGGTGTTGAATATGCCCCGGGTACTGCTGGCAAAAAAACTTTCTGAAATTGTTCCCGATCCACTTGCAAAGTCTTTCTTTCTATCCACGGGCTCTGAGTCTGTCGAGGCTGCACTGCGGCTTGCAAAAAAATATACCGGCCGGTTTGAAGTGGTGGCCCTTTTGAGAGGCTACCACGGCAGAACAGCAGGCAGCCAGTCTTACACCAGCATTAGCAGGGGGGCTCGCGCCGAATATGGGCCGCTTCTACCGGGCGCTACCTTCATTCCAGCTCCGTATTGCTACCGGTGCGCTTTTAACGAGACGCTTCCCTGCAACCTTTCATGTCTTTCGTACGCCGAAGACGTTATCGATAGAACGACTTCCGGGCAGCCCGCTGCGATGATCATCGAAATTATGCAGGGCGTTGGGGGTACTATTGTCCCACCGGCTGAATGGGTCAGACGCTTGCGCCAGATTTGTAACGAAAGAGAAATGTTACTTGTCATTGATGAGTCACTCACAGGAATGGGTCGGACGGGAAAGTGGTTTGGCTTTGAACACTATAATATCGTGCCGGATATAATGACTACGTCAAAAGCGCTCGGTCAGGGTGTTCCTGTAGCCGCCGTGATAACAACCGATGAAATCGCCGGAAAAGCGGTAGACAAAGGTTATGATCAGGGTGCTACCCATATGGGGGATTCCTTTCAATGCGCAGTAGCCTTAGCTAATATAGAAGTGATTGAACGTGGAAACCTATTAGAGAAAAGCTATAGAATAGGGGCACTTTTGAAAAAAGGACTGGAGGAGCTTCAAGCAAAATTCGAAGTTGTTGGTGATGTCAGGGGTATGGGTCTTTTCCTGGGTTTGGAAATAATTGAATCGAAAGTGAGCAGACGACCGGATCCGGATCGTGCATTAAAACTGGTTGCAGAATGTGAGGATCGAGGTTTACTTTTAGGCGGCGGAATTCCTACAGGTGGATTGGGTACTAATACGGTTCGCCTTTGTCCTCCATTGGTTATAACAGAAGAACAAGTAAATACCGCTATAGACATCATAGAAGATGTATTAACAAAAATTTAGTAGCATGTCGGTGTCTTGAAATGGTAGGCATCAAGATTCTCTTAGCTGTCGCCTTAAGAATTTACCGGTCGCGGTTTTGGGGATTTCTTCGATAATTTCGACGATGCGTGGGTATTTATATGCAGCCATACGCTCTTTACAAAACGCGATCAGCTCTTCAGATGTCACCCCGCCCTGGTAATCCTTGCTTATGGAAACGAAGGCTTTTACCGTCTCTCCACGATATTCGTCCGGGAAGCCCACCACCGCTGCTTCACTGACCGCAGGATGCCTGTAGAGAACGTCCTCCACGTCTCGAGGCCAGACTTTATAACCGGATACATTGATGAGATCCTTTTTGCGGTCGACGATAAAGCACCAGCCGTGTTCATCAAATTTGGCCACGTCTCCTGTAAAGAAACGGCCGTCTTTGATCGCGTTTGCAGTTTCGTCGGGTTTTTCCCAGTAACCATCGATAATACCGGGGCCGCGCAGCACCAGTTCGCCTTCGGCTCCGGGCGGCACTTCGATGTTCGGGTTGTCGAGATCGACGATCCAGGCTTCATGACCCGGAATGATTAGTCCCACCGAGAGGGCGCCGGATTTCTCATCCACCGGACCCTCCTTTCCCAGTGGTGTAATAGTCGCCGGCGAGCAACTTTCCGTGAGACCATAAACGTTGTAGATCGTGTGTCCCATTGCATCTATGAACTTCTTCACGGTGGTTGGGGATACCGGTGCTCCGCCACTGTATGCTTTACTAAAGCTTGACAGGTCGAAATCTTGAAGCTGGGGAAAATTCAACATAGCAATATAAACGGTGATAGCTGCTACGGTAAAGGTCACCCGGTACCTTTCCACCAGACGCAAGGCTTCACGCACATCGAACCGGGCGAACAGCACCATCGGGATTCCCAGATGGAAAGCGATGGCCTGGTGTGCAACGATGCCAGTTATGTGAAACAGAGGTGCAACACCCAGAACAATATCGTCACGGTTCAGCCGGCAGGCTTCCCGATAGACGATTGCGTTATGAACCACATTGTCGTGGCGAATCATGGCTCCCTTGGCAGGCCCTGTGGTTCCTGAGGTGTACACCAGATAGGCTAGCGCATCGGCGGACGGATATACGATCGAAGTGTCACGGTCCGAATAGGTATTTACCAGACTCATAAAATCACGGGTTTCAGTAAAGGATCGTTTCGTCGGATGCAGGAACTGCTCCTGTTGTGTTGACGGGGCGCCCAGTAGATCCAGAGGTGATGTGGTAATGAAAATCATGTCCGGGCGGCCCGCCACGGCTTTGCTGATACGGTCTTCGTATAAATCGTCCTGACAAATCAGTAGCCGGGCCCCGCAGTCATCCAGATAATAGGTCAGTTCATCGGCCGTATACATTGGATTGAGGGGAACCACCACCGCATTTCGCATCCAGATTGCAAGACTGGCAATGACTGCCTGGGGGATGTTCTGCATCACGACAACGACTCGATCGCCCTCAGCGGTACCCATATCAGAAAGGGCGGCGGCCAGTGCGACAGCCATTTTTTTTATATCATTATAATTAAAGGTGTGATCAAAGTAATGGATACAAGGACTTGCTGGACGGGACTTTGCAGCATTCAAAAATTCATCCAGAAGACTTTGCCCGGGCAGGTAAATTTCTTTGGGAAGCCATTCGGGATAGGTCTTCAACCAGGATTTTTTTTCGTAATACGATCCCATGCTCCGTACATCCTTAAAACCCCTTTGGGGCTTTGTGCTTTTCATTCCGAGGAATTATAGAATAATTACCATATGGTCCATCCGCCGTCCACATATAGGGTTTGACCAGTGATAAAATCCGAAGCCGGCGAAGCCAGGAAGATAACCGTTCCCTCCAATTCCGGGAGATAACCCCAGCGACCCATGGGAGTTCGGTCGTTTATAAACTCAAATCGTTCGGGGTCATCACGAATCTGCGTAACAAGCTCGGTTTCGAAATATGTGGGGCCGATGGCATTCACACGCACACCCTGTTTCGCCCACTCTATCGCCATCACCTTGGTCATCTGGTCCACACCACCTTTGGAGGAAGCGTAAGCTAACTGGTTGGGCAGTCCTACTGTCCCCAGAATGGAGCTCATATTGATCACCTTGCCATAACCATGCTCGATCATTTGGGGTACCACTGCCTGGGCCATTAAAAAATAGCCTTTCAGGTTGGTGTTGATGACCCGGTCCCATTCTTCTTCCGGGTAATCCAGCACGGGGACGCGGTGGTTGACCCCGGCATTGTTGACCAAAATGTCGATACAACCAAAATACTCAAGAACCCGTTCAACTGTTTGAACCACCATTTGTTTGTCGGTGACATCGAGGGAAAAACCATTCGCATTTCTCCCCAACTCACGGATCAAGTCTGTCACCCGTTTTAGGTCCGAAGTGTTTCGGCCACATACCGCAATGTCAGCCCCGGCTTTCGCAAGGGACTTGGCGGCAACTTCACCTAAGCCTCTTGTGCTTCCGGTTACCAGGGCGACTTTGTTTTTTAACTCGAATATTTCCATGCCCATAATTTACCTGCTTTTGTAATGAATATTGATTTAAAAAAAACAATCCAAGATACCAGGTCGCATTGGCTCCACATTCTGCGACTCGTTCTATCTCGGCACTCATCATGACTTGTCCCTGCTTAAGACAGAAGACGGATCACTCCCGCGGTCCCATCCACTTCTACTCTCTGACCGTCGTGGAGTTTCGTTATCAGTCCGTCGATGCCGACCACGCAGATAACAAAGATATGCAAAATAAATAGCATAAGTGGACATAATTTCAATGAACTCTTAAGATGATCAACAACCAAGAAAAAATCGACTCATTAACAAATTATTTTGTGTATTTTCAAATACCTGTGCTAAGCCATGTTTTGGCCCGAAACAACTTTGTGCTGAATTTGTTACTACCTGAATTTTGCACGAGTCCTCCAGGCGGATAAATCGAAGGCTTACATATAAACTATCTGAGCCCATATATTCTTGTTGACATTATCTTGAATTCGAATATTTAACATTCTGCAAAACTAGAATTGAATTAAACGAGATCACCCTGATGAATGAAATCACGATTAAACGACCGGATGACTGGCATCTTCATCTGCGGGATGGAGATATATTGACAGCTGTGCTGCCGTTTACGGCGGAATTGTATGGACGCGCCATCATAATGCCCAATCTGAAGCCGCCGGTAACCACAGTGAAGGTCGCCGCAGCCTACCGACAGCGCATACTGGATTGCCTGCCGCCCGATCATGGATTCGAGCCGCTGATGACGCTGTATCTGACTGATAATACCGAACCGTCAGAAATTCGTCTCGGGAAAGACGAGGGGATTATCAGGGCCGTTAAGCTATATCCGGCAGGCGCCACTACCAATTCGGAATTCGGCGTCACTTCTATTAAAAAAACATATCGTGTCCTTGAAATCATGCAGGAACTTGATGTTCCCCTGTCTGTCCACGGCGAGATCCACGATCCCGGCGTTGACATCTTCGAAAGGGAAGCTGTTTTTATCGACCGCGAGCTAAATCCCCTGCGCAAAAACTTCCCGGAATTGGGAATCATCCTGGAGCATGTTTCCAGCAAAACCGGCGTTGACTACGTCCGTTCGGTCGACCGATATCTGGGCGCCACCATTACCCCCCATCACATGTTGATCAACCGCAGCAGCATATTTGCCGGCGGGCTCAATCCGCACATGTACTGCCTGCCGGTGGCCAAGCGGGAATCGGACCGGATCGCAATCTGTGAAGCAGCCGTTTCCGGCGATCCGCGTTTCTTTTTCGGCTCCGATTCCGCTCCCCACCGGGTGACAGACAAGGAAAAGACCGGCGGGGCGGCCGGAATCTTCAACAGCCCGACAGCCCTTCCCTATATCGCCCAGAAATTCGAAGCAGAGGGTGCCCTTGAAAATCTGGAAGCGTTTATGTCGCTGAATGGTGCCCGTTTTTACGGACTGCCACCAAATTCGGATCGTATTTCGTTAAAGAAGGTCGATGCACCGGTTTCCGTTCCCGAATTTATTGAAGTCGGTCCGGACAGGGTTAACGTGTTCCAGACTATCGAACCGTTGTTCTGGGATGTCGTTTAGCCAGATCCCGGTGCGCACGGAAGGTTCAGATTTTCTAACAACCCCTCCGTATTCCTTCGAATCTCCACCATTCCTTTTCATTCAGCTCAAGCTCAATGCAGAAATAATTTCCACTTGCCGTGTGCGCTAAATCCACCTTGTCCCGCCTTTGCCGAAAAGGGGGATCTCTTGCCGGCAGCTTGTTTGTTTGTCCCATAAAGAACGTTGAATTGATTTATAAACCGTGGTGTTGATTGCAGATGCTTGAGTGAATATTATAGAATAAACCAAAATGGACCAAATGTTGGATAACGAGGGAAAACTAAGCCATGCATAGACTATATTTAACCCTACTGATTCTTCTCTGTCTCACTGGCGTTGTTCATGGTGACCGGGAAATATCCGACGCAGAGAAAAAAGAAACCGTATATAAGACATATCAGGGCTATAAAAAAGATTTCCCGGACGTCAATGATATTTCCCCGCTGAAGGCAATGGAATTGCTGGATCAGAATAAAGTGGTGTTTGTTGACACCCGCAAACCGGAAGAAATGGCGGTTTCCATACTGCCCGCTGCGGTTTCCGAGGGAGATTTTTTAAATCATTTAGAGCAATACCGTGATAAAATCGCTGTCAGCTACTGCACTATCAGCTACCGCAGCGGAAAGTTTGCTGAGAGGGTCGCCCAAGAGGGCATCACCGTCTTCAACCTCCAGGGGGGTATCCTGGCCTGGACCCTGGAAGGCGGCAAGATCTACGACCC
>JASJCE010000031.1 GCA_030066155.1 Desulfobacterales bacterium | reverse complement strand
CTCATACCGGAAAACAGAATCAACAGGCCAAAAAGCAGCACAGGCAAGCCATTTTTCATATAGATATCCTCTTTCTAAACATGGTTATTAAATACGCTGATATCGAGACACAACAGTCGGATGTTTTTAGCATAAAATCATTAGAATGTCAAAGACTTACAGGGAGGGGTCAGGGGTCAGTGAAAAGTCAAATTTAAGTGATTTGAATAGAAGCAATTTGTCTTGCTGGATACGTCACCAAAATCCCAAATTACAATACTCAAATTACAAACAATATCAAAATTACAAATTCCAATAATTAAAACATTACGATTACTTAACAGAGTTTTCACTTTACTTTGGTTGTTTTGAATTTTGAATTTCAGTCATTGGTATTTATTTGAGATTTGTGTTTTGGTGCTTGGAATTTTCATGATTTTGATAAACAAGTCACTCTATTTATTCCAAGCAATAAACTGTTTAAATGAAGTGACCTGAGGCAGGTATAGATGAGCCGGTTTTTCAAAATCAGCGGCCACCAGCAGGGCCGGGGGCTGAGCAGGTCCCCTCCAAGGGGTCTGAGCCTTGCTTTGCCGGTGATCGCTGATTGGTGATATCCTGTTCTCCGTTCTAAGAACTTCCGTCACCTATTAGCGGCAGCTCCTTTTCTATCTTAAAAAACACCAAAAACTTGGATTCCTCTTTCTCATTTAGATACTGTCTTTTACGCAATGAGGCCAGAAGTTCGGTATCCTGTTCCTCGCGTTCCTTCTTCAGAAAAAGCCGTTTGCCCTTGTAACCGGGACCCTTTTCGACGAATAAATAAGTTGCATAAGGGTTCGACTGCAGATTGTGATGGGTCAGTCGGTCGCGCATAATGAATGCCAGGCTGTCGTCCTCCATAATATTGGGTCTGGCATAAACCGCCGCATCAACCTTACCTTCGGCATCAGCCGTGGCCAGTATGCCAATTCCCTTGGTGTCTTCGAAGTATTGTTTCAGGTCCATATAAGCCTCCTCAATGTTTGCAAAACCCATTCGAATTGTGGTATTGAAACAGACCAGTTCACAATTAAAATTCTAATACCAAAACTGACAAAAAAAAGGATCTTTGAAATGAAAATTTTGGATAATCTTTGGCAGGTTGGCGGCGCTGAATATACAACTGTCGAAGATGCGGCAATCTATCTGATCCGATTTGGTGACAGGGCGGTGTTGATCGACTCCGGATGCGGCGAAGAACATGACATTCTGGTGGATAACATTGCAGAAATTTTGCCGGCGGGAATTGGTATCGAATACCTGTTTTTGACTCACTGCCACTATGATCACACCGGCGGTGCCGAGCGGGTCAGGGAACAATACGGATGCCAAATCGTCGCCCATGAATTGGACTCGGTCTATCTGGAAAAAGGCGACAGCACCGTCACGGCCGCCACTTGGTACGGGGCAGAAATGTATCCGCTTAAAGTTGACTATCAGATAAAAAATAGACTCGAGACGTTTGACATTGGCAATGGACAGCTGATGGCTCACCACTGCCCCGGCCATTCCCCCGGATCCGTAGTTTACCTGACAAATTTCGGACCATCAAAGGTTCTTTTCGGGCAGGATGTTCACGGGCCGCTGGATCCGTCATTTTTGTCCGACCGCCAGGATTATCATAACTCCTTAATGTTCATGCTTAATCTTGAAGCGGACATTCTGTGCGAAGGACATTTTGGGATCTATCGCGGTAAAGAAACGGTTAAGCAATTTATCAAGACATATTTGTATCAGCATAATTAATCCGCCCTGAATAGTCGCAGTATTATCCACGAAAGGTGTTTATAATTTACCACCGATCAGTATCTTTAAAGAATGTTGGCGGATTAATTATATTTTGCCTTGGATTTCCGGTATTCCAGCAGCTCCTCCTGCATGGAATTGATGATGGCGGACAGCACTGCAAAATCATCCAGCAAGCCGACAATCGGGATATAGTCCGGAATAAAATCCAGTGGAATAATGAAATACAGCAGTCCGCCGCCGATCATGCCGAGAAGCGCCGGATGAAGTTTGTAGCGCCCCTTGATGGCGTCAATGAAAAGCCCGTAAAGGTCCTTCAGATCCTCTAAAATGTGTTTTAGCGCCGGTGACGCCTTCTCTACTTTTCGCCAGAATTCCCTCTCGTTCATTACCCTGCTGAAATCCTTGCCCCTGGTATAGCGTAAAATTCGATCGTACTGCTTTCGCTGAGCCGGATCGCTCAAAACGCTGTAGGCTTGATTCAACAATTTGGTCTTTTCCTCAGCCGCTTCGGTATTTCCGACATTTTTATCCGGGTGCCAGATTTTTAATTTCTCATGATAGGCCCGCTTAATACCAGCCACATCCGCTTTCGGATCGATTTCCAGCAGTTCATAATAGTCAATCATTTTCTTCGAGGCGTTCTTCATTGCGGATTTACTTAGACTTTCGATCGCAGCAGCTTTATCCCTTCCTCGCGGGCTTGCAGGACGAGCTTGATATCGACGCCCTTCAGCTCTTCTCTCGATAAAATGTGATCTTTGAGGGCGTTGCGGTATAGCAGGTATTCATCTTTGGCCGAAATATTGGCTGCGACCTCCCGGGTGTACAGAAAGCGATCCATTGGTTTGTTTTTACCGTTAAAATTGCCTTCGGTCAGATCGACACGATAATTTTCGCCGATCAAAAAGCAGTGCACCATCGGTATATATGGCAATCCGTAGTAGTCGAGAATCGGTTGGGTACCGGTAACAATATCTTCGGTCATGGCATATATGCCGATACTCTTGCGGATCGGCAATGACAATTCTTCGGCCAGGGTCGCGATCACAGCATGCTTGGTAGTGCAGCTGCCTTTGCCCTCCTTGAATAAAATTAGCAAATCGTCGCGATTACTGTTGTAGCCGTACGGCATTTCATGCACATAGCGGCATGCATCCGTAAAACCGGTTACACCTGATTTAACAAATACGGAAGCAATAACGCCCGCTTCATCAATGGCCGCATCCGGAAGGTTGCGATAGTGATCCATGGCGCGCTTATCCTTTCTCGCTTCAGGCGAAAATACAGTTTTTACCGAAGAACATACGCATCCGTGATGACATCATCAACCTCGTTGATACGGAAATCTGCTGCCGCGTCGTTGCAGGTTGAGCATCCCGCCTTAAGCGGAATAGCCTGATACCTACTATTGAGTCATTATTACTTGGACATGATTGATATATGTTTAGTTACTAAAGGTTTTTTGTCTATTATATGGTTGCACCGCCCGCTTCGCTCGAGACGCCAAGGACGCAGAGTTGATTTTACTTTTCACTTTCTGCTGAGAGGCCAGAAAGTGAAAAAAACAGCCCTGTGGACAAAATAGCATTGAATTTGGTTAGTTGACGCCGATAAAACAACGTTTGATATACAAGTCCCACCACGAAGTGGTTACGAATTTTCATTTGCCGCCCTTGCTTGCATCCCGCTGTCCTTTTGCGGGGCTCAGCGGCAAATGAAAAAATAACTTCTCTGCGCACTTTGCGGCTCCGCGGTGAATACAGCTCTTAAATGGTATTAGCGTTGTTCAAATAGTAATAGCCGCCTTGGCACATGCAAAATTCACATCCTCACAGCGGGCAATTCTTGATTTAAATCACTAAATTGTGTATATACCGGGATGCCATTTTGCAATTGAAATAATCAGTTTTCCAAGGAGGTTTAATTTATGCTCGATTTCAGCCTGACGCCTGAACAGTTGGAATTACAACAAAAAGCGCGCGAATTCGCTAAAAACGAAATTTTGCCGATCGCCTGGTACTATGATGAAATCAGCGAAACGCCGCTGCAGCTTCTGAAAAAGGCCTACAACGCCGGTTTGATCAATGGCGATATTCCCAAGCAATATGGCGGTCAGGGCTGGGGCCTGATTGAGAGTGTTGTAATGACCGAAGAATTCGCTGCAGCCTGTCCGGGACTGGCCACCTCGCTTTTCGACAACTCCCTGGGCCTTGAACCCCTCCTGCTTTCAAATAACGAGTCGCTAAAAGAAAAATATTTACCCCGGATATTAAACGATTTTAAACTGATTTGTTTTGCAACATCCGAACCCACAATGGGCTCGGATGTTGCCGGCATGCGCTGCCGCGCCGAACGGGATGGCGACGACTACATCCTCAATGGCACCAAATACTGGATCACAAACGGCGGTATCTCAGACTATATGTCGATATTCGCCACCGTGGATCCCGACGCCCAACACGATGGTATCTGCGCCTTTTTGGTCGAGAGAGATTGGGAAGGGGTGTCGGTCGGCCGTCAAATCCCCAAATTGGGCCAACGGGGCTCCAATACAACCGGCATTAATTTAAAAGATGTCCGCGTTCCCAAAGAAAATATGATGGCACCACCCGGCGAGGGATTCATACTGGCAATGAAAACATTTGCCCGTACGCGACCGGCCATCGGCGCCTTTGCTATCGGCACCGCCCGGTCAGCCATGGAGTTTGCCATTGATTATGCCAAGAAACGGCGGGCGTTCGGCACCAAAGTCGCCAATTTTCAAGCCATTCAACATAAAATCGCCGAGATGTATCAGAAGGTGGAAACGTCGCGCCTGCTGGTCTGGAAGTCGGCCTGGGAAGCCGATCAGGGTTTGGACCCCACGATTTCAGCATCCATCGCCAAATTCTATTCCACCGAATCCGCGTTGGAAGTTGCCAACGAAGCCCTTCAGACATTTGCCGGATACGGGTACACCAAAATGTTTCCAATTGAAAAATTGCTGCGGGACGCACGGCTGTTCAGCATATATGAGGGAACCAGCGAAGTGCAGCGCTACATCGTTTCGGGTTATGCCATGAACGTCTATCAGCCGGTTATGCCGCCGCTGGAAGAGCTGCCAATTCATCGCGACATGGACCCGGCGGACCTGGAGAATGATGAGAACCTGTCCGCCTGGCGCTGCCGGATTTGCGGGTATGTCCATTACGGTGAGGAAGCGCCGGCGGAATGTCCCTACTGTTTTTTCCCGAAATCGGCTTTCAGTGAGATATGAGAAAAGGTTTCAGTGTTCAGGTTTCGGTGTTCAGGTGTCAGTGTTCTGGTTTCAGGTGTCAGCACCCATAAATTGAGGCATTTAGGGATTTAGGAATTGAGGAATTGAGGCGGTGAACTATTGAGGGATTCAAAAAATAATTGATAGAATTCTTTTAATTCCTAAATTCCTAAATCCACAATCCCTCAATCAATTAACCTAAATTCCTGAATTCGCAATTCCTAAATTATTTTCTTCGTGAAAATTCGTGTTCATTCGTGGCTAAATGCTTTAAAATCAGTTTGTCCATCATTTTTTCTTCAAGGCGCGGTAGACGATGAGCAGCAGGATTGCGCCGCCGACCGCAATGGACAGGCTGCGCAGATCAAATCCGCTGACACTCCCGAAACCAATCCGGGAGCCGATAAATCCCCCGACAAATGCCCCGGTGATTCCCAGAATAATGGTAAGAACAAATCCGCCGGGATCCTTGCCCGGCATGAGAAACTTGGCAATAATGCCGACAACCAACCCCAGGATAAGCCAAGAGACAATACCCATTTTGGCCTCCTTTCAAAATCAGATCCAGGACATAATATTCAATCTATTTGCCATAAATGAAAAACGCAATTGCGGCAATCGTTATTCTATAGTAGCCAAACAACTCCAGTCCATACCGGCTGAGATACCGAATCATCCATTTAACCGAAGCAACGGCAGTTAAAAACGCAAATAGCAGCCCGATCAGCATGGGTATCAGTTTAATCTCGGCGAGCATCAGGCTGCCGTGTTTCAGTATGTCATACGCGGTGGCTGCCGTCAGGGTCAGGGCCCCCAGCAAAAAGCTGAACTCAACGGCTGCCGCCATAGAGAGCCCGGCGAAAATACCGCCCAGAATCGTCGCCAGACTTCGGCTTATCCCAGGCCACATCGCTATACATTGAGCAATACCGATAACCAGAGCCTGGCGCACCGCCAGATCTTCGAGCGCTGTCCCCGTGTTCAGTTTCCTGCCGGCCATTTTGAAGTAATACGAAATCACAATGATAAAAACCCCGCCAAAGGCCCAACCGGCAATTACCGGATTCACGCCGAACAGGTACTGTTTAATCAAACCTTCCAATAAAAGCCCGGCCAGAATGGCCGGGGATATGGCGATGATCAGATTCGTCAGCATCCGTCTTCCTTCCGGATCCTTGAAAAAGATACCCTGGGTAATCTTCTTAAACCGGTTGGCACAAACAAATAGTATGGCCAATATTGCACCGAACTGAATACAGACCAGATAGGCATTTAATGCCGTATCCTGCCGGTTTTCGGCATCACCGTTTTCGGTATCCCGGCCGAGTTCTAAAATTTCTTTTGTCAGCAACAGATGGCCGGTTGAGCTGACGGGCAGATATTCTGTAATGCCTTCGACCACTCCCAGGATGACGGCATGAAATCCACTCAACTCTGCATCTTTCTGTTGCGGTTCGGCGTAGGACATCTGGCTGCTGAATACACATCCGACTAAAACCAGAGACCGAAGTAGCAATTTAATATTGTTCACTTTTATTCTGTGATCCTTTTTGGCGTTAATGCAGCCGCCCGTCGGGGCTTCACACGTATTCCGGATTAAAGCTGCGGGGACAGGTATCCTTAGAGGCGACGAATAATGTGGAATGATCATCGATAAGAAGCTACTCGCTTAAGAGCAATTTATTCTGATGGCATAGTCTCCAACTTCACCGGTTTCGATGGGACAGGTCTGGGGAGTCGATACGGCTGTCTCCGAAAGAGAAGTTGCGTGGTCTAATATTGATATAGCCGCAAAAAGGCGCAAAAAGCACAAAAGTCAAATTTCGCTCTTAATATTTTCGATAGGTTACCAAGTCAAAATTCGAGAATTTCGACTTTTTACGAGACCGTCAATCTTCATTATTTTCATTTTTTTGCAGTGCATCGATTATGCGGGGAATATATTCATCGGCTTTGCTTGAACAAAACCGGGTGGATGCAGCGCCCCGGTGCCCGCCGCCGTCAAATTCAGCCAGCAGCAATCCGACATTGACCTTGCATCCGGTATTGAAGATGCTGTGTCCAACACTGACTGCGATCAGTTCTTTGTCCTGTTCATCGTGCCGTATTCTCATATTGACGTGAGCATCCGGATATAGGGAATATACCAGAAATCGATTGCCGGCCGGTATGTTGGATAAATGGCGCAGATCGGTAATGGCGACATTTCTCTCCAGGCGCGTATTATCTTTAAGCAGCCGGGTGTATTGCTTGTTCTGCTCGATAATTTCTTCACAGCGGCGTTTGACTTCCGGGTCTTCGAGCACCTTACGGATGTCAAACTTCCGAATCAGCTCTACAAGCCGGTTCCAATACTGCTCACTCGCGGGGTCTCCGTTGAAAACCGTCATTGAGAGCAGCACGTAATCATATTTTTCGGGGTGTTGAACCTGATCCAGGGTCAGATCAGCCGAATCGATTTTATCTGTTGCGAGGACCAGTTCTTCATAGTCGCGTTTAAAATGGTCTTTGTATTTCTCATATATCAAACCGGCTGCCGAGGGTGCAATCTTGAACACCCCGTCGTATGACCGGTAAATCCGATTCGTGTAGTGATGATCAAACCACAGAGAGCAATTGTCCCGATACGGCAGGTTGGCGATAATGTCTCCCTTATGGATTTCAACCATGTTTCGTTGCAATTCGGCGGGCTCAACCCACTTAACCGGCTGTCTTATCGGGAAAATTTCCAACAGCAGCGCAGCGCAGACAATTCCGTCAAAATCCGGTCTGGTTACGATTCGCATGCCGGGACTTTCGGCATTAAAAACCTGTTGATGTTTTCTTGTCATTGACATATTTAGCCGAATAGAGGGCAAGCCATACCCTATTGACAAACGGGTTTTGTATACTGTTTGCCGTGGTTTCATGCTACTGATGGCTTTCTATCAAATATATAATCAATCACCTTATATTACAAGAAGGATTCCACCCATGGCACTTTACCTTGTTCAGCATGGCCGAAGCCGGCCTAAAGACGTCGATCCCGATCAGGGACTATCCGACGAAGGCATCGCGGAAACGAAGCGCATTGCCGAAGTCGCTCTAAACTACCGGATTCAAGTGGCACTCATCAAACAAAGCGGCAAAAAAAGGGCCCGTCAAACCGCAGACATCTTCGCCGACACCCTGCAACCCGCCGGCGGCGTGGAAGAAACCGCCGGGCTCAAGCCGATGGATGATGTCTCTGCATTTGCCGGCGGCCTCGATGCCGGCGCCAATGTCATGTTGGTCGGCCATCTGCCGTTTATGGAACGTATGGCCGCTTATCTGGTAACCGGTTCAGCAGATCGGCCCATATTTAAATTCCAGAACAGCGGCATCGTCTGCCTGGACAAAGACCCCAATTCCGGCGCCTGGATTATCGTCTGGGCCCTGATGCCAAAAATCGGGTAACCGATTTAGTTGAATAGTTAATTGTTTGATTGGTTAAATAGTTGTAAATTCGGAAATATATCTAATTTCAGCCGCACAGTTTTTGCGATTTTTGCGCCTTTTGGCGGCAATATCAACCTTTGAACCTTAAACCCTCAACCTCTCAACTTTTACAATTAAATTATCGGCCAATAGGAGAAAAAGTGAAATTTGAATGTATTATTTATGAAAAAAACCGTGGGATTGCGACCATCAAATTGAACCGGCCCAAGGTGTTGAATGCAATGAATAAACAATTGTGGCTGGACATTCAGCAAGCCCTGGCGGATGCCGGTCAGGATTCCGAAATCAAGGTGCTGGTAATAACGGGTGAAGGACGGGCCTTCTCGACCGGAGCAGATTTGAAGGAATCTAAGACCAGGACAATAGAAGCATATCGAGACTATCTCGAAGAGCTTCAGGAGGCATCCAGAGGAATTATCCGCTTTGAAAAACCGACCATCGCCGCCATCAATGGCTACGCCATCGGATCCGGCTACGAGCTGGCTCTGGCCTGCGACATTCGCATCGCAGCCGAAGAAGCCCAGATCGGTTCTCCCGAAGCTAAAGTCACCTCATCGGTGACCGGCGGCGCATTCAGACTGGTCCAGGACTTAATCGGTCCGGGCAAAGCCAGGGAATTGTTGTTCACCGGTGAGTATATCGACGGTACGGAGGCTGAACGCATCGGTTTGGTCAACAAGGCCGTGCCCCGGGAGCAGCTCGATCAGCAGGTCGGCATGATGGCCGAAAAAATAGCCGCAAACTCGGCAATCTCTCTGAAAATGATAAAAAAAGGCCTCAACATGGCCCGGGGCGAGGTCAGCCTGGAAGCCTTGATGGATTTCGAGGTTGAAGCCTGCCTGACCTGTGTATCCGACAAAGAGCGGCAGGAGTCGTTGAAAAAGTTCGAGGAACGGAAAAGAACGTAATTGTGGGTCGTAAGTTGGGTGTTGCGAGTTGCTGAATTACAGATGCTGGAGGTTTGACGATGGTTTCAGGTTTCAGGGTTCAGCTCAGCCGGCGGCCCAAAAACGGCCGATCAAATCGGAAAAAGGCTTGGAAGCTGGGAAGCCGGGAGGCTTGGTCTTCTATTTCGGATTGCGGATTTTGGATTTTGAAAGAGGAATCGATACCTTATTCTATGCTTTCCGGCGTCATAGCCTTCCAGCTTCCCAGCTATTGTGCTTCATCTGATGTCAATGACCAACAACGCAATAAGCAAATTTAAACCTTTTAGAATGAGGGAGTCTGAGCAATGTCCCTGGAAAAAATCCTGAAAGCTGAATCCGTGGCCATAATCGGCGCATCCAAAATTGAAACCAAACGCGGTTACCAGACGATCCGCACCCTGCTGGATGAAAAGTATGGCGGAGAAATTTATCCGGTAAATCCCAAGGAGAAAAGTATCCTGGGATTTAAATGCTATCAGAATGTCAGTGCCATTGGCGGTCCGGTAGATGTGGCGCTTGTCGCCACGCCGGCCCGCACGCTGCCAGCCGTGCTGGAGGATTGCGGACAGAAGGGTGTGAAAGGAGCGGTGGTTCTGGCAGCCGGATTCGGAGAAATGGGTCCGGAGGGCAGAAAACTCGAAAACGAAATGGTGGCCGTAGCCCGGAAGCACCATATTCGCCTCATCGGTCCCAATACATCCGGCATGCTGAATCTGCATGACAATTTAAACCTGGTCGGGCTGAAAGATGCGCCCAAAGGCAATATCGCCCTCCTTACCCAGAGCGGCAATATGGCGCTGACCCTGATCACCGAAGCCAAGGTTAAAAGCAACAAAGGATTTTCCTATTACGTCGGGGTCGGCAACGAGGCGGACATCCAATTTCACGAGTACCTGGAATTTTTCCGCCATGACCCGGACACCAAGGCGATTTTAATGTACGTGGAAGGGCTGCGGAACGGCCGCAAATTTATCCAGCAGGCCCAGAAAACAACCCTGGAAAAACCGGTCATCCTGCTGAAAAGTGGTCGTTCTTCGACCGGGAAGAAATCGGCCGGCTCCCACACCGGTTCCCTTGCGGGTATCTCGGAAGTAGCCCAGGGTGCATTCAGACGGGCCGGCATCATCACCATCGAGAATTCCGATGAGCTCTTTCCGGTGGCGGAGACGCTCTCCAGTCTGCCGCCCATAAAAAACAACAATGTTGCCATTCTGGCTGACGGCGGGGGGCACGCCACCATTGCCGCCGATCTGCTGACCGACCTGGGTGTCAATATGCCCGAGCTGAGTGAAAAAACCCAGCAAAAGCTAAAAGCGTTACTGCCGGACGCGGCATCCGTGCCAAATCCCGTGGACGTGGCCGGCGGTACGGACGCCGATCCGTCACTTTTCGCCGATTGCGCTAAAATTATGCTGAACGATCCCAATGTCGGCGGGCTGTTGATCGTCGGCCTGTTCGGCGGATACGGCATCCGTTTCGCCGAAAGCCTGTCGTTGATGGAAGAAGACGCCGCCCACAGAATGGGCAAGCTCGTCAAATCCCGCCACAAGCCGATCGTGCTGCACAGCCTGTATACATCCGAAAAGCCTCACGCCCTGGATCTGCTGCGGTATTATAACATTCCGGTCTACGACTCGCTGGATGTTTCCGTCAAATGCATCAGCGCCCTGGCCGAGTACGGCGTTTATCTCAACAGCTACCATCCCAAATACACGTTTGATTTGAACTGGGACGCCAAAGCCAAACCGGAGGGAATCGAGATCATTAAAGCTGCGCGCGAGGATGGCCGCCAGGCCCTGCTCGAGCCGGAGGCCAAGCGTCTGTTTGGCCTGCACGGGGCGCCCGTCAGCCAGGATCTGCTGGCCAAAAGCGCCGATGAGGCAGTCGCGATCGCAGCCAAAGCCGGCAGTGAAGTGGTTCTTAAAATCGTCTCCCCCAATATCCTGCACAAAACCGAGGCCAGCGGCGTGCGGATAAAGCTTCGCACAGAGCAAGAGGTGCGCCAGGCGTATGAAGAAATTATACAGAGCGCGATAGACTACAATCCCAAGGCCGATATCCGGGGTGTGCTGGTGTCGCCCATGGCTGCCGAAGGCGTGGAGGTGATCATCGGCACCAAATACGATGATCAGTTCGGTCCGATAATCATGTACGGTCTGGGCGGCATCATGGTGGAAATTCTAAAAGATGTCGCCTTTCGCGTCGTCCCCCTCTCGCCCAGCGGCGCCCGCAAGATGATTGAAGAAACCAAGTCTTTCCCCATTTTAGACGGATCCAGAGGCAAGCCGCCCCTGGACAAAAAGGCCATCGCCAAACTGCTCCAGCTATGCTCTGAAATCATGGTGGCCTACCCCGAGATTGCTGAAATGGATCTCAACCCGGTGATCGTGCATCAGGAAGGACTCAGCATCGTGGATGCGAGGGTGATTCTGAAGGCGGATGAAAAGTGCCGGATGTCGGAAGTCAGATGTAAGAGGAATGGCTCATAGCTGATAGGTGAAAGGATAAAGGTTAAAGGCTAAAGGATTGAAGGTGAGAAGTCAGACGAAAAAGATAAGAAGATAAGAAGTTGGGAAGATGAGAAGAGTTATTAGGTGAAATAGTTATTTGTTATTGGTTATTGGTGGTTAATGATGTCCAATGCCCCGTAGCCTCTCATTGTATCCGCTTTGCTATCATCAATTCTTTTAAATTGATACTTGTCGGCTACCAGATTGATGACGCTCGCAAACCAGGGATAGGTATCTGCTAAAGTACCATCGAAATCGATAACGATTAGCTCATATTTCATTAATAGGAATCTCTACTGCCCTACAGATAATTTTCCGGATCTGGCTATCAGAGGAAAAATCGGCTTTCAACATAATTGCACTGAAAGGAATCTGCATACCATATGATTTTATTATTCGTGGTCATTCGTGTAAATTCGTGGCTAATTATCTTTGATTGATTAACATACTACCATCAGGTCAGCATCCTTCGCATCATTTTGAATGAAAACCTGTCCATTCCGGTGGTTGACACATCGATAACTTCTGTCATATTCAATAAAATTTATCCACCTTATCTTTCTGACCGACATAGATTGAGGATGTTTAAGAAATGTGTTAGCTGAAATATAGAGGAATATTATGGAAAAATTGGAACAATTAGCAAAAAAAGCCATAGGACTTAGGCCGATTGACCGAATTCGGTTGGTTGAGGCAATCTTATTCAGCCTCGACAAACCAGATTCAGAGATTGAAAAAAGCTGGGCTGCAGAATCCGAAGCCCGTTACGAGGCTTATAAGCGAGGAGAACTCGAGTCTTATGATTGGGAGGACATTAAAAAGGGCTTCGGGCGATGAAGGTTCGATTCATTTCTCCAGCAAGTGATGAATTGAACGAAGCAGTAAGATACTATGACCATCAATTACCAGGATTAGGCTTCCGGTTTTTTCAGGAAGTGGACGCCGCAATCGACCGAATAAAGTTTATGCCAGAGGCGTGGACAAAAATAGGCGAGCAAACAAGACGGTGTATCCTAAAAGGTTTTCCTTACGCCCTTCTATACGTAGTGGAGCCGCGAGAGATCCTTATCACTGCCGTGGCTGGCCTTCATAGAGATCCAGAACATTACAAAAATCGAATTAAGTAGCGTAGATCTTCAGAGTTAAGCAATTAAAGCATTTGACAGTTTGACCAGCCCCGTACACCTAAACCAATAAAACTATTCAACAAATCAACTATTTAACATAACCCAACCATTCAACCAAACCAATGGAGGAAAACCAGATGAAGAAAATCATTTCCACCGATAATGCCCCGGCCGCCATTGGGCCCTACTCCCAGGCCGTCCAGTATGGTGATCTGCTGTTCGTCTCCGGGCAGATTCCGCTGGATCCGCAAACCGGTGAACTGGTTGACGGCGACATCGAAGTCCAGACCCGGCGGGTCATGGAAAATTTGAAAGCAATTATCGAATCAACCGGCATGAATCTGAAAAATGTGCTAAAGTGTTCCTGTTTCCTGAGCAGCATGGACAATTTTGTCAAATTCAACTCGGTCTACGACGAATATTTCCAGGAAAGCCTGCCGGCCCGGGAAACGGTGGAAGTGGGCCGGCTGCCCAAAGACGTGCTGGTAGAGGTATCGGCCATTTGCGGGGCTTGATCGGAATATAATCTAATTTTATTTTGGTCTCTTGCAGAGCTCACTGAGATCTCAGAGAATTTTTCATGTTTGACTAAAATCGTGAAGGGGAAAATTTTGCACATTCGTGGAAATTTGCACTCATTCGTAGCTGACAAAAATTAACCACGAAGTAAAAAACGTATGCGTTCACAGGTTCAAGGTTCACCGTTCAGGGTTACTATTGTTTACAGGTAGTTACAAATATAGCCTCACAGTCTTTTGTGACCCGGTCCCTACGAACTTGACTGGCTCTGATTTTATGGGATTTGCCCCAGGGTTTGTCAATCAATTCTTTCGATCGGAACTGAACCCCAACCTTTGAACCTATAACCCTGAACCCCTGAACGTTTACATAAAAATATGCGCAGCATAAAATAATTAATCCGCGTGAATTCAGATACGCCGACGATCTACGTTCATCCGGAAATAATTAACAAACTTATACTTGCTATTTTTTAAGGGCGGATTAATTAACCATTCAACTATTCAACGATTTAACGATTTAACTAAATCTAATCAACTATTCAACCAAATCACGGAGGATTACAAATGACAAAGAAATTTTTAGTCTGGTTTCTGATTATTTCGTTTCTGGCAGTATCCATGGGCTGTGCAGATTGGAACCGCACCAAGAAAGGCGCCGCTATCGGCGCGGGGGCCGGGGGTGTTGCCGGCGGCGTCATCGGCTATGCCACCGGCTATACGGTGGCTGGGATACTGATCGGCGCGGTGGTTGGCGGTGCGGCGGGTGCCTACATCGGTAATTATATGGACAAACAGGCTGCCGAAATCGAACGGGATATCGAGGGCGCTAAGGTCGAACGGGTCGGTGAAGGCATCAAGATAACATTCAGCTCCGGCATTTTATTTGACGTCGACAAATCGGACTTGAAATCTCAATATCGCAGCGAGCTGACGGAACTGTCCAAGATTTTGAATAAATATGAAGACACAAATATCATGCTCGTGGGCCACACCGATTCCACCGGCTCGGAGGAATACAATCTGGAACTTTCAAAACAGCGCGCCGGATCGGTGGCAAACTACCTGGCAACCCAGAATGTTAATTCAGCACGATTTACGACAGATGGATTAGGGGAGTCTCAACCGGTGGCCACCAACGATACGGAGGCCGGCCGCGCCCAGAACCGCCGGGTGGAAGTCGCCATTTGGGCCAACGATAAATTGAAGAAAGTTGCCAAGGAGAAAACGGGCTGATGATCAAATGAAGATTGAAAATTAAAGATTGAAGAATTGTGGTATCCTATCTATTTAATTTTTCATAATCGGGATTTTACTCAATAGGATCGAACCCACGATTCCTGAAATCAATTTTTTGTGTTTTTTTGCGTCCTTTTGCGGCTAAATCGTTTTAAAATTGCCATGAAAAAAGGCATTTCATCACGAGATGAAATGCCTTTTTAAATTCGGATTTGATATTAAACGACGGTGACGTTGACGGCGGCGGGGCCTTTTTTCCCGTCTTCGACGTCGAAGGTAACATTGTCGCCTTCATAAAGCACTTTAAAGCCGCTGGCGTTGATGCCGGTGTGGTGAACGAACACATCCGGACCATTTTCCTGCTCTATAAAACCATAGCCTTTGCTGCTGTTGAACCACTTTACTACTCCACTTGCCATTGTGATACTCTCCTTTCCTAATAATTCTCATAGTTCCAAACTGCAGGCTGTCACAGTGACAAGTGAATCTTTCCTTCAGAACGAAACCGGCCCGCCAATTAAGGACGGGCCTTTATTGATTACGTTAACAATAACATTTATTTCATAAAAATCAAGGATATTATCAGGATTCGACGGAATTGACCCGGTTGAAAAGGAAAAAGGTTAGGAAGCTGGAAGGCAAGGAAGCCAGGAGGCTGGAAGGCTGGATGCCGGATGCCGGATACTGGATTTTAGATACTGGATGCTCGATGCTGGATGCACACAGGTTTGCAGGCGTGAGTGCCGGGAAGTTGAGAAGAAGCTTTGCTTTCAGGCTTTATAGCTTTCCAGTTTCCTGGCTTTCATCCTTAAACCTGAGACGAATAAAGAATAACCTTCAGCTGTCTGACATCTGTCGTCTGACATCTGACCGCTGACCGCTGTCCTCTGTCTCCTGACCTCTGTCATCTGCTTGCCGCGGTGAAGCCGTAAGGCGAAGACGGGTCACCTGTTCCGCGGTTTCCGCCGTCTTATTTCGGCGTGTAGCTAGATTGATAAGATCCTGCACAATTAGATACAATGCCGGAACATACAGCAGGGTCAGTACGGTAGCGGCCAGAAGACCAAAACAGATACTGACGGCCATGGGAATCAGAAACTGAGCCTGAAAACTGCGTTCCAGCATGAGCGGGAATAGCCCGGCAATGGTTGTGACTGAGGTGAGCAATACCGGTCGGAACCGGGCCTTGCCGGATTCAAACACGGCCTGATCGAGGTCGACGCCCTGGCGAATCGCCCGATTGATAAAGTCGATCAGAATCAGTGAGTCGTTGACGACAATGCCAGACAGCGCCACGATTCCAAAAATACTGATAATGGTAAAGTCAATGCCCATAATCAGATGACCGAAAATTGCACCGATCAGCCCGAACGGAATCGCCATCATGATGATGACGGGCTGAAAATAGGACCGGAACTGGCTGGCCAGCAATAAAAAAATACCCATCATGGCCAGCAGGTACCCGCTTTTGATACTGTCCAGGGATTCACTGGTTCGCTTTTCCTGCCCGCCAAAATCATACGTTATGCCCGGAAATCGTGCCACCAGAAGCGGCAAAAAACCGGCCTTCAATTCATTTACGATGACGCTGGCATTTCCGATGGTTTCATCGATATCGGAAATTACCGTAATCGTCCGTTTGCGGTCCAACCGATTGACAACGGAATAGGCTCTGCCGGGAACAATATCGGCAACTTCCTCGATTGGAATTTCCTCACCAGCCGCGGTCCGAATACGCATCTCTTCAATTCCGGAAAGACTGGTTCGTTCCGGGTTGGTATATCGCACCATTACCTTTACATCGTCTCTATCGCGTTGAATGCGCAGTGCCTCTTCACCATAAAAGGCCTGCCGAACCTGACGGGCAAGGTCGCGCATGGTGATTCCGATTGACCTTGAGCCTTCCCGGATCCGGATCTTTTTCTCCTGTTTGCCGGGCTTAAAATTGTCGGATATATCAAAAGTTCCGGGATAGGTGGCAATTTCGGCCTTCAATTCAGCGGCCGCCTGCTTGAGTTGCTCAAAATCCTGGCCGCTCAACTGGATTTCGATTGGATTGCCGGCAGGTCCGCCTTCCAGGGTGGCGAATGTAAATCGCTCAATCCCCGGGATCTCACCGATCGACTCGCGCCAGTTATTCAGAACGGTGTGGGTTGAAACGCCCTCCCTTGTCTCGGAGGAGGCCAATTCGATCCAAACCTGTCCGACGTGACCGCCATATTCCGGCGGTTTCCAATCCCGCCTGGGAATCGCTCCAACGATTGAGAACGTATTCTTGACCAGACGCCCGTTCTTTTCTGAAAAATCGGAAAAAATTGAATTCAGCTCAAAGGATTGCTTTTCAATATTTTCAATCGTTTCTTCGGTAACTTTGAACGGAGTACCCAGTGGATAAACAATCTCGGCCACGATCCAGTCGCTCTCTCCTTTTGGAAAAAATACAAAGGCAACATATCCGCCGGCTATAATTCCCAGACTGATGATCAACACGCCGATTCCGAGTGAAAAGGTAAAATACTTATTTTTGATGACATATCGTATCGCCGGCGAGTAGACTTTTTGAATGACCGTTTGAAGGCCGCCCTCGATCCTTTTCTGAATACGCTCGTGCCAGGAGGTCAGTCTGCGAGTCTTCTTCTCGGACTGTGTCAACGCGTGATGCAGATGTGCGGGAAGTATAACCAGCGCTTCGAAAAGTGACATAATCAGGATGATGATCACGGCCATGGGCATGACCGCAATGAATTTTCCCATAATGCCGGCAATAAACAGCAGGGGCGAAAAGGCCACCACGGTTGTACTGATCGCCATGACAACCGGAGCGCCGACCTCTTTCAATCCGTCGACCACGGCTGCGGAGGGTGATTTACCGCGGCTGTAGTGGGAATAGACATTTTCACCCACAATGATGGCGTCGTCCACCAGTATCCCGAGGGTCATGATAAACGCAAATAGCGAGATCATGTTGATGGTCTGACCGAAAGCATCCAGGACCAAGAAAGCCGCCATAAACGAGATCGGAATGCCGAACGCCACCCAGAAAGCCAGACGCAGGTTCAGAAACAGAGCCAGAGCGATAAAAACCAATGTGATACCCTGAACACCATTTCGCAGCATCAAATCGATGCGGTCTTCAACCATGGTCGAAATATCGCCCCAGATGGCGACTTCGAGATCTTCGGGAATCTTGTTTTTATTATTTCTGACATAATTTCGGGCTATGTTGGCAATTTCAATCGCATCCTGCTCGCTGGTACGGCTGACCTGGACGATGGCAGCGGGCATCCCGTTGAAGCGGGTTTTAATATCCAGATCCTCAAATCCATCGGTAACCCGGGCGACCTCCCCCAGCCGCACGACGGTACCGTCATCCAGGGTGATCAGTGGTATCTGTTCAAACTCCCGGCCGGTGTAAAGCTGCCCTTTGGCCCGGATCAGGATTTCCCCCTGCTCCGTTTTAATTTTCCCGCCCGGCAGGTCGATGCTGCCCGCCCTTACAGCGCTCACAACCTGATCAAATGATATGCCGTAGCGGCGCAGATCCTCTTCGGAAACTTCCACTGAAATTTCGTAATCCCGAACACCAATCAGATCAATTTGGGTAATATTTTCAGGTTGCTTAAAGCGAAAACGCTTCAGAATGGATGCGATCAGGTCTTGAACACCACCGAATTTGCCGGAACCGGATAACTGTGCCTCCAGCAGATCATCGCGGATGTTTTCGCCAATCTGACGCATGCGCTTTTCGGAAACGTCTCCGAACAATGCCACCGAAATCGTTGGATCCTGGTTGATAATTTCCAGGACCACCGGCTCTTCGGCCTCTTCGGGAAAGGTGTCGATGCGATCGACTTCGGCCTTGATTTCATCCAGGATCTTCTGGGTATCCGCCCCGGTTTCCAGCTCAGCGATAACCTCGCCCAGGCCTTCGCGCGCCGTGGACCTGAGCCGCTCGATGCCCTCAATACTCTGGATTTCCTCCTCGATCTTAATGCAGATCCCCTCCTCCACCTCCTCCGGACTGGAGCCCGGGTACACAACTGAAACGGCGATCATATCCAGCGAAAACTGGGGAAACATCTCCCGCCGCATCTTCATCACCGTAAAAACACCGGCCATGATGATAAAGATCATGACGAGATTAACCGTAACATTGTTATTGATAGACCATCGACCGAGCGCGCGCATTGTAAGTTATTGGTTATTCGTTATTAGTTATTCGTTGGTGGAAGAATATCATTCTATATGGCTATTTTTTATTAGAATCTTAAAAGAGGTTATTTGTTATTAGTTATTTGTTGCCATAATTTGGCAGAAACGTTCAATCAGGCGTTATCGGTAATATAACGGTTAAGGTAGCTGATATATCCATTTAAGAGTGCCAGTGCAGTTGAGATTTTTTCTCTACCTTTTTCGTAATCTATTTGATTTATGAAACCTTCATCAAGAGAAGTTATGAGATCGTCAATCAGCTCATAAAGTGAGCCGCGGCTAATTCTGCAAAACTGCAAGTTTTCCCTGTAATGAAATCGCCCAAATCCTTCCGCTATGTTCTGCGTTGTCGACCTGGCAGCTCTCTTCATATTATCTACAATAGAATATTTTTCTTCCTTCGGATAACTTTTTACCAGATCCATGATAAATAGTCGAACTTCTCGACATGCTTGCCAACACTGCAAATCTTCAAAAGTTTTAAAAGAACTACCGCCCATATAAATCAACTTAAAGTCAAATTGGCTGTACACTTGGGATTCAGATATTTGATATCTAAATAAGATTTTATTCCTTATCAACTAATAACAGATAACCAATAACCATTACTCTTTTAATCTTACCTTCATCCCGTCCACGGCTCCGGAGAGGGGAGTTTTGATGATTTGATCACCATCGGAAATGCCTGTGTTGACGATAACCGAATCTTTGTAAGTTCGAAGGATATCGACCTCTTTGACTTTCAACCGATCGTCGGACAGGGTGTAGACCACATCCCCCGGATAAACCACGTATCGCGGCAGTATATAAGCCTGATCAATGGCCTTGCCTTTGATTTTGATCGTCACGAACATTCCCGGCCTGAGCCGGATGCCGCCTTCGGAGAATGCCGTGTCGGCATTATGATCCACCTCGATCACGACCGGCAGGGTTCGAGTTCTCTCATCCATACGGGCTTTAACTCTGGCGACATGCCCCTTCCAGACCTGCTCATCACCGGTATTTCGAAATACGACGTCAGCTGCCACGGATGCGTCTTTTCCCATACCGGCCGGCAACCATTTAAATTCCTTGGTCGGGATGTTGACCTCGATATCCAATTCGCCGGCCTTGTATATGCTTCCCAGGTGCTGACCGATATTGACATGCTGCCCGACCTCGATACTTTTGTCCAAAACCCAGCCGTCATAGGGGGCCTTGATGTTGGAGCGTTCGAGGTCCAATTTCGCCTGTTCGAACATGACGTTAGCCATATCCCGCGTTGCAATGAGTTGCTCTTTTTGAGGGCCGATAAGTGCCCGTTGATTTTCAAGTGCCTGAAGGCGCTCCAAACTCGCCAGATAGGCCTGTTCAACTTTATCCAGTTGGGACTGGGCGATGACTTTCCGGTCAATTAGCTTTTTAAGCCGCAAATATTCATTATTAGCCAGGGATACATCCGATTTGGCGATTTTAATTCTGGATTTTAGATTGATGACTTCCTGCCGGAGACGCTTGAGCTCGGCCTCTGACTGTTTGATCTGGACCTCGCGGCGGGTCACTTCAAGGCTGTAGGTACGTGGGTCAATCTGGATCAGACGGGTTCCTTTGGTCAGAAAGCCGCCTTCCTTGAAATCCGGCGATATATCCACGATCTGTCCCCGGACTTGAGCGACTAGTTTTAAGGACTCACGGGGAGCGACCGTGCCAAATGACTCGACAAGCAGCTGAACATTTTCCGCCTTGGCAGGAAACACCTCGACCAGGCGTCCCTTCTGCGGCGGAACCTGACGTTCAGCTTTGGGGCGCATGATGATCAGGGTCACCGCAATCACAATGGACACCATTAAAACGAGCAGTACCCGAATCGTTTTAAACAACCCGCCCTTTTTCATAATCGTTAATCCTGGCAACGTAATTCAGCGTTTTCAACTGTATAGTATCAATAACAGGACCGACGTTACAACCTTAGATCAGACTTGCCAATTCAAGGCCATCGGTTCGGCTGAAACCAGCACAAGAGAACCTTTAAACGGCTGTTCTATATTACACCAGCCAAATATATTTGACAACAAAAAACTTCAGAAATAGAAATATTTTAAAATTGAATATAAAACTGGATTGCCATCAATTCAATATTGATATGGCCGCAAAAGGGCGCAAAAAGCACAAAAGTAAATCTTGCCATGAATAATTTCAATTGTTTATGAGATTAAGATTTGAGACTTTAACTTTTTACGAGACATCGAGCTTGTTCCAAAAAAAACCGCCTGCTTCCAGCGGAAACAGGCGGTCATATCACTCAATTATGTAAGCAGGTTCATTCATTGGTCGATCCAAATCACGAAAATAGCCCGCTGCATTGAAATTTGGTGCTTGAGATTTGGAATTTTATCTGTTTAGCATTGTTATTCAGATAGCATAGAATCTCCGTTAAGAATAAGGTAGAAACGGTATTAGATTTTGATTGACTACTTACTTTCTTGTATTTTTTCAGTCAGTGCCGGTACAAAATCAAGCAAATCTTCCACCACCCCGACATCAGCCACCTGAAAAATGGGTGCCTTCGGGTTCTTGTTGATGGCGACGATAAACGGATTGCCTTTGAGTCCCCCCATATGTTGAAAGGAGCCGCTAATGCCCAGCGCCATGTATACTTTCGGCTTGACGGTCTGACCGGAGGTACCGACCTGTCGCGATTTTTCCAGCCATTTGGCATCTACGATCGGCCGCGAACAGGAGACGACAGCTCCCATGGCCTCGGCCAGCTCGTCCGCAATTTCAATATTATCCTCGTCCTCGATTCCGCGACCGACTGAGACGAGAATGTCCTCTTTGGTAATGTCAACATCGCCAATCTCGGCTTCGACGACTTCCAGGAATCGTCTGCCGACGGTTAAATCCCCGATTTCTGCCGATTTGTCCACCACCTGACCACCGGTTCCGGCACCCGACTCTTCTGCCTGAAAAACGCCCGGACGCAGATTTAAGACAGCACCAGATGAAATATCGCAGCTTAAATGGGTGCTGACCTGACCGCTATACTCCTGCCGGGTAATTTTCAGTGTATCCCCCTCGAGTCCATCAATGCCCGCCACATCGGAAACGAAAACCGAATCCATTTTAATCGACAGACCGGGTCCGAGGTCCATTCCAAATGTATCATGGGGAATCAGAACAACAGCATCCCCGGGCAGAACATTGACCAGCAGCTTCCGAATCGCCTCGGCATTGGGATACGCCAGAGCCTCGTTGTCGAATTTCCAAATTTCTTTATACCAGGCGGCCACCTCGCCGCAAACCGCATCAAGTTCGGACCCCGCACCGGCTACAATAGCCGTGGGCTCGGCATCCGGAAATATCTTGGCGGCCGCGACCAGGAGTTCCTGGGCGCTGTCGTCAGCCTTTCCAGCCTTGTGAGTAATATATGCAAAAACCTGTCCGGCCATTATTTGATCCCTCCTTTGGCTTTTAACAGTTCGATCAATTTGTCGGCAACTTCGTCCGTGCTGCCCTCCAGAATCTCGGCGCCATCGCCCAGTTCGGGCACAAAATAATCCAGCCGCTTGACCCGGGCACCGGCAGCACCCACCGCGTCGGCGT
>JASJCE010000357.1 GCA_030066155.1 Desulfobacterales bacterium | reverse complement strand
AGCATTATCTGAAACCTTTTCGTTTTACTAAATACGCCAATGATAAAGCCAAAAGGACTATAAACACGACGATTATAATCTCATTTGGTAAAGGAACCATGTAGCCAAAGTAAGCTAAAATGTAAAATCTAGGACTTCGGCCTACAACTAAAGCCAAAAGGTATTTACTCAACGGATATTCACTTGCGGGGGCAATTATTCTGAAAGGATAAAACGGTACGGGAGTTATTGCTGCAACCACTAAACTTATGAAAGGTAACCGCAAGAAGTAATGGGTAGCATATTTAAACGTTTTGTACTTTCTGAGATCATCTACTTTTGGAATTGTAAAAAAAAATTTTACTAACATGTAGTTTAAATATTCGGCAAAAAGCGTTCCGAGCAACGTTACCAGGGTCACCATCAATGGAGAGAAATATTTGCTATAATAGAAAATTATCGGTTCATGAGGTATAACGGCGACAATAAACTGACTGGGAATCGAATATAGCAGCAGTATAATGAGTTTGTTGTATTGCGGGAAAAAATAGCCGGTGACCACCGACACAGCCGTCAGAAATACTACTATCGGAAGTATAACTAACCAGAAACCTCGACTCAATTTCCTTTTGCTGCTTGAAGCGGGGATCATATTTTTAGCACAATTTTTCCGACATGTTGTTTCTTCAGGAAAAAAAGTTGTGCCTCACATATCTCTTCCAGTGCAAACGTTCGGGCAATGATCGGCTTTATGAAGTCCTGCTCGATACGCCCAATCAGGTTGCTGAAAACCTCCGGCTCAAGGACGGTACATCCGAACAGGCTGAGATCTTTCAGATACAGCGTTCTGACATCCAAATCCACCAGTGGGCCGGCAATGGCGCCCGCAACTGCATAGCGCCCTTTTGGACGCAACACTTCCAGATACAGAGGCCACTGATCACCGGCAACGAGATCAATTACCACATCCACACTGTTTGCGCCGACTTCAGCAGCGAGATCTTTATGGCGGGCAATGGTGTCGTCCGCCCCCAGCTTTTTTAGTGTATCCGATTTCACCGGAGTTGTGACTGCCATGACATATGCCCCGCGGGCCTTGGCCAGCTGGACGGCTGCCGATCCCACGCCGCCGGAGGCGCCCGTAACCAGGACGCGATCGCCCGCCCTGACATTTGCGCGGGTCAACAGGTTTTCAGCGGTAGAATAGGAGCACGGAAAGGAAGCCAGCTCGATATCAGACAGGTCGCTGTCGATTTTGTAGGCATGCCGCGCGGCGACGACTGTAAATTCGGCAAAGCCGCCGTCGCATTCCGAACCCAGATACCATGGATTTTCAAGCATTCGGCCGTTTGCCTCTCTCAAGCACGGCTCGATTATCACCCGTTCACCGATTCTGTCGGTGTTGACACTTGAGCCGACGGCAGCGATGTGACCGCATACATCAGCCCCCTGGATGCGGGGTAAATGAAGGGGTGTGCCGGCCCAGCTGGCATCCTCGCTTGAGCTGTCATGTTTTGAATACCAGGCCGTGCGGGTGTTGATATCCGTATTGTTGACACCCGCTGCGGCTACGCGGACGAGGACATCCCCCGGTCCCGGCACGGGTACCGGTATGTCATCGCGGATGTCCAGTTTGTCCAGGTCGCCGTGGCCGGTCAACCACACGCCCCTCATCGTCGTGGGCAGATCAGTCATTGTCGTTCTCCAGAGCAACTTCTGTTAAGAAGGTCATAATTATTCATACTTTGGTTCACCGCCCGCTTCGGTCTTCGCTCTGCGAGCTACGCCCCGACACGTCGCGTCGCTCGAGCCGCAAAGAACGCAGAGTCGATTTTTCTTTTCACTTTTTGCTGAGAGGCCTGGCAGAAGCAGGATGACCGACTATCAGTGAGTAAATGAAGGCCTCCAGAAAGTGAAAAACAACAGCCGTTGGCATTTAAATGGGTAAAAACCATCGGTTATTTCAACTGGCTATCTTTGCTGCCGCGGCGATTAAAGCCGGTGGGGGTTGTTTGCCGCTTTTCCAACTCAGCTTGGCAGTTGACGCACAACCGCACGCCGGGGATTGCTTTGCGACGCGCTTCCGGAATGACGAAATCGCACTCCTTGCAATGGGTCGATCCTTCTCCTTCAGGCAGCCGGCTTCTGGCCAGTTTTACGGCATCTTCAACACTGGCGTCTATTTGATCCTGCACACCGCCGTCGCGGGTCCATCCACCGGCCATGATTGCCTCCCAGGGCGTATACCATTGGAGCTTCGAATTGAAAAATGGATTTTTTATTAAATTGAACAGTAAGAAGAAAATTTAGTGCAATCAAGGCGGCAGGTCAAAAATAATCGAGATCGCACTCTAGCGCACAGATGTGGCCCTGGCCTTGGAAACGAGATCAATTACTAATCAATTTAAGATTGGAAACGCGTTAGCTTTTTTTTGAGGTTACAGCCTGGAAAGTTGAGACTTGTTGTTTGACCTTTTTACGTTTACACTTTGGGCAACTGTATTTCCGCTTTTCATAGTCGGAGATCGAAATTACGACCTCAAAACCTTTTTTGCAATTCTCGCAGTAGAATTCATAAGTCGGCATTGTAAACCTCCTTTCCAATTCTTATCCCGATAGGTTGGAGTGGCTGATGAAAAACTTAAAACGGTTTGGTTAGCAAAAATGTTAAATATTGTTTAAACCAAAATGCCGAAATACGCAAGGTTATGTCTGAATTTTCGGATATATTAAACTTCTCATCTTAAATATCTCGCAGAGCCCGCTGAGCACACAGAGTTTTTTGATTATTCTCTGAGAACTGGGGACTCTGTGAGAAATTAATTTACTTGAGTTTCTTTTCCGATCAGCCTGGCCGTTTTTTTGGTCAGAGGCGAGGCTTATATGAATGTTCAAACAGGAAATTGAACGTCGAACGTCCAACATCGAACGTCCAATGTGGATGACGCTCTCCGAGGCGTAGGCGCCATATCCTCTACGAGCCCGCTTCCAGCCCGTAGGCTTCATAGGCTTACAGGCCGGAGGGGAGGCTGCGCTTTATCGATTTTATTTAATGAACAAATCAGAGCCTCCGGTGTGCGTGTGTCCGAGCTTGTCAAATGGCAGTCGGGTCAAATTCGCAACGGTGTATTCGCTGGAGCAACACAGGCACTGCATGTTGTTCCTTTTTTAATCGAAAGAATACAATATTCGACGTTGGACGTTGGACGTTCGATGTTGGACGTTCATCAGTTTCTTTCCTCGATCAGCTCGAAGGCTTGCGGCCGGAGGCGATCCGCGTGAGGATTTTTGTCTGGGTAGGTCTCAAACTTCGGTGAACGCTCCTGGAAGTCTTTTTGACGCTTGCCAATTTGGATTTTGCTCTGCCGGCGCGCTGCAACGATTTGCGACGCTTGATGTCGCCGTATTTGCCGAATCTGCCGCCCATAGTGCGCTCAATAGGTATTAAATTGTTATTGGTTATTCGTTATTGGAAAATGATTACCCAACAAGTTGATCCTGTATCCGGCGGCTGACGGCTCCGGCAGTTTTATGAGTTTGAATGGCAAGATTTTTTAGCTTTTTGTCATCCAGACTGGCCTTAAAGCCCACAGCCCAAATGGCGGAGCGCAGTTGGCCCAATTCCATCAGCGGTGAGGCAACGGCTCTGACCCCCGGAATATATTCCTCATCATCGATTGCATAGCCTTTCTCCCGGACCCGCTTTAACTCTTTGCGATACCGGTCGAGGTCGACAATTGAATTGTCTGTAAATTGCGGAAGCCCTTTTGATTTGATATGTTTGAAAGCCTGGTTTTCATCCATGGATGCCAGGAACACTTTGCCGACCGCACCGGCCAGCAAGGGGATCGTCGAACCGACCGGGGCGGTTATATTCAGGTCCTGCCTGGCCTCGACAATATCCAGAATGGTTACATGATCCCAGTTCTGTATACCTAAAAAAACTGACGTTCGGGTTTTTTCCATTAATTCTTCGGTAATCGGTCTGGCCGCTGCCTTGAGGTCGACCTGGGAATAAGCCGATCGGCCGATTTCAAGCAGCGTGAAGCCCAATTTATACTTCTTGGTTACCGGGTTGCGCATGACAGCACCCAGCTCTTCCAGGGCAGATGTCATGCCGTGAACCGTGCTCTTGGCCATTTTCAGCTGTTTGGCCAATTCGCTCACCCCCAGTCCATCCTTAACAGCGGAGACCGCATTCAGTATTGCAAATGCTTTTTTGACCGAAGGCGCACCATATTTTTTAATCATACCCGTTCACCATTATAAACTGATATTTACAAGTCAATTGGTACACTCCACTATAGAATACCAGTTTAAATTGAGATTGACATTGATATATCATTGTAAAAACTTGAAATCAATATAGAATATCCAAAAGTTGGTATAATTTTATTTGAAATTTTTTTCCGTTTAATATTTCAGAATGATGAACTTATTGCTCCCCTTAAACGTTGCCTGCTTATAAATCAGATCTTGAGGGCAAAATACGTTCATTCAGATGAACAAATTGAACCCCATCTGATGATTCATGAATTTTCACGGATTTACACTCTATCTTGTCTTTAGACCCCTATAAAAAATAGTTTATAAGAAAAATTAAAAATATCAAAATAATTCCTTGATTAAGAAAAATCAGCGTGCTATGAAGTACGCATACCATTTACGTTCATATTGATGAACGAAGTCAAGATTTTTATCCAAGAGGAGGCGATCATGGCAACCAAAACCGATGGCCCATCAACATCCGAGAGCCTGCAGAAAAAGCGAACTTACGGTAAATTCAGGTGCCATAATCCGAGCTGCATGGAAAGAATCCAGCCGGAGCAGGGCGATAAGACCGCCAAATGTCCGACCTGCGGAATGGAGTACCGCATCCACTGGGTCAATCCAACCCTGCCACGAATCCGGGGACCGGTCTGGGAAACAAACCGGAAGCTGGCGGAAGAAAAATTAAAAGAGAAGGGAGTGCTCTAACATGGCTTTAAACCGGAAAATAGCCTACATCGATCTGACAACGGGCGAGGTCCAGACAAAGCCGATTCCGCTTGAAGTCCGCAAGAAGTTTTTGGGTGGCCGGGGCCTGGACGCGTACCTGCTCTACAATCACACCAAAAAGGGATGTGATCCGTTGGGGCCGGACAATGTACTCATTATCAGCGGCGGCATCCTCACGGCCACCTGCGCCTCGGCAACCGCCAGAACCCATGTCATGGCGAAGTCACCTTTGACCGGCATGCTGGGCAGTGCCAATATGGGCGGATTTTTCGCGCCGGAACTGGCCTGGGCCGGCTTTCACCACCTGGTCATCAAAGGCAAGGCCGAGAAGCCATCCTATATCTACATCCGCAACGGTGAAATTGAGATCCGTGACGCCGGCGGTATTTGGGGCCAATCCGTGACCGATGCCCAGTGGGCAATCCGTCAGGAATTGGGGGATGAGGAAGTCAAAAGCTGCGTCTGCGGGCCGGCCGGAGAAAACCTGGTCCGTTTCGCCAATGTTATGACCGGTATCAAAAACTCTGCCGGCCGCACCGGTATGGGATGTGTCATGGGATCCAAAAATCTCAAGGCCGTATCCGTGCGCGGCACCATGGATGTCCAGATCGCCCACCCGGTTGAAGCTCTCGAGTACAACAAGCAATTCATCGATCAGATCACCGGCGCCAAAGTCAATCAGACCCAGGGTGTACTGGGAACACCGTTTATCTGGGGGGCCACCAATTCCTGGGGCGGGATCCGAACGCGTAATTTCCAGTACAATCAATGCGAGTATGCGGATGATATCGAACCCGAGCGTATTGACGAGATCTGTGAAGAGACCATGGGGCCCCATCACATGACGGGCTGCTTCGGATGTCAGGTACACTGCCGGGCACAATACAAAATTCCGGAAGGTCCCCTGGCCGGCCGCTACGAGGAGGGGCCCGAATACACATCGCTGGGCGCTTTCGGCGCGGAAACCGCAACTCCACGGGCATTGACCGTGCTCACCGGCAATCATCTGGTGGACCAGTTCGGCATGGATAATCTCGAAACCGGCAGTCTGATATCCTGGGCCATGGAGCTTTATGAACTGGGCATTATCACCGACAAGGAGACCGACGGCCTGGATTTGAGCTGGGGCAACGACGAAGCGGTGATCGAGATGATCGAACGGATTGCCTACCGCAAGGGCTTTCTGGGGGATGCCCTGGCTGACGGGGGCATACCGGCATCCAAAAAGATCGGGAAAAAATCTTTTGACTATCTGATTCAGGTCAAGGGTATGAGCAATCTGCATTCCGATGAACGGGCAACACCGGGCCTGGCCCTGAATGTGGCGACCGCCTCCCGGGGTTCGGATCATTTAAGAAGCCGCCCGGCTATCGACCTCTATCATCTGCCCGAGGATGTATTGAGAAAAATCTACGGCAATCCGGTTCCCTATGACGGACCATTGAGCTCCGAACACACGGAGTACATCGGCAAACCCTGGCAGGTTTTCTGGCAGGAAAATCTGTACATGGGTGTTGACTGTCTCGGGATCTGCAAATATCACACGGTTTTTCTGGGTGTGACCCTGCCGGCATTCGAAGAATGGTCCAAAGTCCTGTATTACAATACCGGTATCGAAATGACGCCCGAGGAAATCTGGGATGTGGCCGTGCGGTGCAACATGCTGGAACGGCTCTTCAATCTGAGGGAAGGCCTTCAGAGGGACGATCTCGAGAAGGGCGATATGTTGAACCACCGCTATTTTGACGAACCCTGCCGCAGAGGTGCCCTGGATGTGATCGGCCGAAAGATCGACAAAGATAAATTTATTCAGATGGTTGACGAGTTATACGAGCACAAAGGGCTCGATAAAAACGGTAACCCGAAACCGGAGACCCTGCAGGAACTCGATCTGGCGAGCGAACCGTCGCACCTAATTTAGTTATTGGTTATTAGTTATTAGTTACTGGTTTCTAATAACGATTAACTCCCATTGATCGTTCTTTCGATCAATGGGATGAGGAGAAAATAAATGGCTAAAGTACTCTATATCGATCACGAGAAATGCACGGGTTGCCGGTTGTGTGAACTGGTGTGTGCCGTTTCCCATGACGGCGTATCCAATCCGACCCGGAGCCGGATCCGGGTGCTGAAGTGGGAAGCAGAAGGCCTTTATATTCCCATGACCTGCCAGCAATGCCAGGATGCGCCCTGCCTCAATGTTTGCCCGGTCAAGGCCATATCCCAGGATGAAGAACTGGGGCGCGTTTCCGTGGATTATGATACCTGTATCGGCTGTCGATCCTGCGTGAGTGTATGCCCCTTCGGCGCCATGAATTTTAATGCCACCGATCGGCGGGTTTTGAAGTGCGATATCTGCGACGGCAATCCGCAATGCGTGCGGTTCTGTGACGTCAAGGCCGTGGATTTCGTCGAGGCGAATGATGTCAGCATCATCAAGAGCCGCAAGGCCGCAAAGCGGGTATCGGCAGCCAGTAAAAAAGCCGCCGATCTGGCATCAAAGATGTAAGGAAAATAATTTAGGAATTGCGAATTCAGGGATTCAGGAATTGAAGGTATTCTGACGGTCTAACTAGACGTTATTCGAATCTCGCCATTCTTAATTTGATTAACGGAATGGATTCGATTTTTATTAATTTATATTGAGACAGGATTAACAGGATTTTAAGAAAATTAATCTCCCACAGAGTTCTCAGAGAACAATCAAAAAAGCTCTGTGTGCTCAGCGGGCTTTGCGAGATATTTAGTTGAAGTTTCACACGAGCGTCACCTCTGGTCTGAAAAAACAGCCAGTCTGATCGGAGAAGAAACTAATGAACGTCCAACATCGAACGTTCAACGTCCAACGTTGAATAATGAATTCTGTCTTTTTAAAAAGATTGAGCGAAGCCTCCGGCTCGTAGGAGGGTTGTAGCGCCTACGCCTCGGAGAGCGATTTCCACCATTCGTCATTCTTCAATCGTCATTCGCCATTCCAGGTAGTTTCACACGATGTACCGCCTGGCCGGCCTGCCCGATCCGGGAAAACCCTAAACATTATTTTGACATGTTTGACAAAAAAAACAAAGAGATATTGTCAAAAAAAAATTACGCATTAATTTAATGGGTTTAGTAAATAACAAAAATCCTGTCGGCACTTCGTCTCTTTTGAAAAAATGATGAGTCTGCCGTGCATCTGCAAATTTAGACCTCTAAAAATTTAATGACCGGCACAAGCCCAACTCGAACAACGGAATCAGCAACAGGATTTGTCAGGGTCAAATCGAGTGATAGGAGTGAAAATGGCTGAAGCTG
>JASJCE010000356.1 GCA_030066155.1 Desulfobacterales bacterium | reverse complement strand
AGGTATTTTATCGTTTTTATAAAAATGACTGAGCGAAGCGATTTCCACCATTCGCCATTCTTCAATCGTCATTCGTCATTCCAGGTAGTTTCTCACGAGCTATCAGATGAGGATCTTTTCGCTCTGCTCTTTGCCCCTTGCTCCATGCCCCATGCACTATCCCTGAACAATCCCGGCGTCCCAAATGAGCCTGCCTATAAAGTCGACGAATACATTAAGCGGCCGGCAAGGTACACCTGCTCGATCTCAATTTCTTTCCTGTCAGTCCGGTACAACACCAGATCGGCGCGGTGACCTTTTACCACTTTGCCGGTGATCCCCTCAAACAGTTTAGCCGGATTTTCAGTCGCCATTTTGATTGCGGACGCCAGGGCGATTCGTGCAAATTTAGCACAGTTACCGACGGCCCGCTCCATGGTAAGCGTTGAGCCGGCCAAATAGGGTGTTTCTGCGAGTCGTAATGCATTGTGAGCGTCCGCTTCGACGTCAAGCCCCCCGAGTGTGTAACGGCCGGGAGGTGCACCGGAAGCAGCGGTGGCATCCGTGATCAAAATGATTTTAGAGCGTCCCTTGGCCCTGACCATATTTTTAACAAGGTAGTCCGGTAAATGCGGCCCGTCGCAGATGATGCTGGCCATCAGGCCATCATGGGCCAATTGCTTTTGCAGGTAGTTTTGATGCCGATCCAGAAGTTTATGGGTCCCGTTTCCCAGATGGGTTGAAATGCGGGCGCCGTCCCGCACGGCCTGATCGACGACATGGGGGGCCGGATTGCAGTGCCCAATACCGACCACAATACCGGTTTGGGTTGCTTTTTTGATAAAGCCGAGGCAGCCCGGCAATTCCGGTGCCACCGTCACCATACGTAACAGTCCTTGACCCAGGGTCCGAAGACGATCAAATTCATCCCAGTCGGGATCGGCGACATGGGCAACGGGATGGGCTCCTCTGGGACCATCCTCGGCGTTGATATAAGGTCCCTCCAGGTGTATCCCCAGAACCATGTCCCGGACCAGCCTATGCTTTTTGCTGGCTTTAAGAATCTCTGCAATGTTTCTGGCGAGCAGCTCATGTTCTGCCGTAATCAAGGTCGGACAGAATCGAGTGACCCCGGTCGTCAACATTTGCCGGCAGACATCGACCAGATCGTCCCCGCTAAAATCGGAATGATTGAAATCGATCCCGGCAAATCCATTCACTTGAATATCGATAAAGCCCGGCGCAATACGAAGCGATTCATCAAACGCCGATTGATCGAGACGACCGGCCGGGTCTGCTACAACTTCGGCAATCTGTTCTCTTTCCAGCAGAATTTCGGCCGAATGGCCGCCTGAAAGTTTACCCCTTATTACCGTCATTTTGATATTCGGGTGTCCAAACCAAGCTGTTTACCGATGATGAAATGCCTTGACTTAACTCTTGACAAACGGTGCCGGTCCCTTTTATCGTGCTTGAATCTCGTGCACCGGGTTGTCGGCATGGATCACGCACCTCAGATAATTATCCTTTTTCTTCGAGCGAAAACGGCATGCGGACCAGCCGGAAATGATGACTGTCGGGCAACCCGGTCGATAAACTGCCGTATTTCCGGCATTCTTCTAACTCGGGTTTATTAACCCTAATAAAAAGAAAGGGGGAAATGCAATGAAAAAAGTTGGAATCCTAATCGTAATCGCGGCCATGGTCTTTTCCGCAGCACTGGTATACGCCGAATGGCAGCCCAAAAGACCCATCACGTTGATCGTCCCCTGGGCGGCGGGCGGTGCCACCGACCAGACCTGTCGCACCCTGGCAGGTGAGATGGAAAAGGTGTTGGGGCAAAAAATCCCGGTTATTAATCAGCCCGGCGGTTCCGGCTCAATTGGCATGAAAAATGCCTATGAAGCCAAACATGATGGCTATACCTGGACCGGCAATGCCGATGGCAGTGTGATCACCTATCAGGTTCTGGATCTGCTGCCCAACATTTCCCACAGAGACTGGATTCATTACTATGCCATGCTCACCGCTCCGGTCATCTGTGTACCCTATGACTCCAAAATCAAAACCATCGATGACCTCGTCGCAGAATTCAAGGCGCGCCCGGGAGAGGTAAGGGTGGCTTCCGCCGGCGTCGGTGCGGGCGGGCATCTGGCGGCCGAAACCTTTCGCAAGGCCACCGGTATTGAATATCGTCATATCCCCTATAAAGGCGGGTACCCGGCTGTCGTATCGACCGTAAAGGGTGAAACCGAGGTCGTGATGCAGCTGTCCATGGAAGTGGCGGATATGCTGCGCGCTAAAAAATTGCGGGCTCTGGCCAACATGTCGACTCAGGCTCTGGAGATTGACGGATACGGCGAAGTGCCGCCGGTAATGCAATTTCTCCCCAACCATGCACCGCTGCAGTACCTCTTTGGCCTCTACATCCCCAAAGACACCCCCAAAGAGGCTGTCGCGGCAATCAACAAGGCCTTTGATGCGGCCGCTGCGTCCGATTCTATCAAGCGCCTGGCCAAAGAAAAAGCATCGGCCGTGGTCAATTATAAAGGCATGGAAGCCCTGAAGCTGTCCGAAACGACGGGCAACAACGTCAACTGCATCTTGCAGGATATCGGAATTGCCAAAAAAGATCCGGCAGCATTTGGATTTGTCTGTAAGTAAGGTTCGGAAGATAACTCATGAAAAACGAAGGGATGCCGAAAGCTGATTTTATCATGGGACTGTTTTTGATGGCCTTCAGTCTTTTAGTCGTGATTGAATCCCTCAAAATCCCGCGTTTTGAAAAAGACTGGGGCGGTTTTTATGCCGCCCCCGGTTTTGTGCCCTTAATTCTGGGAATTACCCTGTTTATTATGAGTCTGGCCTTATTCGTAAGGGCCGTAAAACAAAAAGGCTATAACATCATACCCGATCGGGAAATGCTCGGTCATTTCCTGCGTTCAAAACCCGTTCATCGCTGGTGCCTGGCAATGGCATATGCCTTTGGTTTCTTTTTTCTGCTCGGTCATCTTTACTTTTACCTGGTGGCATTTCTGGTTCTCTTTGCCTATATGGCGACCTTTGGCGAACAAAGCCGTTTAATGTCTCTCATCATATCACTTATTGCGTCCGGGATGATTTATATCGTATTCACCAAAGTTTTTCTGGTGCCGCTGCCTTAGGGGGGCTTCTATTACAAAGTGGATATTTGAACCATTACAATTTTGCGTTGGGCTCTTCGTTTTAGGGCCGAAATATTTATTCAGAGAATCATTTAAGGAGGTCCTGTTTGGGTGTTGTAGACCTGGTTAATGCACTGTTGGCGCTCATGACACCCGAGATTCTTTTTTCCGTATTCTGGGCTACTTTTCTGGGCATCATTGTCGGGATGCTGCCCGGCTTAACGGCCACAATGGGAATCGCACTTCTAACCGGCCTGACCTTTCAGTGGGAATCCTCCAACGCAATTGTAATCCTGATCGCCATGTATGTCGGAGCCATATATGGCGGCAGCCGTTCTGCTATACTGGTCAACATCCCCGGCACGCCGGCCAACGCCGCCGCCTGCATTGACGGCCATCCGTTGGCGCTGCAGGGCAAAGCCGGTGAAGCTATCGGAATTGCCACGACATCCTCATTCCTGGGGTCCACCATAGCCCTGTTTTTTATGGCCTTCTTTACGCCCTTTTTAGGTCAGATAGCCCTTAGATTCCAGTCCTTTGAGTTTTTCTGGCTGACGCTTTTCGGAGTTCTGATCTGCGGCAATCTGACAGCTCCCGAGGACCCCCTCAAAGGCTGGATAGCCGGATTTCTGGGCCTGTTCCTGGCCATGATCGGCATGGAAGCTATTCAGGCTTATCCCCGCTTTGCATATGGCACAGTGGATTTGTACGGCGGCATCTCGATGATTCCGGCGCTGGTGGGCGTATATGGCATGACCGAGGTTATTCAGACCACGGTTGAGGCCCAGCGTCGCGGCAGGATTTTGCAGGTGCGGCGCGTGCTGCCCCGTGTCCGTGATTTAATCAACAACTGGAAAAACATCATTCGATCCGGTCTGATCGGCGTTTTTGTCGGCACCGTGCCGGGAGTGGGCGAAAATATTGCCTCCTTTGTGGCCTACGATTTTGCACGCCGTGCCAGCAAAACGCCGGAAAAATTCGGCAAGGGCTCCGTCGAGGGACTCTCGGCAGCCGAGACCGGGGACAATGCCTGTGTCGGCGGCGCAATCATACCGGTACTTGTCCTGGCTGTGCCGGGCAGCCCGCCAGCCGCGGTGCTGCTGGCGGCGATGTGGTTGCATGGCATGCGTCCGGGCCCACTGCTCGTGATTGAAGCACCGAATTATATATATGAAGTGTCGGCCATGTTTCTGTTGGCCAGCGTGGCAATGCTGATTCTCGGACTGTCAATGGTCAGAGTGGTCGTCAAAATTTTGCGGGTGCCAACATCCATATTAATGCCGATCATTTTAGTTCTGTGCGCGGTTGGCTCCTTTGCCATCAACGGCAGGGTTTTCGATATACTGATTATGCTTTTGTTCGGTGTCATCGGATATCCGCTGCGCAAAATGAAATTCCCGGATGCGCCTTTAATTCTGGGGCTGATTCTGGGTCCGATGCTGGATGAAAATCTGCGGAGAGGATTGATTCTGAATGATGGCGCCCTCATGCCCTTCTTCACCAGGCCGATCTGTATCGTCCTGATACTGTTCATTCTGATGACCCTGTTCAGCCGAAATCGGTTTCTGAAGCAGAAGACCTTGGAAGCACGGAAGTTTGTGTTCAATCAATTTCGCCGGAAAGACAGAAAGGGAACGGATAGAAGATAAGACGGATATAAGATAAGAAGGTGGGAAGGTGAGAGGGTGAACTGAAAGAAGGTGAGAAGAAAGAGGAGAAAGGTCAAAGGATAAAGGTGAAAGGATGGAAGTTGAGAAATTCAGAAGATGAGAAGGTGAGAAGGTGAGAGGGTGGGAAGGTGGGAAGTTGAGAAGATTAAGGTAAAAAAGCTCTTGAGACTGTGAGCTAAGAATATAAATCGGTCTTATTCCATTCAACTATGAACTATCAGCTATGAACTATAACCTTTAATCTATGAGCTATAAACTGGGCCCGTAGATGCCCATCAATCAACTCAGTCAACTCAATAAACACAATCAACACAATAAACTCGATGAACTCGATCAACTCAATATACTCAATAAACTAATTTTTAGCTGTCAGCTAATTCGGAGTCATTTATGAAAATCTCTATTTGCAATGAACTCTTCAAGGGCTGGGATATCGAAAGGGTCTTCGATTATGCGGCCCGACTGGGTTATGACGGAGTTGAACTGGCACCGTTTACGCTTGGTGAAACCGTCTCGGATATCTCAATCGCATACAGGAGAAGGATCCGCGCAGCGGCCGATCGGGTGGGAATTAAAATTGTTGGACTGCACTGGCTACTGGTTAAACCGGAGGGGCTCTATATCAATCACCCGGATGACAGTGTTCGCAAAAAAACCCAGAATTATCTCAGAGAACTCATCGATCTGTGCGGTGATCTGGGTGGCTCGGTCCTCGTGCACGGATCGCCCCAACAGCGCAATATTAAAGAAGGCTGGGATCCTGGCGAAGCCTGGAAGTCAGCCCGGGAAACTTTCCAGGTATGCGCCGAAGCCGCGCAATCCCGGAATGTCTATTATTGTCTGGAAGCCCTGACAGCGGCCGACACCAATTTCATCAATACGATTGATCAGGCCCTGAAAATGGTAGATGAAATTGACCATCCAAATTTTCAAACCATGCTCGATTGTCGCAGCATTCACGCCAGTGCCAAGTCGCAGCTCCCCCGGGTGCTGAAGGAAACACTTGAAACGGGTAAATTGAAGCACGTTCACGTCAACGATCCCAACGGACGGGGTCCCGGATTCGGTGACTTGCAGTTTTCACAGTTGCTAAAAATATTGCATAAAGCCGACTACGAGGGATTTGTTTCGGTCGAGGTCTTCGATTTCGAACCGGATCCCCAAACAATTGCCGGTCGCAGCGTGGGATATTTGCACGGAATCTTCGAATCGCTGAGCATTCGAACACGTATAGCTCACTTCTAGTGTTACGATAACTTTCGGCGTGAATCAGTAACATTGCGGGGAAGCTTGAAGGCCAGAAGGCAAGCAAGCGGAAAAGCTGGGGAGAAAAAATGTTTGGCCGTGAAGAAATTTATATACCAAAAAATATTAAAGGTATGATCTATTTTTTTATAAAACATCTCTTACTCAAAGCCTCCCGGCTGCCTATCACAGCCTTCAAGCTTTGTTGCCTTCCAGCATCCAAGCTTTCAAGCCTCGAGAATCCTGAAAGGATAAAACCATGCATACCCTTCTTATTTTGAATCCCGGTCATTTTCATGCCGCACTGGTATTGCGCGAACACCATTCTAGCCTTTCGGACGATATTTATGTTTATTCGCCGCCGGGACCGGAACTCGATCGCTTTTTGGAAATTGTGGAATCCTTCAACAATCGTGAGACCAACCCAACCCGCTGGCGCATCAATGTCTATCGCGGAGAAGACAGCCTTGAAGAATTGCTGAAGCGAAAAAAAGGAGAGATCGCCGTACTGGCCGGAAAAAACAACACCAAGATGGAATTTATCGACATCCTGAACAGCGCCGGATTGACGATACTGGCGGATAAACCATGGGTTACGACAGAAGCGGCGCTTCCGTTTCTGCGTGCCGTAATGTCACCTGATCGCCCACTGGCGGCGGACATCATGACCGAGCGGTACGAAGTTGCTACATTGCTTCAAAAAGAATTTCTTGAAGCACAGGCGGTATTCGGACAAATTCGGATAGAAACTGACGGCAGCCCGTCGGTGTTCAAAGAATGCGTGCATCACCTGTATAAAATCGTCAACAATGCGCCCCTGGTCAGACCCGAATGGTATTTCGATATCAACATTCAGGGGGAAGGTATCGTTGACACCACCATCCACCTTGTCGACATGACCCACTGGATGCTGTTTCCCGGGTGCCCCGTTGAATATGAAAATGATATCGAGTTGATCAAGGCCCGGCGTTGGGCGACCGGGGTACCGCTGGACACGTTCACCAAAATCACCGGATCCAGGGAGTTTCCCCAATCGATTCGGGAATATGTCAACAGCGATATTCTGGACTATTTCTGCAATGGTGAATTGATATATCGCATCAAGGGTGTACCGGTTCATCTAAAAGAGATCTGGTATCTCGAAGAA
>JASJCE010000030.1 GCA_030066155.1 Desulfobacterales bacterium | reverse complement strand
CCTTTGAAATTGCGGATGGCCTTCCCCATGCCTGCGCCGATCTCCGGCAGTTTGCCGGCTCCAAAGATAATGAGAATAATGACTAAAATAATGATTAGCTCCGGCATACCAATACCAAACATAATTCCTCCTATTTTTCGGGCCCGGTCTGTTTGAGCTCGTTTAACAACTGGATAAACTCTTTTGATTTTAAATACTGATCTACGCTGCTCTGATAATCTATCCATTTCCCCCAGGCAACCATCCAGGCCTCGTTGTGCCAGTAGCAATCCCGGTCGCCGGCCCCTTGAAGCCGGTCGATATAGTCCAAATATTCCTCTGAGCACTCTTCGCAAAAGTTATAGGGTACGTTCAGCTTGCGACTGTATTCGGCAGCGTCGCTCGACTCCCCATCTATTTGAGTGCCGCATTTTTCACATTTAAAGGCGCAGTGGGTACATTGAAAAACCCTGCGCACCGCTTCAACTTTACGCTTTTTAATGATCGCGGCTTCTTTTTCTTCAGCAAGGTTTTTTTTATTTTTAAAGGATATAATATTCGCCAATTTCTGCCCCAAAATAAACAGCGATCCTTTAGTATTTTTCTATTTTTTTCCGGTTCACAAAAAAATAGGTCTGGAGTCTAAAAACGTTTAAGAGTCGCTGAATGTGTATCCTGAATGATTTATAGCGGTTGGCAACGTATCTGCTTCTTAATAATACCAACCGGCAGTCGGATTTGCTAACGTCTCGAATATAGCATCAGGTTATTTTCGTGTCAATCGTTTCCAATTATACCGGTTGCCATAAATATTTTCCCGTTGATCCGGCCTTCGAATGACGGAGTGGTTATTGGTTAAAGCTATTTTTCGTCAAACGGGCGACAACCGCTATCGAAACAGACCGCTATGGATCTGGATATTGACGGTTTTCTAAGTCTTGATAAAGAATAGGGTCCATGATAAGCTTGAAAATTTAAAATTCCCAACCCGGAAAAGTTAGCCGCACCGGCACCGAGACACAAATTATAAGCGGTTGTGGGGTTCCTTCGTGTCATGGTGTCCTGGCGGCAATAAAGTTTTATTGGAAAAATCTGAAGCAAAAAATGTTAAAATTATAAACAAATCAGGTACTGAACGAGGTAATCGATGGAAGCAGAGAACAGCAAAAAACAGTTTGCCGGCGCAACGCGCTATGTTCTGGATCAGGAATTGGCCAAGATTGTTAACATTTCCATGGCGCTGGAGATGCCGCTGCTGCTGAAAGGCGAGCCCGGAACCGGCAAGACCATGCTGGCCCACGCCATAGCCGAAAATCTCAAAATGCCTTTGATCGTCCTTAACGTCAAGTCGAGTATGAAGCTGATTGACGCCTTATATCAATATGATACGTTAACCCGTTTGAACGACAGCCGATTCGGGGATTCCAGCCGGAATGTCAGCAATATCGAGGAGTACATCAAAATGGGCAAAATCGGTCAGGCATTCACTGCAGATGAAAGAACGGTTTTGTTGATCGATGAAATCGACAAGGCGGATACGGATTTTCAGGATGACATGCTCGACGTGCTGGATCAGATGGAATTCGATATTATCGAAATTGATAAGACCGTTTCGGCTGCATTCCGCCCGGTGATTATCATCACTTCCAACGCCAAAAAGGATCTTTCCGATCCCTTCCTGGGTCGCTGCAACTTTCATCATATCGCATTTCCCGATGCCGAGATGATGCGCAGGATAATCGGTGTTCATTTCCCGGATATCGACTCTGATCTTATGGAAAAGACCATTGCCGCATTTTACCGCATGCGCAGTCTGGATGGTATCGAAAAAAAACCGGCCACGCGCGAGTTGATTAACTGGATCAGGGCTTTGAAAGCTGATCCAGACTTCAAACCCAGACAGCTAGCCAAAGGAGACCTGCCCTACCTGGGCGTACTCTTCAAAAAAAGCCAGGACTACGCCCGAGCCCAGCACGCCGTCAACGGGCGCAGGTACAACTGAACTGCGGAGGGCACATAAACTGCAGATAGCACAGGGCAAAGGGCATAGCGTGTTGGTTTTTTCCTTATCCGAATCTCCATGCTGCATACCCCATGCTCTATGCAAAGCTCAGCGCGGTCCAGCTGGAATTAATTCTTCAGACTTACGAGCCAAGAGCTATCAGCTATGAGCTAACAAGATGTTCATAAATTTTTTTTATAAATTGAAGGAAGTCGGTATACCGGTCAGTCCGACCGCTTTTTTGACATTGCAAAAAGCGCTGAGTAGAGGACTAGTAGTTACCTTGGAGGATTTCTATACGGCCTCCCGCGCGATACTGGTCAAGAGTGAGCGCTATTTTGATTTATACGACCAGGTGTTTGCCCATCATTTCCAGGGCGCTGAAATGCCGGATATTGAAGGCATGGAGCTGGATGAACTGGCCCGCACTATGCTGGAAGCCTGGCTGCAAAATCCCGAAGAACTGTCCAAATTACTGGGTGTCGATGAATCGGCCCTGACCAAACTATCCCCCGAGGAACTAATCGAGTATTTTAAAGAACGTCTGAAAGAACAAACCGAACAGCACCATGGCGGATCCAAATGGATCGGCACCGGGGGATATTCGCCGGTAGGCCATTCCGGCTACCATCCCGGCGGCATGCGCGTCGGGGGCGTTTCCGGCCGGAAATCGGCCGTCAAAGTGGCCATGGACAGACGCTACAAAGATTATTCACTACGCGGCCCCCTGAGCCAGGCAATGGTTGGCGAGGCCCTGAAAAGATTGCGCAACATGATACCGGTAGGGCCCAAGGACCAGGTCAATATCGATGAAACCATTTACCAGACCATGAAAAACGGCGGTGAGATCGACATCGTATTTGACCGGCGGCTGAAAGACCGATTGAAAGTCATCCTGGCCATTGACAACGGCGGGTGGTCCATGGATCCGTACATCCCTGTGGTTCAAACCCTGTTCGACTACGCCGGGGATCAGTTCAAGGATATCAAAACCTATTTCTTCCATAACACCATCTATTCCACACTCTGGGGAGATCCGGCCCGGTACAAAAAACCCCATCGGCTGGACAAACTGGTGCGGCTCGATCCCCAGACCCGCTTTATAATTGTGGGGGATGCCAGCATGGCACCCTATGAACTCATGGCCACCGACGGGTCCATCCACATTGAAGAACGAAGCGGTCTGCCCAGCATCGAGTGCCTCAACTTTATCGCCAAAACCTTCCCGCACTCCGTCTGGCTGAATCCGGTCCCTGCTTCCATGTGGAACTACACCCGCACCATCGGCGTCATACGCGAGATTTTTCCCATGTTCGAGTTGACAATTGATGGATTGGAGCAGGCTGTGACACATATGATGATGAAGAATTAATCGATTAAAAAATGGACCTTACACTTATAGCCTGTCATCCAAATTGTAAAATCCACAGGTGTTCTCCCAGACCCGTTCGGCCAATTCTTCCGACGATTCGTTTCTAACTTCAGCCAATTTCAGGAGAACCGATTTGACGTAAGCGGGCTCGTTGCGACGGGCGTGATTTCTTTGAGGTGCCGGTACGAGATAAGGCGCATCAGTTTCCACCAGGAGGCGATCGGATGGAACGCCGGTGACCAGTTTGCGCAGTTGAGCGCCGCGGTTTTTAATGGTCACGATTCCGGTGATGCCGATGTAAAGCCCCAATGCAAGATATTGATCCAATTCATATTTATTGCCGCTGAAGCAGTGTACGACACCGTTGATTTTGTTGCCATGGTTTTTCAGAATATCCAGAAATCGCCCGTTGCTGTCCCGTTCATGAAAGACCATCGGAAGCTCCAACTCGGCCGCAATCGCGAGCTGTCTTTCAAACCAGTTTTCCTGAACTTGTTGGGGAGAATACATGCGGTTATAATCCAGGCCAATTTCCCCCCAGGCCCGAACTTTTTCATTTTCAGTAAGCTTGACAAGGCCCTTGAGAATGGATTCATCACAGTTTTTTACATCATGTGGATGGACTCCGACTGAGGCATAGATACCGTCATGTTTTTGAGCCAATGAAAGGGCGTGCTTTGACGTCGTTTCATTGATTCCTATTGTCATCATTCGGATCACACCGGCCTCAGTTGCCCGTTGAATAACCCGGCCAAAATCTTGTTTGAAGGATTTGTCGTCCAGATGACAGTGACTATCGAAAATTTTCATGGTCTTAGGTAGTTATGGCCGTTTAGGCCGTTAAGCTGGTTATGCCCGTTGCGATCGTTGGGATGGTTACGATCGTTTAGATGGTTATATTCTTTTAGTATCAGTAAACTCCTTCTGCCTAGCGCGCCTAGCCGAATACCGAAGGCCGAACGCCGGACCCTACACCTTAAACCGTTTACCCCATACCGGTTACCATCCAGTATCCAGCATCCAATATCCGGCAACGAGAAAGCCTTTTACCACCCGAACATGGCAATGGCAATATTTTTGCCTTGATTTAGCCTCTCAACTTTGAGAGTATTCTTCCTTTAGTATCCAGATAGTTGTGCGAATTCCTTTTGCTGCTTATTCGTAAAATTTAAATATCCGTTGGAGGGTAAAAATGTTTAAAATCATCAAACGCGAAGAAATGTCAGAGGGTAACGTGGTCCTCAACGAGATCGAGGCCCCCAAAATTGCCCGCAAAGCCAAACCCGGTCAATTTGTGATTCTAAAATCCGGAGAGGACGGCGAGCGCATCCCGCTGACCATGGCCGAAACAGATGCAGAAAAGGGCACCATTACCGTCATTTATATGGTGGTCGGTAAATCCACGGCTCTGTTCAAAACCCTTCAGGTGGGGGATGTGTATACCGACGTAATCGGACCTTTGGGCAAGCCCACGCACATTGAAAAAGTCGGTAAAGTGCTGTGTGTCGGGGGTGGAACTGGAATCGCCGTGCTACACCCTATCACCCGGGCCATGAAAGAGGCCGGGAACGATGTTACCAGCATTATCGGAGCCCGCAGCAAGGATTTGCTGATCCTAGAGGACAAGATGAAAATTGCCTCCCACGGTCTGAGAGTCTGCACGGACGACGGCTCCTACGGTCACCATGGCTTTGTCACCGACGTTTTGAAGGAAATCCTCGAAGCCGAAAAGATCGATCAGGTGGTAGCCATCGGACCCGTGCCAATGATGAAATTCGTGTCCCTGATCACCAAGGAATTCAATGTGCCGACCCTGGTCAGCCTGAATCCGATTATGGTGGACGGAACCGGGATGTGCGGCGGATGCCGGGTCACCGTTGGCGGGCGATCCAAGTTTGCCTGCGTGGACGGACCTGAGTTTGACGGTCATCAGGTGGATTACGATGAGCTGATGCTGCGGTTGCAGGCTTACTGCGAAGATGAGCAAAAATGTTACAACGAATTTTGTGTGTTTGAAGAACAATAGAGCTTCGGGTTATTCGTTATTTGTTATTAATAACAATTAACTTATAACTGATTAAGGGGAAATATAATGGCGGAGGAAGTAAAAAAGAAAGTGAAAAAAGAAAAAATTCCCAGAGTTTCAATGCCCGAGCAGGAACCGGAGGTGCGGGCTCACAATTTCCTGGAGGTCCCGACGGGTTACACGTCGGAGATGGCGATGCAGGAAGCCAAACGCTGTCTGCAGTGCAAAAAACCGGGTTGCGTTGCCGGCTGCCCGGTGGAAATTGACATCCCGGGCTTTATAAAGCTCATCGCCGAAGGCGAATTCACCCAGTCAATCAGACTCATCTGGCAGAGAAACAGCCTGCCGGCAGTTTGCGGTCGGGTCTGTCCCCAGGAAATTCAGTGTGAAGGGCTTTGTATTGTCGGCAAACGCGATGAACCGGTGGCGATCGGAAATCTGGAGCGGTTTGCGGCAGACTGGGAAAGAGAAAACGGTACCGGTGAACTGCCGCCCAAGGCGGAGCCAACCGGCAAGAAGGTTGCCGTCGTCGGTTCCGGTCCCTCCGGTCTGACGGTCGCCGGTGACTTGATTGTCAAGGGTCATGATGTGACCGTGCTGGAGGCCTTCCACAAATCGGGGGGAGTACTTGTATACGGCATTCCCGAATTCCGGTTACCCAAAGCCATCGTTGCCCAGGAGGTTAACTTTTTGGAAAGATTGGGGGTCAAGGTCGATTGCAATGCCGTGGTGGGTCGGACCGTCTCGCTGGATGAGCTTTTTGAAGAAGGCTATGATGCCATCTATCTTGGTGTGGGTGCTGGATTACCGCGCTTCATGAATATACCCGGCGAGAACCTGATCGGCATCCTGTCGGCCAACGAATACCTGACACGGGCCAATTTAATGAAGGCTTATCTGTTCCCGGAAGTGGATACACCGATTCCCCGTGCTAAAAACGTCGTCGTGCTGGGAGCCGGCAACGTTGCCATGGATTCGGCTCGCACTGCTATGCGGCTGGGAGCTGAAAAGGTTCGCATCGTATATCGCCGCTCCAGGCAGGAAATGCCGGCCAGGATCGCTGAAATTCATCATGCCGAGGAAGAGGGAATCGAGTTTTTTCTCCTCACCAACCCGACCCGGTATCACGGCAACGAAAAAGGACGTTTGACCGGTATGGAATGTCTGAAGATGGAATTGGGCGAGCCGGATGAGTCCGGACGCCGGCGGCCGGTTCCCATCACGGGCTCGGAGTTCGAACTGGAATGCGACCTCTGCATTGTTGCCGTGGGCTCCGGTGCCAACCCGCTGTTGACGGAATCAACCCCCGATCTGAAGCTCAACAAATGGGGTTACATCGAAGCCGACGAGGCCACCGGCAAAACCTATAAAAAGGGCGTCTGGGCCGGCGGCGACATCGTCACCGGGGCGGCCACTGTCATTTTAGCCATGGGTGCCGGACGCAAGGCCGCCGATTCGATACATGAATATCTATTGCGCGGATGGTGAGGGGGCGGAAGACAGAGGTCAGACGACCCGTCTTCGCCTGACAGCTTCGCCGCGGCAAGCAGAGGTCAGAGGTCAGAAGACAGAAGACAGATAACGGAAAAATCGTTATTTGTCATTCGATGAAAATTTGGGCCGGGGCGACGTCATGATGTCGTCCCGGCTTTTGTTTTAGAATTTCCATTATTCAAATTTTTCAACCCAGGTCAAAAACCGGTTAACTTTATCCGGCCCGTATGATTCAAGGCCTGCGACGATTTGTTCAATCGATTTTTCGCTGTTTTGCCCGCAACCATTGCCGTTTTTGGAGAAAAATTTGTCGGCAAAGCAGATAATCTGTTCCTCGATGGTTATCGGCAGCATGTCGCGATCCGGCAGCGGCAAACCATGCCTGCGAATATCGTCAATGCTGATGCCGACCCCGACATGGCGTTCGGATACCAGACCGTATTCAGGCAGGCCAATGCTATCCAGCAGCTCACGACCCAGAAAACCATGACAGATGTACGGATATTTGCCGTTGCAATCAAAGCCGGGGCTGTCCGTGTATAAAATACCGATGTCATGCAGCATCGCGGCGTTGTGGATAAAATCTAAATCCGGGTTGAGGTGGGGGACGTTTTGGGCGGCCTTCAATGCCTTTTGGGCAACCTGCCGGCCATGTTCCACCAGTATCTCGAACGTTTTCGAATGACGGTAGTAAAATTTTGCTAGAATATTGAGTGATCCATGAATATTTTTCATTGAAAAATATGAGCGCTGCGCCGACCGTTTTCCGTTGTGTCTCCGTCGTACGAATCCGGCGGGTGCGAAAGCCCGCCCTTCTATTTTAGGCTTGGTATAAAGCGACAGAATACCTTTATCCGCTGGCCTTTAACCTTTCACCTTTAACCTGAATCTATCCAGCATCCCGGGGCTATCCCGTGCTATGAGCTATCAACTATCAACTATGAGCTTATTTATTTTTTTGCCAACAGCACACCTTCGATAAACGGGTCGATGCCGCCGTCCAGGACATCGTTGACATTGCCCACGTCGAGGTTGATCCGGTGATCTTTTACCATCTGATACGGGTGCAGCACATACGACCGGATCTGGCTGCCCCAGGCGATATCTTCCTTGCTGTCATGCAGTTCCTGCATTTTTTCGTCCTGCTTTTTCTGCTCCTGCTGATACAGGCGGGCTTTCAGGACTTTCATTGCCAGATCCTTGTTGCGATGCTGGGATTTTTCCTGCTGGCATTGGACCACAATTCCGGAGGGCAAATGCGTAATGCGGACGGCACTGCTGGTTTTATTGACATGCTGGCCGCCGGCTCCGCTGGCCCGGAACACATCGATGCGCAAATCCTTTTCGTCGATGTCGACCACGATTTCAGCATCGAGTTCGGGATAGACGAAAACCGATGCAAAAGACGTATGCCGCTTGCCGCTGGCATTAAACGGCGATATCCTGACCAGACGGTGAACACCGATTTCGGACTTCAGATAGCCGAAGGCATTCTCACCGCTGGCGGTAAAGGTTGCACCTTTGATGCCGGCTTCGTCACCCGGCTGAAAATCGATCATTTCGAATTTGAAGCCCCGGCGTTCGATCCAGCGTGAATACATCCTGAACAGCATCTCGGCCCAGTCCTGGGCCTCGGTGCCGCCGGCACCGGCATTGATGGAAACGATGGCGTTTTTGGAATCATCCGGACCATCCAGCAACAGGTCCAGGGAAAACTGGTCGATGGATTTGTCATGGGATTTGGTCAGGTCGGAGACTTCCTGCAGGGCGTCGTCGTCGGATTCTTCAATGGCCAGATCCAGCAGAATCTGTGTCTCCTCCAGTTCCCCCCACAATCCATTGAAGCGGTCAATCTTATTCGATATCGCCGTGCGTTCTTTCAGAATGGATTTGGAATCCTCCGGATTGTCCCAGAAACCGTCGCGGGAAATAATGCTTTCGATCTCGGCCAGGCGTTTTTGGTTGCTGTCCAGGTCAAAGATAGCCCCGGAGGTGTTCCAATTTGACTTTCAACTCATTTAGACTTTGTTTTAATTCCACAGACATTTTAGACCTCCTGTGTTCTTCTTCTTAAATAAATTCAGTCTTTTAGATTAATACAATTCTATCTAAATACACCGGTAAGTTGTTAAGCTGATAAGCTCTTGAGTTGATAAGCTTAAAAAAGAAAATATCTGTATCTGAATTACCGTGCAGGAAGAAGTCATGCGCGGATTTTTAACAGTCCCTTTTTTCTCAGGATTATTTTGAGTTTCAGATAAGGATCAATCCTCTTGTCGGCTTACCAGCTTACAAACTCACCAGCTTATGAGCTGTGTCGTCTTAATCCTTTTTTGCTTTAAATTTGCGGTTATAGATTCCTAACAGAGCGATCAATATTGATGTTGCCAGGCATATCTGCGCGAATACATCCCCCACCCGGGTGTAGATGGATTTCGTTTTTAGCAGGGGCAACAACCGGGTGGCAACGGCATCTTGCAGCAACTCAGTCGATTCCAGTATCCTGCCGGCCGGGTCGATAAACCCGCTGATGCCGGTATTGGCGGCTCGCGCAAGTGATCGGCGGTTTTCAACGGCCCTGAATACGGTCATCGAAAAATGCTGATACGGACCGCTGGTCTTACCAAACCAGGCATCGTTGGTAATATTGATCAGAACCGAGGCGTTGTTTCTGGCCATGGCCCGGGATAGGCGCGGGAAAATAATTTCGTAGCAAATTTGAATACCCAGCCGCTCATCGCCCCAGGGAATGGTATTGCCGATCTTGCCCGCTTTAAAATCGCCGACCTGGGCGACAATTTTACCCAAAAACGGCAAATATTTCTTAAACGGAACATATTCGCCGAACGGCACCAAATGCGTCTTTGAATACTTGCCCATCGTTTTATCCTCAGGTACGATGAGATAGGCGCTGTTGTAATACTCCACCACATCGCTCCGACGCACAAAGGAAGGGCTTCCGATTAAGTATGCCGTTCCCGTCTGCCGGATCCCCTCGAATACCCGTTCCGATGGGGCCACATCGTACAAAAAATAAAATGGTGTGGCCGACTCGGGCCAAACAATCAGATCCGGGTTATCTTTTACCGCCAGCAACGACAGGTCGTTATATTTTTCGACCGTTCTGGTTTGAAACGCCGGATCCCACTTGACGGCCTGGTCGATATTACCCTGAATGACAGATATACGCGATTTTGGTGCTGCCGCAGTCAGTCGGTCAACGGTTTCAAGGCGCCAGAACCCATAGACCCAGGCCAAGGTAACGCTCAGAATTAGGACCAACGCCGTTCCGGCTGCCAACCATTTGGTGATAACGGTTTGTCGCCATCTTTTTTTTAACGAAAACAGCAGGGTGATAAAAACAGCGCCATTTACCAGGGCAATCAATGCCGAGAGTCCGTAGACCCCAAATATATCGGATATCTGAATCAGATGCAATCGTTCATACTGAGAGTAGCCCAGGAGTTCCCAGGGAAAGCCGGAGAATATAAACGAGCGGATATACTCCAGGGCAACCCAGACAGGTGGGGTTATTGCCAGCAGCGTGGCCGGTCGGCGGCCGGCGAAAGCCAGAATGGTGGTAACTGAGGCCATAAAAAGCGCCAAAAACGCCGCGAACAATAATAGGATTAAAATGCTCAGATACAGCGGCAGGAAACCGTATGTGCGCATAACGGGGACCAACCAGTACAGCAGCGATAAAAAATGAATCAATCCGGTGACATACCCGTAGCGAAAGCCGCCCCGGACCGATTGATCTTTCATTGCATACAACAGGGGAACAAAGGCAAACCAGGCCAGCCACTCCAGCCCTATTTTCGGAAAAGAGCCGGTCAGCAGCAAACCACTGATCGCTGCCAGGCCAACATTTTTTTTATTCCGCATTTCATCTCACAAAAAAACCCCGATCCAGCGGGGTCCCAACATGAAATCTGTGAAAATCGCTACAACAATCTGAAATTGTTTTAAAGTTAGGTGATTCTGCTCATACTGTCAATATAATTCGTGCATGGGTTTTGTCAGATAATTATTGCTGACATACCGATTTCACAATATCATTAATCTATCCGCCCTTTGTAATAGTCCGCACAGGATTGGGAATGATGTTTTTATCAGGGCCTGGTTGCAAGATTGAAATGTAAGCGGATAAATTAGGAGTTCAAAGGAGACTGATTTTATGAATGTTACGTTTTATGGTGCCGTGCGCGAAGTTACCGGTTCGATGCATCTCATTTCCACTGCAAATGACCGCATTCTGCTGGACTGCGGGATGTTCCAAGGGAGACGTAAGGAGACGGCCGAGAAAAATAAGGTCATGCCGCTTGACCCCCAGACGTTGACCAATGTCGTGCTCTCCCACGCTCATATCGATCACTCCGGCCGCTTGCCGCTACTGGCCAAACATGATTTTGCGGGACGAATTATCAGTTCCAGGCCGACGGCGGCAGCCTGTGAATATCTTTTGAGGGATGCGGCTCACATCCAGGAGTCGGATGCCAACTATCTAAATTACAAGATGGTTCGTTCGACATTGATGAAGACGGGATCCACAAAAAGTCGCGGAAAAAAGCCCGAGAAAGAACTCGATAAAATAAGGACAACATTGAAGAAAAATCGACATGCCCTCAACGTTGAGGCCATCAACGACTTGATCGACAAATACCGCCTTGAAGGCGTTCGGGCGCTATACAGCATGGACGATGCGGAGGATGCGCTGTCGTTATTTGACGGATATCCGTATCGGTACCCCATATCGATCGGACGCGAGATGACCTGCACCCTCTATGATGCCGGGCACATTATCGGCTCGGCCATAGCAGCAGTTCGCATTCGGGAAAATGGCCGCGATCGTACGATTTGTTTTTCCGGAGATATCGGAAGATTTGACAAACCCATTATCAACGACCCGACCCTGGATTTCGAGGAAGCGGATAGAGAGGTCGATTTGTTGATCATGGAGAGCACCTATGGTAACCGGTTGCATGAACCGGTGGTGGATCTAAAACCCCGCCTTAAGGAGATTCTGATTGAAACCCATGACCGGGGTGGCACGATCCTGATTCCCTCCTTTGCATTCGGCCGCACCCAGGAATTGCTGTACATCCTCCATGAACTCTACAACGAGAATGATGTGCCTGAATTTCCGGTGTATGTCGACAGCCCATTGGCCACCAAACTAACCCGGGTGTTTGCCGAACATCCGGAAGTTTATGACCGCGAGACTCACGAAACGTTTTTGCAGAGCGGCGAGAATCCATTTCAGTTCGATCAAATCCATTTTGTCGGTTCGGTGGAAGAGTCCATGGCCCTGAACCGGGATCAAACGCCGCACGTTGTAGTGGCGGCTTCCGGCATGTGCGAGGCCGGGCGGATCCTGCATCACCTGCGCCATAAAATCCATGATCCCAAAAATACAATTTTAATCGTTGGTTATATGGCCCAGCACACCCTGGGACGACGTATTCTGGATCAGGGTCTGGCCTATGAAGAGTCCGGCCGCAACGGCCCTCCGCCCCGGCTCAAATTTATGAACAAGGAATATCCCCTGCGGGCCCGGGTGGTCCGGCTGGGTGGATTCTCCGCGCATGCCGACAAAAGTGAAATGGGACGCTTTCTAAAGGAATCGAATTTAGACGTCAAAAAGATCGCCCTGGTACACGGAGAGGAGGAACAGACGCTTTCCTTTGCCGAAGACTTGAAAAACCGGGGCTACGAGGTCATTGTACCCAAACCGGGGGAGACGTTAGAAATCAAATAGAAAATAGTCATAATTCGGAAATCGGAATGCGGAAGTCGGAAATAAAAGGGATTTGATATCAATTTTATAAAATATTTAGCCACGAATTATCACGAATGGACACGAATATTTTTAAATATATTCGTGAAGATTCGTGTTCATTCGTGGCTAATTTAAGTTTAAATGACGCAACGGTAATTGTATTTGATTAATCCGGGAAAGCCAGGGCATTGACGAAGGTATCCTGAAAATCGGGGTGGGTGGAGAGATCGAGCACCCGGGTCTGCTCTGCCAGACCTCTGGCCCGGGACAGAATCTCCTTGTCAAAGAGCGCCAAAACCGCTCCTGCCCCGGCCGCGTTTCCGACGATGCTGATATCCTCCTCGGAGATCTCCGGGAACATTCCAATTTTGAGGGCATCCTGTTTGTTGATAAAACTGCCGAATGCACCGGCGACCAGCAGTTTTGCCGGCTGTTGCACCCCGGCTTCCTTACAGAGCAGATCGATCCCGGTTCGCAAGGCCCCCTTGGCAAGTTGGATGGCCCGCACATCTTTTTGATTGAAGGTCACTGCCCGGCCATCCTGTGTGGCTCCAGCCGGCGCCACAACATACTCCCATATCTGATCCGCATCCATTCGAAGATTTGCCGCGGCAGTATTGCGGTCAAACGCCCCGTCCTTCAATATCAAACCCGATGCGTAAAGCTCGGCCACCGTACTGATAACCCCGGTTCCGCAGAGGCCGGCCGGTTTTTTGGGCCTGGCGGGATTTTGTTGAATGACCGAATAGGCCGCATTGCCGCTGGTTCTGTCTATGGTAACAGCGTCGATCGCGCCGGACACAGCATGCATGCCGTGGCTGATGGCAGCTCCCTCAAAAGCCGGGCCGGTGGCACAGGAAGTAGCCGTCAGACCGTTTCGGGTCAGATACATGATCTCACCGTTGGTGCCCACATCTACCAGCATGGTGTGGGGAGCAGCCTTTGTCAATTCGGATGCAAGTGCAGCGCTGACGATGTCTGCTCCGATAAAACCGGTAATCAGAGGCAGGGTGCGGATCTGGATATCCGGATTGAACCGAAAACCGATCGAAGCCGCACGAAAAGTTTTGTCCGCCACAAACTGCGGCGTGTAAGGGAAGACCCCGATGGAGGCGGGATTTTCACCGGCAAAAATATGAACCATGGTGGAGTTTCCCACGACCGCCATTGTGGTTATCCGGTTTGGGTCGACTGCTGTGGATCGACACAGAGACGCAATGCCCCACTCGATTCCCTTGACGGCCATTTTCTGCTGGCGGATCAAAAGCGCCGGATCCAGCCTGATGGCTCCGATGCGGCTCATAACGTCATCGCCAAAAAGTGTTTGCGGATTTCTGGCGGAGGTTGATGCCATGACCCGACCGTTGGCCAGATCGCATAGGTATACCGCAATCGTCGTAGTTCCCAGATCCACGGCCAGGCCATAGGCGCCGGTTCCGTCGGCCGGTTGTTTTTTCAAGCCGGCCAATCGGTCAAACAGGGTTGGCAGGCCTTTCTGGGCCACTTCGGCGCTCTGGCGGCTGGTAGCAGGAATTTCAAGCGCGACATCGTCCGTCGGCTCTGTTCTACAGGCCAGGCGGATGCCCGCTTTCCGGTCGGATGGTGTAAGGATTTTTACTTCAGATTCATCCGCCTGGGTCAGACTTCCAACACTGGCGGATGCGACATTCACCCGGCATTTACCGCAAAACCCCTTGCCTCCGCAGTCGGTGCGCAAAAAGATGCCGGCGTTGATCAATGCTTCCAGAACCGTCTGGTCCGCTTCCGCCGGTATTTTTCGATCATCTGATTTGATATGGATGGTATACATGGGGAGCTAGTAACCGGGTTTCAGGTTTCAGGTTTCAGGTTTCAGCAACCATCGATTGAATCGCTGACACCTCTTGTAACACATAGTATAACTTAAATTGTAAAATAATTGAACGTTGGACGTCCAACGTCCAACCTCGAACGTCCAATGAGGCTGGCGCTTCGCTTAGTCGATTTTTTAACCAACAAGATGTCCTAAAGTGGCCAAGTAAAGAATACCGAATCCGAAAAAAAAGCCAAGTTCGAAGGTCGGATTAACTCACACCGCTTGTATTAGTATTCCTTAAAATCGACAGAATACCGCAATTTGTCATTCTTCAATCGTCATTCGTCATTTCATATAGTTCCATATAATGAGATCGTATCATTAAGGTCTAACACCTGAACATCAACACTTGACTCCTGAAACCCGAACACTGACACCTGAAACCTTTTTTCTAAGTATATACTTGAATCACAATGCCTGATAAGAGTAAATCTTTTTTAACAATATTGCGGGGGGCATTTGCATTGAAGGGGGGAGGAAAATTTCACTGGGCCTGGGTAATTCTGGCGATATGTTTTGTGGACTTGTTTGTCAACTATTCGGTTCGGCTGGGCTATGGTGTCGTGCTGCCGGAGATGATCCGCAATCTGGATTTCGGAAGAGCTGCCGGAGGGTCGATTTATAATGCATACCTGTTTACCTATATCCTGGTCACGCCATTCACAGGGTATTTGACCGATCGTCTCGGCGCCAGAAGGGTCATTACCATCTGCTTATCCATTCTTGGTATTGCCGTTATCTTTATGGGTACGGCGGACTCTCTGTGGTCGGCCTGCCTGTATTTTGGTCTGGCCGGCCTGGGGGCCACCGGACTCTGGGCCCCGATCATTACGCTGGTACAGCGCTGGTTCGCCTTTCACCGCCGAGGCTTTGCCCTGGGGATTCTTTCTTCCGGGTTCGGACTGGGATTCGCAACTATTGGCGCCGTATTCCCCTGGATCGTAAAACATTTCGACTGGCGCTATGCCTGGTTTTCTCTGGGGGCAATGGCGGTGGGTATGGTGGCAATAAACGCCGTTTTTCTGAGGAGCGATCCGGGTGTCGCCGGAGTGAGGCCCTGGGGAGAAAAGCCCGGGCAAGGTGAGGCCGATAAGCCAGGCGGACGGCCGGAGCCAACAGTATTGCAGTCTACAACAATCGGTGCCGTATTTAAAGACCATCGATTCTATTTAATCGGCAGCTCGTATTTTGCGATTGCCTATGCACTCTACGGTATTACAACGTTTATGGTGGACTACGCCAAATACCAGTTGAATTTGCCGCTGGAACAGGCCAGCACGCTCGCCACAATTCACGGAATATGCCAGGTTGCCGGCGTACTGACGGTGCTCCCCCTGTCCGATTACATCGGACGCAAGAAAACCATCATCATCTCCAATACAATCATATCGGTCTGCCTGGCTTCTATTCTGCTGATCAGTGAATCAATTCTGGTTTTGTATCTCGTAATCGGTTGCCTCGCCGTGTTTTATGGTGCAACCTTTCCAATTTACGGCGCTTGTGCCGGCGATTATTTTCCGAGGGAAATTATGGGAACGGTCATCGGGGCCTGGACACCATTTTACGGTTTTGGCGCCATTTTGACTCACTGGATCACCGGTCTGCTGCGCGACGCTACCGGTGTTTACAATCATGCATTTATCATTAACGTGGTGATGGGCGCATTGGCGATTGTACTGATCAGTGTGGTGAGAAAGAAGAGGAATTGAGGGATTGAGGGATTAAGGAGCTCTATAATTTAGGGATTCAGGGATTGAGGAATTGGGGAATTGACAAATAGATAGAATTCCTTCAATTCCTGAATTCCCCAATCCCTCAATTCCCAAATTAAACCTCTAGATTTTCTATTCTGAATAAATTAATCTAAATTAATCAACTACTCAATCAACTATTCAACCAGATCTAGAGAGAGTGATTTATGAGTCGATTTTTGATGGTAGACATTGGCGCCGGGACGATGGATGTGTTGTGGTATGACACCGACAGTGAGTTACATTACAAAGCCGTTGTGAAATCACCGGTCAGATATGTGGCTGAAAATGCCGCCCGATTACCGGGAGATCTGCTGGTCAGCGGCACCGAGATGGGCGGTGGCGCCATCACATCCCTTCTCAAAGAACGGGCAGAACAGGCTCATGTTGTGGTATCAAATTCGGCTGCCGACACGCTCCACCACAATCCGGCTGTCGTCCAATCCTGGGGAATCGAGATTGTTGAGGATCCGCGGATAGACGAATTGAGGCAGGATAAGAAATATGCGCACCTGGTGCTGGCCGATTTGGATATTGATCGATTACGTCAAATCGTGGAGGGATTTGGGGTAAATTTCAAGTTTGATGCGGTCGCTATTTGTGCCCAGGACCACGGTGTGCCGCCACCTGATGTCTCGCACCTGGATTTTCGGCACAACATGTTTCAGGCCCGGCTCAGGGAGAAACCCTCGCCCCATGTTTTACTTTACCGCAGCAATGAAGTTCCGGCTGAAATGAACCGCTTGACGTCCATCGCCCGGACGGCTGAATCGATTCCTGCCGACGAGATCTACGTTATGGACAGCGGCATGGCCGCGATTCTGGGCGGCATGATGGATGTGCTGGCTGAAAACAAGGAGAAGGTGGTTATTCTGGATATTGCCACCTCCCATACCGTTGGTGCTGCGGTGTCGGGGGATGAGGTCGCCGGATTTTTCGAATACCACACATCGGATATTACCCTCGATCGACTGGAGAACCTGCTCGTAGAACTTTGCAACGGTAATATCACCCATGATCAAATTCTGTCCGAGGGCGGTCACGGGGCCTATCTGCGCACTGCTATCGGGTTTCATGATGTCGACGTAATGATATCCACGGGACCCAAACGGCGTCTGGTGCATCCCTCAAAGCTGCCGATCGTACCCGGAGCGCCGCTGGGCGACAATATGATGACCGGAACCGTGGGATTGCTGGAAGCTTTGCGCCGCCGCAAAAGACTGGAGCCGATAACGTATATATGAAACGTCAGGAATCGTGGCGGGATGGTTTGCACGCGACTCTGCTACGGGTGCAAATAGCAGATCCGATGCTGGAAGGCTTGGAGGCAATAAAGCTGAAGGTTTATCATCCAAATTTGATGGCGTCGTAAAAAGTCAGAATTCACAATTTTAGTTCTCTTAACCTATTGAGATTATTCAGCATAAAACTTTTTCGTGCTTTTTGCGCCTTTTTGCGGCTATATCACATTTAGCTTTTTAGCCTTCTGGCTTCCAAGCTTACCAGCTCTGATATCAATTGTAATTATCGCCGGCGCTTTCCGCCTGACACTCCCAATAATATGGAAAATTTTCATCACTGGAACAATCGCCGATAAAGCCGCCAAACCTGTCTTTCGGTCCATTTAGCACATAGCCTTGCGGGGATTTGACGATCTGCTCCGGATTTGTGGGTGTGTTTGGACCCAAGCTGCTGACAGTTTTGGACGGGACCATTTCGAGCTGTTCCGTCAAGATATAGCCATCCGGTGTGCATGATAGCAGTACTACGGATATAACCGGTATCAGCCAGTAATGCATGCTCAGCTCCCGGTTACCACTCTTACTACCTGAAATTAAGGCCAAAATGCCCCCTTTAAAGCCCGTTTAACTTGCTCAAAAATCGGAAGGTATTACATTATCATCAGTACTGTCTTTTTGGCCCAAATTTTATGACAGTTCGAAACGAATCTCAAGTATGTATATTTTTGAATAGTGAAGCGCACTTCGGTAAATCTAAACAATTTACGGCTATCTCAGCGGGATTTGACGTTTCTGGTCAACACGGCCTCACCCGAGGTTGGAGATAAGGCAAGACTCCGGCAAATCATCCGGGATGATGTTGATTTTCGGAACAAATATGTCAGTGACGAAAAGGTGATCCGCGCTGTAATAGAAGATGAAGAAGCTCTGGTGAAAATATCGCCGAAGCTGTATTTTGAAATTTTGCTGAGGAAAGCCGGCCGTGACCTGTCGGCCGCTGGATACACATTGGAAAAAACGCTGACCATGAGCATCCCGGTGTTTGATACGGATGATCTGGCCGCATTGCTGGCGGATGATTCCATGGTGACATATCTGGCTGATATGCTGTCCTCTTTTACGCGGATTGAAAGCTATTCCGTCACATTCAGGGTCAAGAAAGGTTTCTGGCGCAAAATTCGCTTCAATGATCTGGATATCCGCAGCCTAATGGGTTTCTGTGAGGTTGTGGATGACTTTTATCGCTTCGGCCTTTACAAACGCATCGCGGACATTTGCCTGTTCATGCTGGGGCTTTTCCCGGAATTCACGGTTCGCAACTACCGATACCCCCTGAGCGGAGAACGGCGGCCGTCCACCGGATCCAATCCGAGAATCAACCCGGAAGAATATGAAACAGAAGGCCGCCGGTTTTACAGATTGGCGGCCGAGCATCGCACGGCCCGTGAATTGAGTATGGAAGACGTTTTACTAGCCCTTCACGAAAATTTCCAAAAAGCCAAAAAGCCCTTGAACTTTATTGCAGAGCATTACCTGCAGTACAAGCGGCAGATGCTATTCAGTAATTAATCCAATTAATATAAAAGAAAGGAGACTAAAATGACTAAAGTTAAAACATTTGCCAGCCCGCTTAAAATTTTTCAGGTTAAAAAAGAACTTGAAGACCTCGATGCCATGGTCAACCGGTTTATTGAGGAGAATAATGTGCAGAAAGTTGTTTCGGTCAGTGACGCCTGTACCACTGACGATACCGGGGCTTCCATAGGTCTGATAAGGGTGCTGGCGTACGAATAGCAAATGACGGAAGTCAGAGGACAGAGGACAGAGGACAGAAGGCAGAAGTCAGAAGACAGAGGGCAGAAGGCAGATGACAGAGGACCTAAGAATGATGACAGAAATCAGATGTTGACAAAACTCTGATGGATGAATGCTGCTTCTTGCCTCGAATTGCAGATGCAGCTCGTTCCCCGCTAAATGTGCCGTAAAGCTAAATGAGATGCGCCCGGGTCCCGCGTCAAAATTGGTGAATTCAAACTTCAACCTCACCTCTTGCAGGCTGATTTACTTTGTCAATACTGTTGTTGTCAAGCGGTTTAGTATCGACAATGCAGGCGTCTGTCTACTTTAGGCTTTAGGAGAGGAGCCAGATTGTCCGGACACTCTATGTCCCTGTAGTAGATTTTGCCCTCCCGGCCCTTGAGTTGATAGCATTTATCAACCCGTTGGTCTCTGTCGTTATCCTGTCCAAGCACGACCGTATTTTCAGCATCCGAGAAACAACAGTTTGCCACAATATGGCGAAGCAACACGCCTTTAAAAGACCGCCAATCGGAATCCTCTTCCTGTTCCTGCTGAATCGGAGGCGCTTTAATCGTCTCTCCAACGGAGGCCTGTTTCTTGTTTCCATGGGCTGCACAGGCCATTACCAGTATACCTATCAGCAGGCATGCGATATAGTTCTTAAGCATCATTCTATTTTCTCCTCTAATATTCGTATTGCCGCCGGCCTGCAATTATACCGTTGACACCGCCTTTGAATTCCGAGGTTTCAGGGCAACTTACCGGCCGACACCAGAGCACTTTAAGGCAGTACGCTGGAGATGCTTCGAAAACAGTTGCGTTCTTATCCGGGTTTTTATTCTGATAGATATTATCGGTACTTTTGAGACTTTCTTTAGTTATACCGATTTTGATTGGGAATTCTCTCACCGGTGGGTCAATTTTTTTTCAGGCTGCGGAAATATCTTAATTGTAATTAAAAATTTTCTTTTTTATTCATCTCGCATGACCTAAGCCTAATGCGGCATGTGGCTGACAGGGTCGGGGTCATGTATCTGGGCAAATTATGCGAGATCGGCCATATCGAAAACATCTTCCATCCGCTGTATCATCCGTACACTAGAGCGCTGCTCTCTGCGGTTTCCAGCACCGATCCAAACCAAACGCAAAAAACTGATCCGACTCGAGGGAACCATTCCCAGCGCCAAAAATTCGCCATCGGGCTGCCGCTTCCATACCCGCTCCGCTGTCCCAGTAAAATTGGCCCAATCTGAGAACAAACCGAGCCGGCTGTGCTGCCGGTGGCGCAAATTCATTTGATGACCTGCCACATCCCCCAGGCAATATTGGCCCAAAAAGAAAAAAATTCTATGATGCTATCTTAATCAAATCGGGTGCCGTCCGATAAAAAAATATACTTGACAACACCATCCCCTTTGGTTAATAGGGTTACCTCGTTTGCCTTAATGGGTGCTTCCATAGGCTGGGCTGAAGCCAAAACCGATAAATAATTCACCATTCTCGATTCTTCCACTTCAAAGAGGCACCTTCTTATCTTTATTTTTCCGCAGGGCCTTACATAGCCCTGAATTTTTGCAATGAAATCAAATTCGTGGGTAATTTGTGAATTCACTATATTCCAATCTGAAAAATGTAAATAAACACAAATCGAATGGAGGAGGAGGTGAATTTCGCATTTTAGAAGGCGGTCGCTTGGTTGGTCGTAACGGGTAATCAAAAGGGGAGGCAGAAAAAAAATGAGAAAGGTACTTGCATTAACAATAGGGGTGATCTTGCTGTTCTTGAATTTTGGGACAGTTCAAGCGGTAGAGCAAATAAACACCTGGACCGGAAGCGGGAGCGGGGGAAGTTACGCCGATCCAAAAAACTGGAGTCTGGATATCGTTCCCTGCAACTTTGCCACGATTGAATTTAATGTTATTATCCCCCCCGGCTTCACAGTCAATATGGATACCTCGGATTGTGAAATCAATAAAATTGACCTTGGAAGCGACTCCGGGAACGATAGTCGGCTGAATATATTGTCCGGTACAAGTTTGACAGTCAGTAATGATGCCAATATATACGGAATCATCAACGCTAATAGTGGCACCTTTTCGAGCACTCCCTTTAATTTGCTTGGCGACCGCGCAAGAATCTGGGGTGAAAATGGCGCCAGTTTACGGATTGGCTCGGGTGATCCATCGAACAATCGGGTATACCACTCCCATGGTCTCTGGTATTTTTCCAACAACTACAGAACGGACACCTATTATTTTCCGCTGTTCACCGCGGATGGAATTGATACCGATTTGGATCTTTCATCCATTGAGAGCATTGATGCAGGATTCAATGACAATGGCGGGGACTACTGCATTCAGCAAATCATAGCTTCAACCGGCGGTACGATCGACCTTTCCGGCGCTACTACGATCGAGGCACCGAAACACTACGGCGATCGAATAGACCTGATCAGCAACGGGACATCGGAGATTGATTTGAGCGCACTGGAAACACTAAACAGTGCCGGCCGCGGTGTGACCCGATTTGAAGTGAACGAATCGGGGAGTATGACGATGCCCGCTCTTCAAACAGCCAGCCAGGTTCTTTTCGTGGTGAACAGCGGCGGCAAACTTTCTGTCAATGGTAGCGACCCGGTGGCCTACGCTTCGCCGGGGATCTGGTACTTTTCCAACAATTATCGAACTGAAACGTATTATTTTACGCTATTCAATGCCGACGGCACCGGATCTATGCTCGATCTGTCTTCCATTCAAAGCATTGATGCGGGATTTAATGATAATGGCGGAGACTATTGTGTTCAACAAATCAGTGCTTCAACTGCGGGTACCATAGACCTATCCGGGTTGAAATCAGTGCAGGCGCCCAAACACTACGGAGATCGAATTGATTTCATCAACAGCGGCAACTCGAGTATTGATTTGGCGTCGCTTGAAGCACTTACTTCTGTCGGTCGTGGCGCAACCCGTTTTGTTGTACAAGACGCCGGTGTCCTGACGATGCCCTCCTTACAAACGGCAGAGCAAGTGTTAATCGATGTAATCAGCGGCGGCAACTTCCATGTGAATGGTGATCAAGCGGTGACATATGCTTCCCCCGGCATTTGGTATTTTTCCAACAACTATCGAACGGACATCTTCAATTTTACGCTGCTTCGAGCCGAAGGCGACGGTTCCCTATTGGATCTATCTTCAGTTGATATCATCGATGCCGGATTTAATGACAACGGCGGAGACTACTGTATTCAGCAAATAAAGGCATTAGCAGGCGGTAAGATTGATTTGTCTGGTCTAAAAACGATTACGGCACCCAAGCACGGTGGGGATCGAATTGATTTTATCGTCGGCGAAAACGGTGAACTGGATATGTCCT
>JASJCE010000355.1 GCA_030066155.1 Desulfobacterales bacterium | reverse complement strand
GGCCGGCTCTATGCCCCTGTTTAACCGCGCAGCTGATTATTCTGATATGGCTTGAAAACTGAGTCGCGGAGAATCAACATCAGACTGACATCTTCGATTAAATGTTGATTCGCGCCAGTGCTGTAAAAATTGCCGCTGGCGAATGACAACAGATTATTGTTTGACAGGCGAGTTGGATTTGCTTTAGGTTTAAACGGAATCTGGCCGGTGACAGAGTACGCGAAGTGTCATCAGAGCTTGCAATTCGGCAATTCACGCTTAGAATTTTTTTTCTGATTTAGGCGCCACAGATTTCAAACGATGGAGGTCAAAATGGCTGTCAAGATATTAATCAAAAGACAATTTAAAGAAAACTGTACCGAACAGGCGTTCGAACTGTTGCGCAGGTTCAGACACGCTGCCATGAATCAGTCCGGCCACATCTCAGGTGAAACATGGGTCAACCATTACGACCCTAACCGGATAACCGTTGTATCCACATGGCAGACAGTCGAGGATTGGATCCGGTGGGAGGAAAGCGATGAGCGGGCAGCCAATGAAGCCGAACTCAAAGACATCCTCGCCTCTCCGGCTCAATTCGAGGTTTACGATGTCGGCGGAAAACCGGATTAGAGTTTGATCCAACCTCATTATGAAATCTGAGATTTGATTGACTCTACTCATTTTATTGTTTAATACAATCCTCTGTTGACTTAAAAATCAAGTGGCAGGTGGCGCAGATTGGAGGCAGAGGCAGCGGGGAATGTGCAGATTACTGGGAATATATGGTCATGAGGATGGCTGGCGCGAGATCGTAATCGCCTTTAGCCGACAGGCGGATACCGGAAATATACCGCCGGTCGAAAACATAAAGCCCGGTCATAAGGACGGCTGGGGCATGACCGTCTCCAATAGTCAACAGTCCGCAATGGTGCCCTACGTGCGCCAACTGGGTTCGGCCTACCAATCACCTGGTTTTCGACGGGCGCTTGAATCGTTACCGGATCAACCCGATATTTTGCTGTGTCATCTGCGCAAAGCCAGTCCAACAATTCCCATTACGTTGTCCAATGCGCACCCGTTTTTACATAATGGCTGGGCAATAATCCATAATGGAACCATTTATCAGGCCAATACCTTACCCCGGGATCCGTACCTGGTGTTGACTTCGGACAACTCGGATTCCGAACATTTTTTCCAGTATCTGCTCACCAAGATACGCGAAATGCAAGCGGACCAGACCATCACGGCAGCAATCCTGGATGCCGTATCTTCTTTGACGGTGGACTACAATTCTATCAATTTCATTCTTAGTAACGGCAGGGATCTATACGCGTTAAGATGTTACCGACAATACGAAAGCCATTTCACCCTGTACTACTACCCAACAGCTAGTGGCCTTGTGATCTGTTCAGAACCAATCGATTACCAAGAATTTGATCGAGCCCGTTGGTCGCTTCTTTCCAACAATACCCTGTTGAAAATACATGGTTCGCCGCCGAAAATCGACGCATTTGGTATTTGATATGAAGTCGTTTCATAAAGCAATATGCCAGACTCCGAAAGGAAGATCATGCCGGAAGAACTGAAGCAACGACTGAAAGATGCGGGCATTAACTTCGTGCGGATCCTATGGTGTGACAATGCCAACGTAATTCGCGCCAAAGCGGCTCACGTCGACTATCTGGAAGAATATATCGACAACGGTGTTGGTATTACCATGGCCCAGATGGCCCTACCGGTGATGTATGACAGTGTGGTGCCCGAAACCGGTCTCGGACCGGTGGGGGAAGTGCGCCTGATGCCCGACTGGTCCACCTTGACCATGCTGCCCTTCGCCCAAGGTCAGGCCCAGGTTATCAGCGATATGGTCATTAGCGAAAAAGGCACAATTTGGGAACATTGTCCCAGAGGTTTTCTGAAGCGGCAGGTCCGACACCTCGAGGAACAGAGCCTGATTTTAAATGCCGTTTTTGAAAACGAATTCTTTCTGCTTGACAAAGATGCTGCAGGCAAACTGATCCCGTCTGATGATACGGTATTTTCGGCCACCGGCTCGATGAATATTCATCAAGAATACATCCATGACCTGGCAGAGGCCTTGATCTCGCAAGGTTTGGAGGTCGAAGGCTATTACCCCGAATCGGGGCCCGGACAGCAGGAGGTCAACATCCGGTATGCCGATGCCGCCCAAGCTGCCGATCGGCAAGTCATCTATCGCGAGACCGTCCGCGGCGTGGCCACGCGGCACCGACTGATAGCCTCCTTCCTGCCCAAGCTGTTCGAAGACAAAGCCGGTTCGGGATGCCATCTCAATTTCAGCCTGTGGCGCAACGGTGAAAACATCAGCGGCGATGATCAACAGCCCACCGGTATCAGTGCCGAGGCAGGGGCATTTATTGCCGGCATACTGGAACATTTGCCGGCTCTGGCGGCGATTACCATTCCCAGCAAAACCTCCTATCGCCGCATTCGCCCCCACTTTTGGGCCGGTGCTTTCCGGTCCTGGGGGCATCAGAACCGCGAGGCAGCCATTCGCGTCTGCAAAAATAAAGCTGGCACCCGGGCCAGCCGCTTTGAATTAAAAACCGTGGATGCGACCGCCAATCCCTTCATTGCCCTGGGTGCAGTTATCGCAGCCGGGCTCGACGGACTGCAGCGCAACCTGAATCTACCCCAGGAAGTCGACCAGGACCCGGGCTTGATTCCCGAAGATCAGCGCAAAAACCGCGGTATCGATCTGCTGCCTCGGAATCTGGGTGAGGCCATCGATGCTCTGCGCCAGGATAGGGTGCTGCTGGATGCTCTGGGCCCAGAATTGGCCAAGTCTTACATAGCCGTACGTCAGAATGAATGGGACAACCTCAAAGACTTAACCCTCGAGGAAGAAGTGGCGCTGTTAGCAGAACGCTATTAGGAGATTCAGATGATCGAAACGTTAAGCAGAGAAATTCCGGTTGTGCCGCAGCGATCTGCTTTGCTGTATATCGATGTGCAGAATTACAATGCCCGGCCGGACGGCGGGGAATACCGGGATGAAGGCTTGACTCCGGAGCAGGCCCGGAATAAGTACGACTATTTCTTTGAGCAGTTGAAAACTGTGACGATACCCAACATGCAGCAGCTGCAGAAGGCCTGTCGCCACAACGGCATCGAGGTCTTGTATACCACCATCGAAAGTCTGACACAGGATGGACGCGACCGCAGCCTGGATTATAAGATAACTGGATTTAATGTGCCTAAAGGCTCCTGGGACAGCCAGGTGCTGGATGAGATTAAGCCGCTCGATGACGAAATCCGGTTTCCGAAAACATCCTCGAGTGTCTTCATGTCAACCAATATACATTACATTCTCGGTAACCTGGGGATAGAATTTCTAATTGTCAGCGGCCTGCTAACCGACCAGTGCATCAGCTCCGCGGTGCGCGATGCTTGCGATCTGGGTTACCTCGTGACGTTGATCACCGACGCCTGTTGCACCCACAGCCCGGAACGGCATGAGACGTCCCTCGGACACATCAAAGGGTATTGCCGTCAGCGCACCACAGCTGAATTTCTGGCGGAGTTGGAAGCGCTGCAAGTAAAATAACGAACGTCCAACCATTTTTTAATTTTAGCTATGTAAAGTCTCATAGTGGGTTTTCCGCCAAATTCGGATCAAAGAAAGGAGCACTGCGGTGCCCTCCGGTAAATCGATACTGCTGCAGGTTAAAGACCTGTCAAAAAGATTTGGCGGGATTGTGGCCCTGGACGGGTTTAACATCCGAATCCACTCCGGGGAACTGGTAGGCCTGATCGGACCCAACGGGGCAGGCAAAACGACGGTGTTTAACTTACTCTCCGGCGTATTGAGGCCAAGTCGCGGACAAGTTTTCTTTGATGGAATGAATATCACCGGTCGCCGGCCGGATGAAAATACATATCTGGGAATCGCTCGAACCTTTCAAAACATCCGGCTGTTCAAAGAATTGTCAGTCAGCGACAATATCAAGGTTGCGTTTGACATGCGTCTGGGGAAAGGATTCTGGCCGACCCTTTTTCACACCCCCGCGTATCGACGGTCGGAGCTGGAAATGGAGCGCAAAGCAGACGAATATCTGGAGCTATTCGATCTGGCCGCCATCAGGGATACCGCTACCGGCAATTTACCCTACGGTCTGCAGCGACGGGTCGAAATTGCGAGAGCCATTGCAACGCGTCCCAAATTGCTGTTACTCGATGAGCCATCCGCCGGTCTAAATCCCAGCGAGACGGATGAGCTCCAAAACGTTCTTCAGGATATTCACCGGTCCCAGGGGCTGACTATTTTTCTGGTTGAACATGACATGAAGTTGATCATGAATATATGCCAGAAGATCCAGGTAATCGACCAGGGCCATATGCTGGCCTACGGCCCGCCGGACGAAGTCCGTCGAAATTCACAGGTCATCGAAGCGTATCTGGGCAAATCCGCCAGGGAAAAACAGCATGCTTGAAATAGATGATATCCATGTTTACCGCGACCAGACATATGTCCTGCAGGGCGTCAGCCTGCAGGTCAAACAGGGCGAAATCGTGGCATTGATTGGCGCCAATGGTGCCGGCAAGACGTCGATGCTCCGCACCATATCCGGGTTATTGCGTGCGAAAAACGGCCACATTTTTTATCGTGTCGACAGAACCAAGCAAAAAACCGATATCAGCCGGATGTCGGCCGAACAAATTGTCGAACTGGGAATTTCCCACTGTCCGGAGGGCAGAGGCATATTTGGCGAGCTCAGCGTGAAAGAAAACCTGCTGGTTGGCGCATATCTGAGGCGCGACAAGCAGGCAATCGCTGCGGACTACCGGAGCGTATGCGACATATTCCCGATTCTGGGAGAACGCGCCAACCAGTCCGGCGGCAGCCTGTCAGGCGGCGAACAGGAGATGCTGGCCGTCGGCCGCGCCCTGATGAGCCGTCCCCGACTGCTGATTCTGGATGAACCGTCTTTGGGACTCGGGCCGATTATTGTCGAAAATTTATTTAACGTACTGCAGCAAATCAAAACCGAGGGAGTGACGATTCTGCTGGTCGAACAAAATGCAGTTATGGCCCTGGAGTATGCAGACCGCGCCTATGTTCTGGAAAACGGGCGCGTTACCCTCTCGGGTTCCAGCGCGGAGTTGGCTGATAACCATGAGGTTAGAAGGGCGTACTTGGGCGGAATCTGAATATGATTGCGGATTTTGGATTGCGGATTGCGGATTTTAAAGAATGAATACGGTCTATATTCTACAGCAGATTATCAACGGACTTATCCTGGGCAGCATGTATGCCATGGTCGCGATCGGCTTTTCCATGATCTATGGAATTATCCGCCTGATTAATTTTGCACATGGCGATGTCGTTATGATTGGGGCTTTTTGCACCCTCGGGCTGCTGCAGGTGGTGAAAGCGCCATTCCCGCTGGTTGCTCTGATGGTCTTGTGCGCCGGCGGGATTATGGGAATCTTGATTGAAAAATGCGCCTTCCGGCCCATGCGCGGAGCCCCCCAGGTGACCGGATTTATTGCCTCGCTGGCCGTATCGATCATGCTACAGAATCTTGGGGTATTATTCTTGACCGCCCAGCCCCGCAACTTTACGTTCCCCGATTACCTGCAGCAGGTTATCCAGGTCGGTGGTGTCAGCTTTCGAGTAGTCGACCTCGTCATTATGATCAGCGCCCTGTCCTTGATGTGCGGAATTATTTTACTGGTCAATAAAACCCGGCTTGGAATGGCGATGCGTGCGACGGCCGAAAATATCGATGTGGCACGCCTGATGGGGATTAATATTAACCGTATCATCATGGCAACCTTTGCCATGGGCAGTGCGTTGGCCGGCATTGCCGGTTTAATGTGGGGCGGCAAATTCGGCCAGATCGATCCGTTGCTCGGTTTTGTACCGGGCCTCAAATCCTTCGTCGCTGCAGTCATTGGGGGTGTGGGATCCATTCCGGGAGCGATACTGGGCGGTTTTGTGCTGGGACTGTCGGAAGTGCTCTTCGTGGGGTTGCTGCCGCCGATCTATTCGGCGTTTCGGGATGCTTTTGTATTTTCAACCCTCATTTTGATTCTGTTAATTTTACCGAATGGGATTCTCGGTAAAAAACCGGAGGGGCATTCCGGATGAACGGGAATCGACAACGACTGATTTTTATGGTCCTCATTTTCCTGGGAGTTGGATTCATCGCGCTTGCACGGCAAATGCTTGATGAATATATTCTGTCCATTATAAATTTTGTGGGCATTTATATCATTCTAGCCGTCAGTCTGAACGTTACCAACGGTTTCACCGGTCTTTTTTCTCTGGGACACCCCGGCTTCATGGCGATCGGTGGCTATGTAACGGCGATTCTGACATTTCCGGCGGGTCGCAAATCCATGTTCCTGGAATTGCCCCAGTGGCTGGCCAGCCTCGAGCTGTCTTTCTTACCGGCCCTGATTGTCGGCGGTATATGCGCCGGGCTCACGGCGGTGTGTGTCGGCCTGCCCGTTCTTCGGTTGCGGGGCCATTATCTGGCGGTTGCAACCATGGGTTTTCTGATCATTGTCCAGGTTCTGATATCAAACTGGGAGAGCGTCACCCGCGGTCCGCTCGGGTTAAACGGACTGCCGGCTCTGACCAATTTATGGTGGGTTTACCCGTGGCTTGTGGTTACCGTCTACGTCAGCTGGAAAGTAAAATTTTCCTCCTACGGACGCCGCATGCTGTCGGTTCGGGAGGATGAGACGGCCGCCCAGTGCCTCGGCGTCAACCTGTTCAAAACGCGGGTAACGGCGCTTGTCATCGGGGCCTTCTTCGCCGGGGTAGCCGGCGGCCTGTGGGCGCATCTGGTGACCGCTATCACGCCCTCATCTTTCTCACTGATTCTGGCATTCAATATTGTCGTGATGGTCGTCGTAGGCGGAACGGGCAGCATCAGCGGGGCTTTTGTTGCAGCGATTATTTTTACATTGCTAACGGAGATCTTCCGTCCCCTGGAGGAAACCTTGAGTGTATACGGAATCGGTGAAATCATGATGGCGTTGATTCTCATTTTGATTTTGATTTTTCGGCCGCAGGGATTGTTCGGCAGCCGAGAACCGGGTATTCTGCTCGCAAAAACCAAATAGCTTTTGTTGTACTTATCGGCCGGGGCTTTGCCCCCAATTCGGAGTTGTAAATGGTTTCCCCAAACAGAAAGGAGAAAGGTATGCAAAAGAAACTGGGTTTAACGATGATTGGTATGATGTTGTCGTTC
>JASJCE010000354.1 GCA_030066155.1 Desulfobacterales bacterium | reverse complement strand
CCTGCAGATCCCACTGCAGATCTTGGTCTTCGTCGTCGGTTCCGGCTTCATTCAAGCCGTCACCGAAGTCGCGGGACTCGTAGAAGGTCGCGACACGGGCGTTGCCGTAGAAGTTCCAATCCACGGCCATGGCCGGTACGCTGAAGCATACCAGCCCGAGTACTGCGATAAATATCGTAAATTTCTTCATCTAAATTGTCCTCCTTGACGGAATTTTAATTGATTTTTTTGCCTGATAAAAATTTAAATTAGCCTAATAATTTAAATTTAGTTTGCCTTAACAAAACTGAAGTTTACACCTCCTTTCCCGGCAGCGTTCTTACCGCATCCGCGATTTGGGGCAACGCCCCGCCTGATAGCCTAATACATTTCATCTTTTTTTTGCGGATACAGACAACTATAAAAATCATAGAATGGAAAACACCTTTAGTCAAGGATTTTTAAGTTTTTTCGCCAATTTACTGAGGGGAAATCATATTAGATCTCTCGGCAAGGGATCGTTAGACAACGCACGTTGGCATAAAAAAACCGGGGCCCGAAGGCCCCGGTAGGTTAAACCAATCTAAGCGCTTACGGAATGCTTAGAAATTAATCTGCCATTTACCACCGATGTAGAAAACGCTGCCGGCTTCATCGTCATTCGGAGCGTTGTCGAGGTCGTAGTATCCAACTTCAGGGATGACGAAGACGCCCGGTGCCATTTGAATACTTGACTGCAGATAAACAGACCAGGGTTTGGTGTCGCGATCGATACCTTCGTCGGTGCGGTCGTGACGGTAACCGCCGCCGGCTTCAAAGCTCAGCATGTCGCTCATTTTATAACCGGCAACGAGCAGGCCCTGGAAGGTGTAGGTTTCATTGGTGTCGTCATCGCCGTCCCACATCGCAAAGCCGCCCTGGTAGCTGTCGTAGGGGCCGTCGCCGCTCCAGCCGGCATCGCCGATGTTCTGGCCGTAGCTCAACCCGGCCTTGATGTAGAAGGCGGCAAAGTTGACGCCGGCGTCGCCGCCGATACACCAGGAGGTAACATCGAGATCATCCGTGCTGCCGGGGTCTTCCAACGACTCGACATCTTCAATCGAGAAGTACTGGGCGCCGCCGAAGACATTGAAGTTCCAGGTGTCAAAGCCCATGCCAAATCGGGCTTCCAGTTTCGGCAGAATCTCATCGATATCGCCGTTGGTTTCGGTTGCAACTGCCGTGGGAATATCGATGTCAGGCTGTCCCGCAACTCCCGGGACCGTGATGATGGTTGTTGCGGTTGTGGACAACCCGCGGATAAATCCGCTGGACGGATTAATCAGAGCGACTTGGAAACGGCCGAACTCAAAACCGATCTGGGCCTTGCGGCGACCATAAATGTTACCGGTGTCGAGCAAACCGTCGTCGCCGTTGAATACCTGACCGGAAACAAACGTCGTAATCGGGGTGTAATCTTTACCGACTTTCAGTTTGCCGGCGCCGAAGTTCCAGACACCGAAGATCCGGCGTGAGGTCACATCGCTTTCTGTGACGCCGAACTCGAAGCGGGCGTTGACGTTTTCGGCCTTGATGGTGGCGCCGATTCGGCTGTTACCTTGGAGATCCCACTGCAGATCTTGATCTTCGTCGTCGGTTCCGGCTGCATTCAACCCGTCACCGAAGTCGCGGGACTCATAGAAGGTTGCGACACGGGCGTTGCCGTAGAAGTTCCAGTCCACGGCCATGGCCGGTACGCTGAAGCATACCAGCGCGAGAGCTGCGATAAGTATCGTTAATTTCTTCATCTAATTTTTCCTCCTTGACGGAATTTTAATTGATTTTTTGCCTGATAAAAAATTTAAATTAGCCTAATAATTTAAATTTCGGTCTGCCTTGCAGAACTTGGTTTAGCACCTCCTTTCCATGCAGGATTATAGCTGCGTCTACGCTGTGGGGCCCCTGCCCCACCTAATAGCCTAATATATTTCATCTTTTTCACGCAAACGCAGGCATTTGAAAGAATCATAGAATGGAAAAGACAGGAAGTCAAGGGTTTTTTATAATTTTTTCACCGATTTATTTAGTGGAATGTGAACACCGATTTTAACATTGCGCCTAATCATAATCATGAGCCCAAAATCCGGTCGGGCACCGCGAAAAAATTAGTAATTTCTTTTTGCCTAAACGTGGCCATCGTCGAAGGAATACACAGAAAGGTTCAGCTTCTTCAACTTGGCACGAAACTTTCGATCAAACGTGGCTACCGAAGATCCTCTGGTATCCTTGCAAACCGCCGCGATGATTGCATCCCCATAATCAGGCACTTTTGCAGGCCAGAATTTAAATAGTGTTTTCAGGCTAATTTCATGAACAATTTCAACACCCGGCAATTTGACGAAATCCTGTATGATGTCCCTTATATTGGCTTTGGGTGTAGAATACACCGTGTCCATCACATAAATGAACTCGGTCAGCACATTTTGAGGGCAGAGCACTCCAAGCTTTAATTGAGCTGCACCATCCATCACTTCGGTAATTTTGTCCTGTTGGGCTGGATTTCGGTCTGTGACAAAAGAAATTAGCGCGTTGGTGTCGACAATAAGCTTTATCACCGGTATTTCTTTATCCTTTGCTGGCGGGCCCGGTGGATGTCATCCTCAATTTTGCCGGGACCGGTTTTAATTCGATTTCTGTGTTTGAGAAATTCCTTTTGAACCGGTAAAATAACTATTTTTCCCTTGTCTATTTTCCATTCTAAGGTATCGTGAATAGAAAGCTTGAGGCGATCGCGCACTGCTTTGGGTATTGTTGTTTGAAATTTTGAAGTAATCACAGATTGCATAATTCCTTACCTCCTGAACTTCCTTACAAAAACACAATATGGTAAGGAAAAGGATTTGTCAAATTGAAATTCCAATAGAATTTTAAGAGGGAATAATCTTTCAATATTGCAATATATTTTTACAAAATAATTGTAGATTTACGATTCAACCCATTCGAGCCAATTCTCAATTTGCAGACCCGTTATTCTTGAAAAGTGACGCGTATTGGCTGTAACCACAGTGTGTTGATTTGCAAGTGCTGAGGAGGCAATCAAAACATCTTCTAAGCCGACCGTCTCGCCTGTTTTACGCAATCCAGCAAGGATATTTCCGGCCAACAAAACCGCTTTTTCATCGATCGAAAGAATCTTGACTCTATAAATTATTTCTCTGGTAATCTTTAGCCAAAATTGTTTGAAATCATCTCTTAAAGCACTTCCGAAACGTAATTCCATCATTCGTCATTCATCGAGTATCCAGCATCCAGCATCCAGTATCCAGCATCCAGTATCCAGCATCCAGCATCCAGCATCCAGCATCGAGTATCCAGGATCGAGTATCCAGGATCCAATAACTAATAACAAATAACGAATAACGATGCTTTTTCAAACAATCCGCTTGAACAATTTCTCCAGCTCCCTGATCTCCCAGCGCAGCCAGGTGGGTCGGCCGTGGGGGCAGTGGGAGGGATTGTGGCAGCCGTCGAGTTGATCCAGCAGGCCCCTGATCTGCTGGTCGTTCAGGGCCTGGTTGGCCCGGATGGCGCCGTGACAGGCCATGACCATGCGGCAGCTTTCAAGCGCCCGATCAAGTCCGGGTGCCGCGCCCACCGCCGCCACCGTCTCGACGATTTCCGTGATCAATGGTCTGATTTCGCGCCCGGCCAACAGGCCCGGCACGGATTTGACGACAAACGTATTGCCGCCGAAGTGATCGATCTCCAGGCCGAGCTCGTTCAACTCGGGAATGAGGCTCTCCAGCACGCCGGCTTCCCGAAACCCGAGCTCCACGGTTTCCGGCACCAGCAGTCGCTGCGCCGACGGCTTGCGATCAGCTGACCGGGCGCTGAGCGATTCAAAAAGAATGCGTTCGTGGGCCGCGTGCTGATCGATCAATATCAGGCCTGCATCCGCCTCGCAGACGATGTAGGTGTTGTGCAGCTGCCCGATCACCCGCAGGCTGCCGAAGCGTTTTTTCTGCCAGATCTCGGCCTGAACAGAGGGAGAGTCCGGTTGTGAGGTGCGGGGTGCGGGGTGAGATTCGGGGAGCAGGGTAGGCGTTCCGGGTTGCCGGGTACGGGGTGTAGGTTGCGCGTCGCGGGATTGGGTCTGCGGCGGAAGATACTCGAATTCTTCAAATGACTCATGCCGGCTATCCTTTTCCCCATAATTAAATCCGGAATTCCCCTTTTTAAATCCCAAATCCGAAATGCCAAATCCGAAATCTGTCCGGTTTGTTTCCGCAACCTGCTGAGCTGCGCGGGTCTCAGCGTCATGCGCATCGCCTTTTTGTCCCCCCTCCGCCCCCCATCCGGTGCGATCGGTCTCATACAGGGTTTGCGCCACGGCTCGCCTGACGGCTTCGTGCACGGCTTTCTGGCGGGCAAAGCGTACCTCGCTTTTGGTGGGATGGACGTTGACATCCACTTCGTCAAACGGCACCTCGATGAATATCACGGCCAGGGGAAATTGTCCTTTAACCAGGCGCTGGGCATAGCCTTCGAACAAGGCATGCTGCACCATTCGATCCCGCACGGAGCGGCCGTTAACGTAAATGTAGATCGCCCGGGCGGTGCGGCGGTGGGCCCGGGGCGAAGATATCCAGCCGGACAGGGAAATGCCGTCGGATTTATATTGGAGAGCATGCAGACCGGTTTTCAGATCTCCCCCCAACACATCGACAACCCGCTCAAAGTTCGAGGATGCCGCCGGCCAGTCCTTGACGATCTTGTCATTGTGCGTCAACCGGAACTGGATACCCGGGTGACCGAGGGCAATACTGGATATGCGGTCCGCAATGTGGCCCATCTCGGTGGCGACGGTTTTCAAAAATTTCCGTCTGGCCGGCGTATTGAAAAACAGTTGCCTGACGGACACCAGGGTGCCCCGCGGCGCACCGGCCTCGGTCACATTTTTTATTTTGCCACCCTCCACCCGAATTTCGGTGCCGGCATCGGCCGACGCCTCCCGGGATGTCAGACGGAAGCGGGAGACCGATGCGATGCTGGGCAGGGCCTCCCCCCTGAAACCGAGGGTCCGGATGTTGAACAGATCCCGGTCCCTGTATATTTTGCTGGTGGCATAGCGCTCGAGGGCCAGCAAGGCGTCGTCGCGGCCCATACCGCTGCCGTTGTCGGATACCCGGATCAGGGAGCGCCCCCCCTGGGCAATATCGATCATGATCCGGCTGCTTCCGGCATCAAGCGAGTTTTCAACCAGTTCCTTAACCACTGAAGCCGGTCGCTCCACCACCTCGCCGGCAGCAATCTTATTGGAGAGGATTTCCGGTAAAATTTTTATTTTAGACATTTGTGGGTCTTTTCAGATGAGTTGTAATTTTGGGACAAATTTTGAAGGCCAATCAGTCCACCGGTTTGGTCAAATCAAATCAAAGTAACAAGTAGGTTGTCCTCCAAACCGCAGAAAGCCTGTCCCATTGGTGTGTGGGAGCGGTTTATAACCGCGATTAAGATTGACCTAAAATCCATTTTTTATTTTGAATTCAGCCCCCTTCCTCTTTGACAAATCTGGCCAGATACTCTGCATCCACGGGTGTCAGATTAAATTTCAAACACGCTTCTTCAATCAATTTGACCGGCTTTCTGTCCGGGCCGTACTTTCGCTCCTCGGAAATCCACTTGACTGCCCTTCTCAAATTTTCACCTTGCGGCTGTACCGTACCCATAGCAAGACCCCCTTACTAAGTCGAAATCCTCCGTTATCGTTCAAATCCAAGACTATGATTTAACGTCTGGAATTTCTAACCGTTTACAGATTTTGCGGGTTGGTTTGTCCGGAATTTCCGAATGTCTCGGGATTGCCTCAACGACTCCGTTCAAAGGATTAATCCACAGCGAATGGGATCTGCCTTCGCGTTTTAAATTACAACCACTTTTCCGCAGGTGTCGCATAAGTGCATGCCGTTTCAAGAGACAAGCACCTCATCACGGATCGCGCTTTCGGGTAGTCCGCGGAAGGCATCCTGCCGTCGGTCCTCTAAAATCAAAGCAATGGCTTCCGACAAACTTTCTTTGGCCTCTTCAATGGTTTTGCCTTGACCGTTGGCACCGGGTATTTCGGGACAATATGCAATATACCATGCCCCATCTTTTTCAATGATTGCTGTAAATTTATTTACCATGATGCACCTCTTGATCCGTTAGAAATCAGGAAGCTATTACTATTATAGTAAGCATATTCCGGCTTATTACACCAGACCACTATGGGCTTGTCGATCCAATTTATAGTTTGCTCTATGAAGATCACGAAGAACACGAAGGATTTTATAAAACCATCCGCTTTCAATCTTCGTGCTCCTTCGTGTCCTTCGTGGTTTATAGCTTTTTTTGGTTTACAGCTTTTTATAGATTTGGTTTCCGTTTATGAAACGCCGTTGCCCGCTCAAAGCCAAATCCCACTTTCAAGATCATCTCCTCATTGAAGTGAGATCCCATAATCTGCAACCCGATCGGCAGACCTTCCGCTGAAAACCCGCAGGGCACCGACATTCCGGGAATGCCGGCCAGGTTGGCCGATAATGTAAAAATGTCAGACAGGTACATGGTCAGTGGATCATCCACTTTTTCGCCGATTTTAAAGGCCGGGGTCGGGGCCACCGGGCTCAGGATGACGTCACAGGCTTCGAAAGCCCGCTTGAAATCCTGCGTGATCAGGGTGCGGACCTGGGATGCCTTTCCGTAATATGCATCGTAGTATCCGGCTGACAGACAATAGGTGCCGATGATAATGCGCCGCTGGACCTCGGGGCCGAATCCGCCACTGCGGGTGCTGCGATACATGTTCATCAGGTCGGGGTTGTCCGTGTTGCGAAAGCCGTATTTGACCCCGTCATAGCGCGCCAGGTTGGAACTGGCTTCCGAAGGCGCAATGACGTAATAGACGGCAACAGCGTACTCGGTATGGGGCAACGAAACCCTCACCCGTTGGGCCCCCCGGTCTTCCAATACGTCGATCGCCTGATTGACGGCGGACAATACGGCCGGGTCCAGTCCCTCGGCCGTACTGAACTCATCCGGTATGCCGATTTTGACACCCCGCAAATCTCCGTTCAGGGCGGCCGTATAATCCGGCACGTCCCGGGGCACTGAAGTGGAGTCGGATTGATCATATCCGGAAATAATATTCATCATCCGGGAGCAGTCGCTCACATTCTTAGTCAAGGGTCCGATCTGATCCAAAGATGATGCAAACGCCACGAGGCCAAATCGGGACACCCGGCC
>JASJCE010000353.1 GCA_030066155.1 Desulfobacterales bacterium | reverse complement strand
CAAATCTGGGCCGAGACAGATCCCACCCATGTCAAACTGATGCGTAAAACCGGCAGTGTGATTGAATTTCCGCTTAAAATGCTGCTCGGTGCCGCTGTTTGGGCCAAAGACCAGATGTCGCCGGAAAAAGATGATGCGGTCCCGAAGGATGACTATGCCCAGAAGGTGGATGAGGATCTGGTAACGGCCGTTACCGGCCTTCATCGGCAAACGGTCAGCTCGGAACTGGTTGTCGACTGTTCGGCCCAGGATCGCCTCGCCCGCCGCATGAGCGACCGCGTCGACCGGATTCGAGCCGGCAAAAATAAAGGCGAAAAGGAAAATCCACTGATCACGCGCAGCGGTGACGGATCGACACTGACGTTTCGGGTCGAGGCCCACGCCGTGGTCCATTCCGAGCAGGCGCGTTTGATGTCGACCGATTTTAAAACCGTTCTGCAAACGATTCTCGCGGGAAAAGATAAAATTCTGGGAATATCGCGGGAAATGGAAGCGGATCTCAACCAACTGGCACATGATTTCCGCAGCCGGATGGATCTGAGGCGCAAAATTAGCCAGACCTTCTGGGCCGCTCTGAATGTGGTGCCGGCGACGGTCGCGGTGACGTATGTGTTGACCACCGGGGATCCGGTAGGCGGGGCCGGCATCAAAGTCAAACTGGCCGGACTTTTCGGGGCCAAGGATTTGTATGCCCTGTTTGCCATACCTTTTACTTCCGGGTTGAAAAAGGCAGACCGTCAGCAAGTTGAAGACATGCTGCGGGTGTTGCTGCAAACCTGGCTGAAAGATAAGTCGAAAATCGTACAGAAACTGTTTCAGAAGAATATAACCGGTGGAACGATTCGTTGTGCCCGCCGAACAAGCGCCGAGGCAGATCACCTAATCAACCACACGGATGAATTGCTGCTGACCTGCACGGCCGGGACGAAATATAATGACATCGACACGACAGTTAAATGCCCTCAAGGCGCTCAGCAAGATTGAAGGCTTTAAAAACGACTTGAACATGCTGGGGAAAACCCTCGACGGTCTGTCGCTCTGGCATCCGGCTGTGCCGCACATCAAACAATGCCATTCCGCAATTGAGATGATCGATGCAATTGCCGAACGTTTTGAGCGTAAACTGGTTGTTACCATCGTCGGGCCCAGCGGTGCGGGAAAGTCCACGCTGTTAAATGCCCTGTCCGGTGTCGATAGTTTATCTCCTGCCGGCCGCCGGAGACCGACCACGCAGCAGGTCGTTGCTTTCAGCAGCAGTGAACAGGACGCCGAGCAGTTAATCCAACTTCTCGGCCCGGGCTCGGTGGCAGTCAAGTCAAGTCCCGGCTCGGCGCTGCTCGAACACGTGATGCTGGTCGACACGCCGGATACGGACAGCACCGCTTACGAAACACATGGTGCGCTGGTACGTGAAGCGATTGGTCAGTCGGACATCCTGGTGTGTGTGTTTGACTCCGAAAACCCCAAAAGGAAAGATCATGTCGATTTTCTGGTGCCGTATATTCAGAAGTTTAATGGTGAATCCCTGATCGTTGTCCTCAACAAGTGCGACCGGCAGGATGAGCTGGAATTGAAGCATCATATTCTGCCGGATTTTACCGCGTACCTCCAGGATGGCTGGCAAACTTCAGCCGACCGGATTTTGTGTATTTCCGCCCGCAGCCATTTGCAAAAACCGGATTGGGATGACGCTGCCGGCCCGAAACACGATTTTGATCAATATGAGGAACTGCAACAATTGATATTCGGCAATATGAACAGTGCCGGATACGTGGTGGACAGACGCCTTGATAATGCCGAGACGATAAGGGATTTCGTATTCCAGGAAGTCAGCCGGGAGCTGGCCAGAAACCGTCGTTCGCTGGCAGACGCTTCGGAGCAATTCCGGGAAGCGGAAAAAACTTCATACCGGGAAGCTGTCGCCGCCATGAAGAAAGACGACTCGCACCAGTTGTTGGGAATCAACCTGATGGTCTATCAAAAACTGGCTCAACGATGGATCGGTCCCATCGGATGGATGACGGCCATCTGGACCCGGTTACTGTTATTTGGTGCCGGTCTCGCCGCCCTGTTCCGATTCGGTCGACCGGTTAGCCAGATAATCGGCCTGGTTGCAGCCTGGCGACACTACAAGAACTCCAAATCAGCAATGTCCGACCCCGGTACTGATGAAAGAGTCAGCGCCGGATTGAGAACTTATCGCCTGGCAACGATGAGCAATTGGCCGAATATAGCTGAATCCATGATTGGTGGTGGTTTCGACAGCAGCGTGCGCGGGGTTAGAAGTGTTGCGCCGGATGAAAATGCATTTCATGACAAATTTGCAGGTCTTTGGAGTGCCAGTCTGGAATCTGAAATGGAGCGTTCGGCGCGGCGCCTGTCAGGCCTGCTGCTGCAGATACTGTTCAACGCCCCCGCCTTGGCCATTCTGGGATACACCGGCTGGATTACCGTCCAACAATTTATGATGGGCAGCTACCTGGCCTTTGATTTTTTTATACACGCGCTGTGGACCATCGGCATTGTGTTGTTGTTGAGCTTCTTTTTATTCCAGGTGTGTGTGCGGCTGGCTGCCAGCCCGGAAAGCGTTACCCGACGCGCGTTCGAAAAAATGAAGCAAAAGGCGGATGAGCTCGAGGGAACCACGGCCAATCCGGTCCGGGAGCAACTTGACGCCGCTCTCGAACTGGATCGGATGCTGTCGGGACTGGCGGCACCTTTAAACCGCAGGGATCCTTCCTAATAGTTTTGGTCATTGAATATAGGAAACAGCTATTTTATACCGAAAACATCCTCGAAGAATTTCAAGGAAGTGTCGTCGGCAATGCCGAAACGCTTTGCGACTTTGGGTGAGAAAATGGCAAAATTAGCAGTGGATTTGGCACAGGCATCGCCTTTTTCATTGTAAAGGATGCCTTTCATTACGGCGTCATGTTTGCCGGTTTGCTTGAGAACTTTGCCTTCGGCATTTAATGAATTGCGGATATAGACAGGTTTGATGAATTCAATATTCATAGATTTGGTCATGGTGATGCGTTTCAAAAAGTGGAGGGCCGCCCAACTCATGATTTCGTCGAGGATGGTGGTGATAACACCGCCATGGGCGATGTTACTCCACCCACAGAGGTGATCGGGTATCGTTATGCTGGAGAATACGGTATCGTTGTTGGCCGAAAATTTCATCTGAAGCCCGGACGGGTTCACCGGACTGCAGCCAAAACAATAATGATCGTTGCTGTTCGGCAAATCGTAGCAGTCTTTATCAAATCCCATCGTTACTAATAGTATATTTTGTCAAAAAGAGTATCAGCTGTTTCTTTATCCAGGCTTTTAAGAATTTTGTATTCGTCGAGGGCGCCGGTTTTATCGCCTTTTTGCAACAGGGCGGCTCCCAGATTGAAATGGGCGGGTATATTGTCCGGATCAATCCGTATGGCTTCTTTATAGGCGCTGACCTCTTGAGACGATTGACCCAGCTTGCCGTATACCAGTCCCAAATTGTTGTAAGCCGGAGCAAAATCGGGTTTGATGCGCAGGACTTGCTTGTTGGCTTTAATTGCTTCGTGGTAGTGGCCTAATTTGGCGTATGTAATGGCAACATTGAAATAAGCGGATGCTGCTTCCGGATTCAATCGAATCACATTTTCAAAGGCGGTTTTACCATCATCCAAACGGCCGATTTCGTTGTAAACAATACCGAGTCTGAAATACGCGTTTTCCGAGTTCGGATTGAGCGCAATCACCTCCCGGTACGAGTTGATCGCATCCTGCTGTCTTCCCAGTTTAATGTAGTAGTTTGCCAGGTTAAAGTGCAGGGTTTCGTCTGTGGGATCCGTTTTTATCGCTTGCTGATAAGCTTGTATGGCTGCCTGGGGATTGTCGAGACCAACATGACAATAGCCTAAACCGTTCCAAGCCATTTTGTTGGTCGGATCCTTTTCAATTGCTTTCCTGAAGAACTGAATCGCTTTCTGAGCTTCTCCATTTATGGAAAAGCTGTAGCCCTTGCGGCATAATTCTTCGGCCAGTTTGGGTTTTTCCAAGCTATTGTTGAATGTCCAGCGGGATATGGCCAGGGCAGGTCCGGTGGGCTTGAGCCGAAGCACTGATTCGCCGGCCACCGCAAAATTCAGGTTTTGGCCGCGAATGAACTGAAATGTTGCCACGCCGATGACCTGACCCTTCGTGTTGATAACCGGACTGCCGCTCGAACCCGGAGAAATTGGCGCGGACATTTGAAAAAATTTGCCGACTGATGGAACTTTTCGGATTGAGGATACAATACCCTCACTGACGGTGTGCTCCAGGCCCATCGGGCTCCCGACCACCAGTACCTTTTCGGCAATCTCCGGTAATTTTTTGCTTACTTTAATCCGTCTGATTTTTTCGCGGGGTATATCCACCAGGACTTTCACCAGATCAACCGATTTGTTTTCCGCAACCACCAGTTTAATTGGATAGGTTTCACCGTCCAGGGTGCGTACGTCCGCGGCGTAACTCTTGTCCAGTACGTGATAATTTGTGATCAGATGTCCACGCTTATCGATAAAGAATCCGCTGCCGATGCTCGCAACCTGTTGGTTGACGTCGTAGACGACGATGGTTACCACAGCCGGACGTATTTTGTTGACTAATTGAGTCAGAGCAGCTTCGGCGTTTGAATAAACGGCCGGCGCCAACCATATCAGCAACCCGAGAACCAGCTTCAATTTAACATTCATGAACTTTTCCACCCCTGCAAATATAATTACTGACTAAACTAAGCATGAATTTTTAAATTTGAAGCAACTTCATCAAATATTGCCCCTAAGCGCCGTCTGAAAGAACGGCCAGGCTGATCAAAAGAGAAACTCTGAAAAAGGGAATAACGAATAATGAACAAGGAATGATGAATTTCGAAGTAAGGTATTCGATCGATTTTTATTAATCTGAAATAGTCAGAGCAAAGCCTCCGGCTCTTAGGGATTGTAGCGCCAACGCCTCGGAGAGGGATTCCACACTTCATCATTCGATATTTCTTGTTCGACCTGCCCGCAATGCCTTAATCCCCATTTAGGGCAAAATACGGCATCTGGTTGATAAACTACCGGATGAAATAATCCAGTGGATAACGCATGGCAGGCGGGTATTCTGCGGTTCGCTTTTTATTGCAGTTTCATATAAGATTTTTGGTGAGATCGAAATTAAGGACCCATTACAAACAGACCGCTGAGTCCTTTCGCGACATGCGGGAAGAGACTGGAAAAATACAATATGTTGATTTTTTTCTTGACAAAGCACTATATATTGTGTAGTTTAATTTCATCCCTCCTTAAATGGATGGTGCTGATCTCCATCCATTTTTGCCAAAGGTTGTTTGGTCGGCGTTGCGTCTGTTTCTATAACGAACGCCATAACTGGTCATAGCTTATAACCGAAGGTTGGTTTATGACTATTCTGAATGTGCTGCTAGAGTAATACGTGATTTGCTATGATCGTAACTCTCATCCCCCCTGGGAAAGATTGTCTGTTTCTCAGGGGGTTTTTTGTTGAAATATCGATTCAACGTCAGGCTTATCTGAATTACCCGGCGGCCACCATGCAAGCCTGCCGCGGCATCCTTACTTTTCCGCCATGCGGTTTACACAGTTGAGGCCTCTTTGGGCGTCAACACTGTCACAATGCCCATTCAGCGACGTGATATAATGCATGCAGCGATCACTCACAGTGGATTTGATGGCATACTTGCATCGTCTTTGATCCTGCCATATCAGCCCGGCACTACAGCGTGACATGACGCCGGGTATGCAATAGTTGACGTTTGCCAGTTCCGCACAATGTTGCTTCCGACCAAACATCTGGCTGTACTTTTCATCCTTACTGTTTTTTGTCATGCTATCTTGGGTGCAATATATATCGAATGGTTGTTTTACCGATTCCGGGTCCGGAGGCAGTATCAACCCTATTTAACTGTGCAGAAGCGAAATTTATACTCCATTGATTTAGCAATAATAAATGTTGAGACAAAACAAAATTTGAAGTTACACCTCGAGCCGACAAAAAAGCGGATGTTGCTCTCCGTTTTCCGCCAATCTGGTTTAAGGGGGGAAATTCAGAAATGGATATGATGCAACCGGGGTACCCTAATCCGTTCGTTCAAGGCCGGGCGGCGCCCATGGGCGATAAACGGCAACGAATTCAAAATTGGTCAATTTTCAGCAAGGGGAGAAATACAGCTTTCAGAATTGTTTTGGGCCCGGTTCACCATTTTTGAAACCGGGTAATATTGCATTTCGCGGATGTGATGCTGCTGCAACATCTTGTTCAGTTGTTCGACATCCTGAAGGTCCGGATCCAGCCAGGCATTATAGGCCTCAGGCTGGAGAATCACTGGCATTCGATGGTGAATGGATTCGACTGACTTACTGGCGGCTGTGGTTAGAACCGTGCAGGATCGATAGGTCGGTGCAATTTCCGGAGCATCCTTGGGCTTCCAGGTTTCCCATAATCCGGCAAATCCAAAAGGCTGTCTCGTCGGTAATGAGATAAAGTATGGCTGTTTGCGACCTTTCTCACTCTGCCATTCATAGAATCCATCGGCGATGATCAGGCACCTGCGACGTTTGAAAGCCGTTCGAAAGCTCGGTTTTTGAGAAGCGGTTTCTGAGCGAGCATTGATCAGTCTCGATGCGGATTTCAGGTCCTTCGACCAGGATGGCACCAGGCCCCAGCGAAACTTTTCAAGCCGCCGCTCATTTTGGTGGACAATGGCGAGAACCTCCTGGGTGGGGGCAATATTGTAGCTCGCTCTGATGTCGTCCACCGCTGAGTCAATTGGAAAAACAGATTCCAGGGTTCGTAAAGAGCTGAATTGAACAAAACGACCACACATATTTTGGTCTCCCTGTTTAAACCAAAATAATCTTTTTCGGATAAATATCAAGGAATATAGCTTTAATCGGTGGGCCATCGTCTGCAAAAAAAATAGGAGCGGTTCCACCATGGAACCGCTCCTCACCCTAAGGAATTATATATCACAGTGCGCCCGCCAGCACACTGTTATCTCGCTATATCGGCCGGTATCCGAATTACTTTAGCTAAAATTTAAATGGGTATGGGTTACGCCGACAAAGATATGGTGACTGCTCTGCCCTGGAAAACAGCCCATAAGGGATACTTTGCGATATATTGGAGCAATGTCCCCGCTGGGCCGCTCGTTGGCGCTATTCGGGCGGATTAATTAAGAATCTTGGATCTCGACATACTCGTTTTTTTCCTTGCAAAACCATTTATTTTCGGCAACGCAGGTGTATTCTTCTTCAGCTAATTCAATTAAACGTTTAGCAAAAACTGTTGCCTGATGCAGGTCGTGAAATATATTCCTCAGTGTCCCGATGTTCTCGCCGTACTCCAAAACGCAAGCCATTGTTGAATTCACCTCATCGCAAAAGGTCATCCGCTTAGGAACTAAAATGGAGGTAATGCCCCCGGGGAGGGTCAGGCCCCGGGGGCAACGAAAGGAGGAGTGATCCAGAGTTGAACGATTCTCCGGAACATTCGATGCATGAAAACTAGCCGGATGCCCATGCTTTCGAATTGTACAATTTCTCTTCAACAATCATGCCAATTGCTGAAAAATTCTAAAAAGTAATTAATAACAGTTGGTTATATAATAATATGGTGTCCGCCCGGCGATGGAGTCGGATATGAATGCCAAAAAATGTCAATTTTTTGACCGAAAATCGGGCGTGATCGATAGGGAGTTTACTACAATCCGGGTGGGCTCACAGCAAATATAAGAGAAGCTGCAATTCAAGCTATACGAAGTTTAAAACGAGGGTCGACATTCCATCCTGCTATAGCGCCATATCCAAGACAGACCTCAGTTCTGCTTCGGTCAGCACGATCGGGTTGCCTTTCATGCTGCTGGAATTTTGGGATTTTGCAATAATATTTTGAAAATCGGCCTCTCCGATGCCATAGTGGGCCAGGCGCGGCGCTTTCAGTTGCAGACATAATTCCTGTATCCATTCGATTGCCTCGGATGCCTTAGCGTGGGGTCTACCGGTTATAATGCCGGCGATTTCGTCGTAGCGCTCGAGCACGACCGCGTCCTGCGCCCGCTTTTTTAAGGCGTCAAGATTGATCTCCATGACATACGGCAGCAGAGCGGCACATAGCGCGCCATGGGGGGCATCGAACA
>JASJCE010000352.1 GCA_030066155.1 Desulfobacterales bacterium | reverse complement strand
ACCGGTTCTGGCAGCTGAACAGCTGGGACCGCACCATCATACCGAAGCCCTTCGCCCGGATCGTGGCACTGTTTGGCAGTCAGTCGATCCGGGTGCCGGAAAATGCTTCCCGGGAAGCATGTGAGGCATATCGCGAGCAACTTGACGCTGCGCTCAATCACATCATGTACCAGGTCGATCATTTTTTCGAGGTTCCCGAAGTCGTCGATCCGCGCCAGATCGGCGTGCCGGATCCGGTGCCGCAGCCCAAGTAATGCGGGCTGACACCCGAAACCTGAAACCAAAAATGGAATCCAAAGACAACGAACTGTTAACAGAACAAAGCGGGGTGTAAGATGAGTAACGAAATTTTAGATATCATCAAGGGTGCCGATATCCAGGACTGGAAATCCATCGGGGTGGATTTCGGTGAGCAATTACTCGACATTCGGGTTCCGAAACGCTGTGAGTTACTGACGATGCAAACGGCAGCGTGCTTGGCCGATCCGCGTGAGGCGGTTCGGAAGGCCTTAAGACAGCCGATCGGATCGCCAACAATATCCGAGATTATCGAATCCAAGGGTAAACCGCCGAACACATTGACGGTCTGCATCACGGTTAGCGATATCACCCGGCCAGTACCCTATAAAGGGGATAATGGTCTGCTGCTGCCCTTGCTGGCGCTCATTGAGCAGACCGGAGTGAAGAGAGAACACATCGTTATCGTGATCGGCAATGGGATGCACCGCCACAGCACCTATGACGAGCGCATCTACATGTATGGACCGGAAGTGGTAAGCCATTATCGAATTGTGGATCACGATTGCGAAAATGATGCAGATATGGTCCTGGCAGCTCAGACAAAACGGGGCACCCGGGTCCATCTCAACAAAACCTTCTATGAATCGGATGTCAAAATTGTCACCGGGTTGGTTGAAAGCCATTTCATGGCCGGGGCTTCCGGCGGAAGAAAAGGCGTTTGTCCGGCCCTGGTCAACACCAAAACAATCCAATATTTTCACAGTGTCGACGTTCTGGAGGACCCGAAGGCCACCAATTTGATTCTAGACGGAAATCCCTGTCACGAAGAGGCGTTGGAGGTTGCCAAGGCCGTCGGCGTCGATTTTGTGGTCAACGTTAATCTCGACAAACGCCTGTGCATGACCGGTGTTTTTGCCGGCGACTTGGAGGCCGCCCACCTGGCGGCCTTCAACGCGTTGAAGCAGTCGGTGATGATACCGGTGCTAAAGCCGTTTGACGTCGTTTTAACCCACGCCGGTTATGTCGGCCGCAATCATTATCAGGCCGTTAAAGCGGCCGTCAATGCCATGCCGGCCGTCAGGAAAGGCGGATTGATTGTATTGCTGGCCAATAATATCGATGTTGAACCCATCGGCTCCCAGGAGTACAAAACCCTGCTTCACCTGTTCAAGATCCTGGGGCCCGACGGCTACAACAATATCCTGCTGCATCCGGACTGGATATTTACCAAAGACCAATGGGAACCTGAAATGTGGGGCAAGCCCTATCGCAAAGTCGGGTTGGACGGCCTGATATATTGCTCGCCCCAGATTCCAAAAGAGCACTATGACATCATTCCGGGCCCAAGCGGCTATGATGTTATTGGAGATGACGTTGATTTCGAGTCACATCAGGCAAAAGCGACAGCTATGTTTCAGAATGCGGTGATCTATGCCATGAATCATCCCAGATTTGAGGGTCAACGTCCGAGCATCGCCTACATCGAGGAAGGACCCTATGCGGTACCCATGGCCAGCGGGTGAACCGCTTGGGCAATTCAAGCTGCGGGAGACCGGAAGGGTTGCTAGCGTGAAACTTCAATCAGTTCTATTTGAGAAAGATTGAACGACCAACGTCCAACATCCAACATCGAACGTCCAATGTGGATGACGCTGCGCTTTATCGATTTTAGTTAACGAATGTATAACAGCATGCGGCAAGCTATCTTAGAGGTTATTGAGCCCAAGCTTGTCAAGCGGCAGTCGGGTCGAATTGTCAAGGTATTACGCGTTGGAACAATACTGATACAACAAGTTTTTAATTCTTAAGATTGATCGAATCATTATTCGACGTTGGACGTTGGACGTTCGATGTTGGACGTTCGTTATTTTCTATTTCGATCAAACAGGCTATTTTATGATCCGTTGCTCACATTTAATCCAGCAGTATTCTCGACACCCGCTCAAAATGTGCTATAATTAGGTTTTCGGTTCTAATCTCAGTCGTTTTTTCTTTCAATCAATCAAGGCAGTTCGAATACATATACTCTATGCAAGCGGTTATCATCAGCGATTTACACATCGGATCCCCATATTTCCAATTCGGTATTTTCGAACGGTTCATTGAAAAACTTCCGGCCGAATGCGACCTTATCATGAACGGCGATATTATCGATTCCCCCTATGCCAAAATGGCGGATTCGGATCAAAAGGTTCTCGATCTGTTAAAAGAGATATCTTGCCGGCAAAAGGTGGTTTGGATACGGGGCAACCATGACAATGGTTATATGCCGGATAATTTCGGCGACATTATTTTTAAATCATCTGACAGCATCGGCAAGCGGCTGTTGATTACCCACGGCGATAATTTCGATGATATCATGCCCCGTAGCCGGCTGTTCATCAAAGTTTTTAAATTGATGCACAATTTGAGAATCTGGATGGGGGCCAGACCGGTCCATGTGGCAGAGTATGCCAAAAAATGGAAAGCATTCTACCGGGTACTGCGGAAAAATGTCGCCTTGAATGCCGTCAAATGTGCTGCTGACAACGGATTCGAAGCGGTTACCTGCGGGCACACCCACTTCCCGGAGGATATGACGTTGGATGGCATCCGCTATATCAACACCGGGGCCTGGACCGAAGCGCCGGCTTACTATCTGAACCTGACTGCAGGTGAAATGAAACTGGTTCAGGTAGATGGGGCTTTTGTTGCCCAACATGGATTCTCCGCACCACTTGAGGATATCGAATCCGCAATGCCCTTCACTGATGCTGCGTATCCTGCCGTAAAAGCCGGTCAGGATTATCGCGGGTTTGCACCCTAATTATTTCGCGCCTTCGCATAGCCTTTTCGAATCTGGAGTTATAAGATACAACTGATGGGGACCGCTGACCCAGTTTCGCGGAATAATTAATTTTTGCTACGCAAACATTTTAGGTGTTTTTGCGCACCAGCATAAGGGTGTTGCCGGTCACGCTCAAACTGCTCAGGAGCATGGCGATAACCGCCACCAGGGGGTTGAGCAGGCCGCTCATGGCAATGGGGATCGCGAGAACATTGTAAAGGTAGGTGAAAATTAAATTGCGATGGATTTTTTTATTGACCTGCCTGGCAAAATCGAAAAATTCTATGAGCTGAGACGGTTCGCCCCGCATCAGCGTAATGTCGGCCGCCTCTCTGGTTAGCTGACCTCCGGAATGAACGGCAATTGACAGATCGGCCTGCACCAGGGCCGGCGCATCATTGATGCCGTCACCGACCATGGCAACCTGATGCCCCTGCTGCTGCCGTTCAACAATAAAACGTAACTTGTCCTCGGGCATTTGATCTCCAATCGCCGTCGAAATACCGATCCTGTCGCCCACGGCCCGGGTGGTATGTTGGCCGTCACCGGAGATCAACGCCAGCCGCAGTCCGCGGTCCTGGAGTTGCTTTACCGTCTGCGGCGAATCGGGACGGACTTCATCGCCGAAAATAAACGTCGCCGCCAGACTGCCATCGACTCCCAGGTACACATACGATTGATTGCCGCTGTCATTCAAATCCCAGGAGACAGCCGGGTCTTTTGCAATGTCAATTTCCTCGGCCAGAAATTCAGCTGAACCGATTTTTATCTCCTGGTCTTCAAATCGACCGCGGACGCCCTTGGGTTCGGTCTGAATGTCGGTCAATGCAGGGATTTTGATGTTCTGTGCTTTAGCCAGGCGCAGAATTTCGATTCCGATAATATGTTCCGAACTTATTTCCAGACCGGCGGCCAATGCCAGTACCTGATCGGCTGTAAATGGTTCTCGGCAGACGGTTTCTAGTAAATTCCATTTTCCGGTCGTCATGGTGCCGGTTTTATCGAATACAACGGCGGTAATATTTTCGGCCTGTTCAAAGGCCTTAAAGTCCCTGACCAGAAGTCCTTTTTTTCCGGCGATGGATATACCGGCCACCCGGGCCAATGGAATGGCGATGCCCAGAGCACACGGGCAAGAGATGACCAGAACCGTCACCGCCCTCAGAATTGCATCTTCCATTGAAATTCCGGTCCACACACAAATAAGAGCCGTACCGACCGACAATGCGACAATGACCGGGACAAACCACTGCAAAATGACGTCGGTTCTTCCTTCCAGGGGGGTTTTGGTCATCAAGGTCTTTTCGATAATGGCAATCATCTGCCCCAGGGTGGAATCAGCGCCCACTTTTTGGGCCCGGGCTCTTAATGTGCCGCTGATAACGCTGGTTCCGCTGCGCAGGGTATCCCCCGGACGCTTTCTGGTCGGCAACGGTTCACCGGTCAGGGATGATTCGTCCACCGTGCCGGTGCCCGCGATGATCCGGCCGTCGGCGGGGACAATTTCATTTTCATCGACTCGAAATATATCTTTTGGCGCCAGATGTCCGGCGCTGACATAGCGGCCTTCCGGATATTTATCACTACATATCCGAACCTTAGCGGGTCTCAGGGAGAAAAAATTCTCCAATCCTTCCAATACCCGCCCTTTGGCGCGGCGCTCCAATGCTTTGCCCAACAGAACCAGCGTGATCAGCATGGCCGCCGTATCGTAGTAAACGTGGATACTGCCGGCCAGCAGATTCACCGTACTGTAAACATACGCACTCAATGAGCCGATGATGATCAGCGATTCCATGCTGAAAGCGGCGTTGGTCAGACCTGACCAGGCTTTTTTCAATAAATCAAAGCCGCCGTATGCAATAACCGCGGAGGCCATGATGAAGGCGGGCCAGGACAGTTTATGAATCGTATCACGGGTGAATTCGGTGAAAAATCCCGAGTACAGCCCGTAAGAGAGCATCATGATGTTCATCGTCAGAAATGCAGATACGGCGAAGCGAATAAATTCCCGGCGTCGTTCCAACGCATCCCGGGTTTCATCGGGCTCCGCCGCCCGGTAGCCAATTTTCTTGACGGCACCGATAATTCGGTCCGGTGAGGTTTTGACCGGGTTGTAATTGACCTGAAGTCTGTCGGTGGAAAAATTACAGGTTGAATCGATGACACCGGGGGTCTTTTTGAGGCTTTCGTCGATCAGCCAGGCGCATGCCGGGCACCACATGTTGGCGATTTTCAGGTTAAGACCTAAAACATTCTCCGCTGAAATTGATGAATCCGTCGCACGCTGCTGCTGTTCGAAACCGGACGTCCGGGAATCCCGGGTTTGATGTTCGCCTAAGCCGGATGAAAGCAGATCCGCTTCCGATCGCGGGATAATGCCCAATTCCTGACACTGCCTGAACAGCTCGGTTTGCCTGAAGCCGGTCGGATCCCCTGCATCGGAGGCTTCGATCAGGATACTGAATACCTGTCGGCAGCCCTGGCAGCAGAAACGATAGGTTCGGTCGGCGTGGTTCGCCGGATGGCTTCCGGCTCGCAGCGGGAGGCCGCAAAGATCGCAGCCGGCAGCGGAGGGTGTTGAGGTAAATTCCGCGTTATGCGGGGGTTTGAAATGAGGCATGTTCTGAACGCAGCGACAGCAGAACCTTCGGGGATCTCTGCCGGGGAGAACCCGTCTGCATGCATTGCAGAGATAATTCTCCCGTCAAATTTTCCCGTGGACGATTAACGCAGGCCGAGGGATTTTATGAATGCGATGACGTGCCAGCGGTCATCGATCGTAACGGTGGTCTGCAGGGCCGGTTGACGCTTGTCGGGTTCACCGTAGCTGACGGTTTTGAATAAATTCCCTTCGGGTTTATTTTGGACCTCGGGACCGCGCAAATCGGTGGGCAGGGGATGAAAACTTTGACCGACGGTACCGTTGCCGTCATAATTGTAGCCGTGGCATTGGGCGCAATATATCAGATAAACCGCCTTGCCCCTGGCAATAACCGATGGCTCTGTTGTATTCAATGGGGATGTTAAATCCTTACCAGGCGTAGCGCGGTAGATCGCCTCGCCGGCACTGACTGGAACGATGCCGGCTTCCATATTGAAAATGGGTTCTTCGTGAGGTCTGACTGCCGGCGTTTCGCGCATGCGGCCGTATATGAAATTGTTGTCATAATACATCAGCGCTTCGTACGCGCCGTACAGGACAATCGCCACCACAATGAGAAACACGATTATTTTTTTCATTAATCAACACCTTGAAACCGAATTATATACAAGTGCGACGGATTTTCCTCTTTGCCCAACTCGCCCTTCACATGCTGGGCGTAAGGCAGCGGATGATAGGGGTCCGAGATGGCGTATGCCGATTCACCGGGCACGTCCATTATCGGACGATAATCCCAGTCCGGCTGGCCGAGATCGCCGATGACCGTAAAAGCCAGCCAGCCTTTGAAAGCCACCCATCCCACCATCAGCAGGACGAGGAACCATGTTTTGATTGCGGAAGCTTCGTGTGCGTGTTGTTCCATCAGATTTTAACCTTTAAACCGCCGATTAATAAAATGTAGGCCAGTACCCAGACGACCGTGCCGATGATGACCAGATAGGCAAGGATTGGAAACGGTGCGTTGCGTCCCTCGATGCCTCCCGGGTAGCGTTCGATGATGCGGGATTCACGTTCGGCCGAGTCCTTGCGCTGAATGTGATAAAAACCCAGGCCGATAATAAACAGCACGATCGTCGCAATGGCCGGGAACAGATACATGAAAAAATGTTGGATGCCCAGAACTTCAAAATATCGCATGGTTTATTTCCTTCTCATCCCGCCGGAACAACAGCTCGTAATGTCGTTCCGGCTGATGCGCAATCGTTCAAACCGGTTTGCGTGTCGATGGGTCTATTTCCCGCCCATAAACAGCGAAAACGTAATAACCGCCAATGAACACGCGAGACAAATGCAAACCAGAGAGAACAGGGCAATTGTCTGAATGCGTGCAAATCGCGATGCCTTTACCGGATTGGGGTTTGGATCATTCTCCAGCGGAATAAAGCGTGCCCGCTGCTGGTCTTTAAACTGACCACTGTTCAAGGCCCAGAAAAATACGACGAGACTGATCAAAAAACCGGCCGACATGTAAGCGATAAAGTATGGATAGTACATTTTCAGGGAACTCGCTATATAAGGTGACTAAAAATTAGTTATTGGCCAACAGTATTACGTTATTAGTTATAAGTTATTGGTTATTAGTATAAATTATCAAATTATATCTTTATCCTTATTCCTCAAATAACGAATAACAAATAACCAATAACCTTCAAATCAGGGTTCCCACGCCGAGTCGATTCCGCGGGGCTCCGTATTGGCATCACTCTGGTTGATAAAATAGACCGCCACGTAATCTCCCACTTCCCAGATCTTCTGGGATTCCAGATCGCGTTTGAAGTAGGGCATTGCGGAACCGGTGATGCCGTTCATTAACTGATAGTAAATGATGCCGCCGGAGATTTCCCGGCCTTTCAACAGGGTAAAATTCAAGGGCGGCGGATAAATCCAGGGCTGTGCCGGTCCCATTCCGTCGCCGATGGGGCCGTGGCAGCCTATGCAAAAATTCTGGTAGACTTTATGTCCGCGCTGCAGACTGGCAGTTGTTGTCGGGTAGGGATTGGGAATTATGCGCCATCCTTCAGGGACAATGTCCGACAGCCATTTGGCATTGGCATCGGGTCCGGCCTCGTAAGCCTTGATGGATTCGGCTTTCCAGTAATCCTGGCGCTCCATGCGACGGTCCGCGTTTTTACCGCCCAGACTCTGGATATAGCGGGTCAGGAGTTTGATCCGTTCCATTCCCAGCCATTCAAACGGGGGCATGATGGAACTGGGCCGGGTATAGCGCGGGTTGATAAAATGGGCGATGTGCCAGTCATCCGGATGCTCGCCGCCTTCCTGGGACAAATCCACGCCGGTCCGCTGGGAGCCCAGGGCTATCGGCTCATCGGCGATATAGTCGCCGGACTGGGCGATGCGGTCGGCACCGTGGCCCCAGTCTATGGCACGTATGGACTGACTGTGACAGTAGACGCATCCGTTTTCCAGGTAAATCTTGCGGCCGGCTTCTTCCTCGGCCGTGC
>JASJCE010000351.1 GCA_030066155.1 Desulfobacterales bacterium | reverse complement strand
GGGTATAAGGTATCCGGTTCGGATTTGAAGGCATCCGACATCACCGAGCGGCTGCAGTCCCTGGGCGGCGTCGTTTTCGAGGGCCACCGTAGCGAGCAGATCGCCGGGGCCGACGTGGTCGTGACGTCTTCAGCGGTCAGCAGCGACAATCCGGAAGTGGCCGCTGCGGAGCAGGCATCAATCCCGGTGATCCCCCGGGCGGAAATGCTGGCGGAGCTTATGCGCTTGAAATACAGCGTGGCAATTGCCGGTGCCCACGGTAAAACCACGACAACCTCAATGGTGGCCTCTGTACTGGCCGGCGGCGGACTGGATCCGACGGTCGTCATCGGCGGCAAACTCAAAGGTATCGGCTCCAATGCGGTCCTTGGCCAGGGGGATTTTATCGTGGCGGAAGCCGACGAAAGCGACGGCTCATTTTTAAAATTTTCTCCGGCCATCGCCGTGGTGACGAATATCGATCGGGAGCATCTGGATTTCTACCCGGATATGGCGGCGATCAAATCCGTATTTTTGAATTTCATCGATCGGATTCCCTTTTATGGGCTGGCGATTCTCTGCCTGGACAACGAACCGATCCAGGATTTGATTCCTCAACTAAAAAAACGCTACATTACTTACGGCAGGAGCTCCCAGGCGGACCTGCAGATCCGGGATGTCGAATTTGACAAGCGCCAAAGTCACTTCACCGTTGTTCACGTTGGTAAAAAGCTCGGACGCATCACATTGAATCTTCCGGGATTGCACAACGTTTACAATGCCACTGCCAGTATTGCCGTCGGTCTGGAGCTGGATGTGCCCCTGGCGGCAATCAAAAGCGCACTGGAATCCCTTGAAGGGGTGCAGCGGCGGTTGGAAATCAAGGGAGAAGTCGGCGGCATCACGGTTGTGGATGACTACGGGCATCATCCGACCGAAATCAAAACCACCCTGGACGCCCTCCAAAAATGCTGGCCCGAAAGGCGTAAAGTCGTCGTATTTCAACCCCATCGCTACACTCGCACCCAGGCCCTGTTCGATGATTTCACCCGCGCCTTCTACCAATCCGATACCCTGCTGGTGCTGCCGATTTATGCCGCCAGCGAACGGGCAATTGAAGGGGTCAGCGGGCAGCGATTGTGTGAAGGCATTCAGGCACACGGGCACAAGGAGGTCTTTTGTGCCAGAGACATGCAAAATGCGGTCGATTATCTGAAGCAAAACCTGAAACCGGACGATGTCGTATTGACCCTGGGTGCCGGTGACGTCTGGAAGGTGGGGGAGCGGATTTTGAAAGAAATGAAGTAGATAACGCAGTGCTCGTAAAGCGAAGCGATCATCAAACGAAGTACTCATATAGCGCAGTGCTCAAGATTTTATAAGGTAACAATGGATGTCACGGAATAAACCTAAGCGCCATAGCCGTACGCGCCGCAGGACGAAAGGATGGGTTCGCATTCTAAATCCAATCATCTTGAGCTTCAAGGTTGTCGCGGGTATGGGTGCCCTGGCGGTGCTGACGGCCTTTTGCATACTTGTCCACAACGTCATTACCGACTGCGAGTACTTCAACGCCAGGGAGCTGAAAATCGTGGGCATGCAGCGCCTGACTCGGCAACAAGTTGTACGTCAGGCAAAGATCCGCAAGGGCGACAATATTCTGTCGGTTAAACTCACGGCGGTTCGCAAGCGGCTGCTAGCCCACCCCTGGATTGCCGAAGCCGAGGTCAGCCGGGAAATTCCGTCCCGGATTATTATCCGCATACAGGAGCATTCGGCCCTCGCGGCAGTCAATTTAAGCGGAAACCGGTTTTTGATCAATCAACGGGGTCAAATATTCAAGAAATGGGAGTCCCAAGAGGGACTTGATATTCCGGTAATCAAGGGTTTGCGACTATCGGATTTATCGGTCTACGACAACGCCAGGCCGAACCATATCCCTAAGGTGCTGATCGACTCAATCCCGTATCGGGCCGTCATGCAAATTCTGGAACTCGGAAAGCGGCGTGGCAGCATCCTGCCGAATCATCTGATCAACCGCATACGGGTTGATCGACAAATCGGGGTGACGGTCTATGCCTATGATCGGCTTAAAGCCATCAGCCTTGGCTACAGCGACTACGCCGGTAAATATCACATGCTGGCCAAGCTGTTTGATTATCTGAAGCAGAAGCGCGGCAACATCGACTTCGACCGCATTGATTTGAACAATTTGCAGCGAATCGTCATCAATCCCGTTCGATATGCAGGCACATTCGCAGAAGCCGGAAATAATAATTGAAAATTGATTAGGAGAACCAGCATGCGTCGACAAGAGGACATTATCGTGGGTCTTGATATCGGAACGACCAAGATCTGTGCGGTTGTGGGTGAAGTATCCGGGTCGGATATCAATATCATCGGTATTGGAACTCATCCGTCGATCGGATTACGCAAGGGCGTTGTTATCAACATAGAATCGACGGTGGAATCGATAAAAAAGGCCGTAGAAGAGGCGGAATTGATGGCAGGCTGTGAAATTTCGTCGGTGTGCGCCGGTATAGCCGGCGGTCACATCACCGGATTCAACAGCCGCGGCATCGTGGCTATCAAAGGACCGGAAATCACTGAAAATGATGTCGACCGGGTAATTGATGCGGCCCGGGCTGTGGCCATTCCCATGGATCGGGAAGTTATTCATGTGCTGCCTCAGGAATTCATCGTCGACGATGAATCCGGTATTCAGAATCCGGTCGGGATGGCCGGCGTCAGGCTGGAGGCCAAAATTCATATTGTTACCGGTGCCGTGGCGTCGGCCCACAATATTGTCAAATGCGCCAATCGCTCCGGCCTGGATGTTTCCGATATCGTTCTGGAATCTCTGGCATCCAGTGAAGCGGTGCTGACGGATGAAGAGAAACAGCTGGGCACCGCCCTGCTGGATCTCGGCGGCGGCACGACGGATCTGGCCGTTTTTTCCGGCAAGAATATCAAACACACTTTCGTGCTGGCTCTGGGCGGCAACAACCTGACCAATGACATCGCCATCGGTCTGCGGGCGCCTCAGATTGAAGCCGAAAAAATAAAAAAGAAATACGGTACCTGTCTCGCCGAGGCCATCAGCAGCGATGAAATGATTGAAGTATCGGGCCTGGGCGGGCGTGAGCCGCGCAAGCTTCCGCGGCAGATTCTCGGGGAAATCCTGGAACCCCGTCTGGAGGAAATCTTTGAATTAATCTATCGGGAGCTGTACCGGGCCCGCATGGAGAACGCAATTCCGTCCGGCATCGTCCTGACCGGCGGCACATCACTTCTGGAGGGCGTTTCGGAAGTTGCCGAGTCGGTGTTCAAGCTGCCGGCCCGGATCGGCCGCCCCCAGGGCATCAAAGGGCTTGTGGATGTGGTCAACAACCCCATGTATGCCACCGGAGTGGGATTGGTATTATTTGGCGCCCGCAACCGGGATTCGAAAAAATTCAGGATCCGGGATAAGAATATCTTCAACCGGGTCATGGCCAGAATGAAGCGCTGGTTCAATGAAGTGGTTTAAAGGAAAACAAATAACAAATAACTAATAACTATTCACCAGTAACCAAAACAGGTAGGAGGGCAAAAATGTTTACTTATGTTGACAAGGAAAAATCAGCAAAAATCAAGGTTATCGGTGTGGGGGGTGCAGGCGGCAACGCCATCAACAATATGATCGCATCCAACCTGCAGGGGGTCAAATTTATCGCTGCCAATTCGGATGCCCAGGCGCTTGAGATTTCCGAGGCCCCGATCCGGATTCAGCTGGGAGAGTCCATCACCGAAGGGCTTGGCGCCGGGGCAAATCCCCTGGTCGGCCGGGATGCAGCGCTGGAAAATGAGGAGGAAATCCGCCAGGCCCTGGCTGACAGCCATATGGTGTTCATTACAGCCGGCTTCGGCGGCGGCACCGGCAGCGGCGCCGCGCCGGTCATTGCCGAAATCAGCAAAGACCTGGGAGCCCTGACAGTCGCGGTCGTTACCAAGCCATTTTCATTTGAAGGCAAAAAGCGGTCCAAGGTGGCTGAAGAAGGAATTGAGGCCCTCAAAAAAGTCGTCGATACGGCCATCACCATTCCCAACGATCGGCTGCGGGGACTGGCGTCCAAAAAGGCGACTCTGATGGACATGTTCGTTAAAGCCGATGAGATTCTCCTGCATTCGGTCAAAGGCATCACGGATCTGATCATGATGCCGGGCGTGGTCAACCTGGACTTTGCCGACGTCAAAACCACCATGTCCAAGGCCGGTTCGGCGTTGATGGGCATCGGCATTTCGACCGGTGAAAATCGGGCGGTGGAAGCCGCGGAAAAGGCGATTTCGCATCCCCTGCTGGAAGACATCCCCATCAAGGGTGCCCGGGGCGTTCTGATGAACATCACCGCCACGAGCGAAATGGAATTTGAAGAAGTCGCCGAAGCCTCGGAATTCATCCACAGCGAGGTCGGCGAAGAGGCCGAAATCTTCTGGGGTACTTCAGTAGACGACAGCCTGGGCGGTGAAATGCGGGTAACGGTCATTGCGACCGGCATCGGTCAGGAGCCCGAAATAGAGGAGCAAAAACCGGAAGAGCCGCCGCTGCGGGGCAAAATTCGGGATATCACACCGGAAGATATGGATAAGATAATCGACTACGATGAACCGACCTTCATCCGTCAAAAAAGAGCGGTGGGCGAGGATTCCGGCGCCATTTATCGCGGTACCAGCGGAATGATCGTTGGCGACAGTGAACTGGATATTCCAACTTTTCTAAGACGCAAAGCCGACTGATTTGCATCAATATCAAGGCGACCTAGCACCAGAGCCGTTGACTGGGCCCGGTTAAGCCCCATTATATTTAGTGTGACGCAGAATTTCCGGTGCTCTCTTAATCGCCGCTTTTTCGGAGGCACTGCCCGGGGGTCGAATCCCCCTGCAATCCGACACCGTGTCACACAACGGGCAACCGGTCCGCCATGCGGCGGTTCAACGGACGTCGTCATGACCTCAAAATTCGCGAAACCCGATTCAAACATTATTGAGTCCGAGATTGGCACCATTCGCAAATCCTGGCGTTCACGCCTCAGTATTGCGCTGGTCTATCCCAACCGGTATCATGTGGGCATGTCCAATCTCGGGTTTCAGACCATCTACCGGCTTTTCAACAGTTATGACCAGGTGGTTTGTGAGCGGGCCTTTCTGGGGGATGTCGGGCATGCTCAACAAGCCCAATCCAAAACAGTTGAATCCGGCCGTCCCATCGCATCGGCCGACATTATCGCGGTTTCCCTTTCCTTTGAAAACGACTACCCCAATTTGCTCACTATCCTCGACAATGCCGGGATACCCCTCAAAGCTGCAGATCGCGGTGACGATCATCCACTGGTCATTGCCGGTGGTGTCGCCTGTTTCTTAAATCCGGAACCCCTGGCAGCTTTTGTGGATTGTTTTCTGATCGGTGAAGCCGAGGGAATCCTGCCCGGATTTATGGACACCTTTGATCCGCATGCTGATAAGAAGGCCGCATTGTTGAGCCTGGCCCGAAACGTGCCGGGCACGTATGTCCCCGCCTTTTACAGTCCCATTTACGGGGATGACGGCACCATCCAGCAGTTTGCCCCCAAGGCGAATGTTGCGCCTAAAATCAAGCGGGTTTATGCAGCCGATTTGGACCTGGATCCGGCATGCAGCGCCGTTATAACGCCTCACACCGCTTTCGACCGTGCATTTTTGATCGAAACCGGTCGCGGCTGTACCCACGGCTGCCGTTTCTGCAGTGCCGGATTCATATACCGCCCGCCGCGATTTCATCCGGTCGCCGTGATGGAAGCGTCCATCAAACAGGGCAGTCGTTTGACGGACCGCATCGGTCTCGTCGGCGCGGCGGTATCCGATCTGCCCGGAATCGAACAGCTATGCGAGGAATTCGAGGATAAAGATATTCGAATTTCCTTCAGTTCCCTGCGGGCCGACCGCTTAAACGACTCCCTGCTGTCAGCCCTGAAACAAAGTCGGGTCAAGACCGCCACTATTGCACCGGAAGTCGGGTCCCGGCGCATGCGCAGGGTCATCAACAAGGGCCTTTCCGAAGATGATATCCTTCAAGCCGCAACATCCCTGGTGGAAAATGGTATTCCCAATTTAAAACTGTATTTCATGGTTGGTCTGCCCACCGAAACGGATTCAGATGTTGAGGCGATCGTAGGCCTCGTCAAACAGATCAAACATCGCTTTCTGCAGTCCAGTCGCGCCCGCCGTCGCATCGGCACCATCACCGTTAGCCTTAATTCCTTCGTCCCAAAGCCCTTCACGCCTTTTCAATGGGCGGCAATGGATGATGTCGGAACCCTCAAGCAAAAAATAAAAACAATTAAAAATGTCCTTCGCAATGTATCCAACTTGAAGGTCAATTCCGACGTCCCCCGCTGGGCCTACATCCAGGCACTCCTGTCCCGCGGCGATCGCAGGGTTTCCCAAATTTTGCTGCAGGCCCACGTCAATCATGGCAATTGGGCTCAAACCCTGAAAGAGGTGGCCGTCAACCCCGATTTTTACGTGTATCGTGAGCGCGACCCCGCCGAAACACTGCCATGGGATTTCATCGACCACGGCATCAAAAAATCCTTTCTCCTCAATGAATACCGGCGCGCAAAGCAAGCCAAAACATCGCCGAAGTGCCAGGTCGAAAGTTGCAAGGTTTGTGGAGTGTGTTAGCTCTCAATTGAATTTGACCCTCAAACTTGTCCTGCTGACCAAAAACAGCTTTGTATGCTAAAAAACCACGAATTTGATACTTTAACTTGAATTATCGGTCACATAGTGATAAGTTACCTCCTTCCGAAAATTTCGGCTGTCCAAGCCATTGTTGTGGATAGCCCTAGCTATCTGGAAATAAATGATTTTCGATCGAATACAATTGCCATAAAAGGAGCATGTCAATGGTCGAGGGAACGATTTTCATGGTGGGATTGGGAGCAATCTGCGGAATTGTACTGGGAGCCGCTTCACGGATTTTTTATGTGTGGGAAGACCCGCGCATCGCCCAGGTGGAGGCCACATTCGCCGGGGCCAACTGCGGCGGATGCGGCTATGCCGGGTGTGCCGCGGCAGCGGTCGCGGTGGTAGGCGGTTCAGCCCTACCCAGCGTTTGTATCGTCGGCGGACCTGAATCCGCCCAGGGAGCGGCCGCCGTAATGGGTATGGAAGTCGGCATGGCCGAACCCCCGAAATCTTACAACACCTGCACCGGCGGAAACCGGGCCCCCAATAAATTTTCCTATGTCGGCGTCAACACCTGCAGCGCCCAGTCGGCCATGTCCGGCGGTCAACGCGAATGCAGCGTCGGCTGCCTGGGATTAGGGGACTGCGTGCGGGCCTGCATGTTCAATGCGCTGGAAATGGGCCCGGACGGCTTTCCCGTCGTCAACAAGGACAATTGCGTCGGCTGCGGCGTTTGTGAACAGATCTGCCCTAAAGACATTATGAACGTGCAAACCGCATCCCAGCGGATTCTGCATTTCAACCAGAGCAATGACCGTCTGGCGCCCTGCCGCCAGACCTGCCCTGCTGAAATCGACATCCCGAAATACATCACCCAGATTCGGGAAGGGGATTATGAAGGCGCCGTCAATACCATTCGCGAGCGCAACCCCCTGCTGCTGGCCTGCGGCCGGGTTTGCCCCCATCCATGCGAGGACAATTGCCGCAGAGGCATTGAAGACGATCCGGTATCCATCAACCAGTTGAAGCGCTTTGCGGCCGATTTTGAAATGAACAGCCGCAAACGGCTTCCGGTACCGGTGGCGCCGCCGACCGGTAAACACATCGCCGTTGTGGGCGGCGGACCGGCCGGTTTGACCTGTGCCTTCTTTTTGCGCCGGCTGGGACATGAAGTGACCATATACGAATCCATGCCGAAACTGGGCGGCATGCTGCGATACGGCATCCCCGAATATCGCCTGCCCAAAAAGGTACTGGATTGGGAAATCGAGGGCATCCTGAATCTCGGAATCGAGGCCAAAACCAATACGAAATTCGGCCGGGATTTCGACCTCAGGACGCTGGAGGCCGAGGAATATGATGCTGTTTTCCTGGGTGTCGGCGCCTGGCAGGATTCGAGCCTGCGGGTCGAAGGTGAAGATCTGGACGGCTCATATAAAGGCATCGACTTCCTGTCGCGGCTGGCGGATGGCGAAGAGATACCGGTCGGCCGGTCGGCGGTCATCATCGGTGGCGGCAACA
>JASJCE010000350.1 GCA_030066155.1 Desulfobacterales bacterium | reverse complement strand
CAAGTCGCACCCAGCCGTAAAATCCCGGATCTGGTTCAGGCTTCCAGAATTTTTCTCTATTTTGCCCAGGAATTCGATCGTCAGAATTACGAGCTGGCTGATGAGCTGGCCCGTTCCGACCGTGAGCAGGCCGAGTTGATCCGTCAGCTGAAAACTGAATATGATCCCATGGCGGTTGAGTTGGCCAATCCGCCCATGCCGTTGTCAGATTCAACCGATGATTATTTGATAGCAGATCGACTTGAATCCTGGAGCCGCATTTTTCTCCAGGATACCGATACATTCGGACTGCTGGTTACCCACAGTACGGCAGCGATGGAGCATCTGCTTGAACGCGCGTCAACAGCCGTGCAAGTCATCAAAACTGATGTTTCCCTTTCGGATTCTAATGGCAATTCTGAAACAGCGGTATGGCAGGAAGCACTAAAAACCTGTTTGAAGCGACTATTCCAACAAAAACATAAAGATGCATGCACCACAGCACTTCAGCAGACAGCTTCGACATCCGCCGCCAATTCATATGAATTGACGGTTTATCAGGTGCCGGATCAATCACCGCGGGAATTACTCACAAATTGCTTTTCCATTGAACCGGCTGCCGCCGACGGCATCGATCGTGACGAGCGGCAAAAAAACGCTCTGGTTGGGCTGATACGGGTATCGTATCGCATCGATTAAGTTCTTCGCTGTAGTGGTTTGGCTCATGAAAATATGTAAATTTCGGCGAAAAAATGGCAAGGGGGGCTTGACTCGTTTTTTCATTTGGTATATGGAGATTCCTTTGGCAATTGCCGGCAAGTACAGAAAATCATGGGGCTTGAAATCAAATAGCCCTTTAAAATTAAAGTGGATGGTTTGTGGACCATTTCAAAAATCTATTGAAAGGAGAGCTTGATAATGTCTTTTAATCCTATTGTCGATGAAGACAAGTGCGCTGGTTGTGAAGAGTGCGTGGATGTCTGTCCGGTTGAAGTTTTCGAGATGCAGGATGGCAAATCCGTGGCTGTCAACGCGGAAGAGTGCCTCGGCTGTGAAAGCTGTGTCGAAGTCTGCGAAGAAAACGCCATCACTGTTGAAGAAATCTAGTTCGAACTTTTTCGGTACATCCCCCCGGTCGTTACGAAAATGGCCGGGGGGATTTTTTTGCTCAGAAATAGAGACCGGAGCCTAAGGGTTGGGTCAGAGACAACTGGCTATGCCGTAGACCCAACCTGTTAAAGGTTTCAAGTTTCAGTGTTCAGGTTTCAGCGAATACCAATTCCCAATTGTTGAGCTCAAATTGGGGATGAAGCTGATTGTCAATGTCGGTGAAAGGCGAATCGATTTATGGGCACCTTTGATCCTAGGGCCGATTTTTTTTTCTGAAACCTGAACACTGAAACCTGAACACACCCGGTGGAGGAAATTAACTCTTAAACCCCTCTCTCCGATCCGTAGGCTCTCCGAGTTTGCTCTAAAACCGTACCGAAAGACCGAGACCCAATGAATATGAGGTCCAGTTGACTTCATTTAATCGGGTTTTGGCGGTCGTTCCGTCGGCAAAGAATATTTTGTCGGTGCCGCTGTCGGTAGACCAGTCCTGGTAGTCAAAGTTGAAATTCAACGCAAGGTTGCGCTGCAGTACGAAGTTGAGTCCGGCCCTGATAACGAAGCCCTGTCCGTCGGCGTCATGCACAAAACTGCGGGGCCGACGGAAATCCTGACGCAGATTCCAATCGGCCTCGGCTTCGTAATCTGCCCAGTGATATTCATAGGTAAAAAAGGCTTCCAATCGGTCGGCAACGGATTCTATTTTGGCAGCCCGAAAATTCAGATCGATTCCGATCCAGGGCCCTTCCCATTCGGTATCGTAAGAACTATCCAGACCGGAAAATGATCCGGTAGGCGGAATGGTCTGGAAGCCATCGGTTATTTTCAGATTCTGTTCATGGCGCGAATAGCCGGCTAACGGCGTAAACGTGCCGACAATGGATTTTCCCCATCTCAACGGGTAGCCGATCGCCAGGGAAACGTCCCAGACACTGCCGTCATCCGCACTGTTATTCGACCTCGAAAATTCAAGGGTTCGATTGTTGCCGGCATAATCCGAATCCTGGTTATCCCCGTCAAATATCCAGCCGTAATTTGCATGGCCCTTCAGGGCAACGATATTCGGCCAAACCAGGCTGCCTTGGAACTTTACCTGATAACTTTCAATGTCATCCCAGGTTAGCTCCGATAATACGTTCACGTACTCGCCTAAAAAAAAACCGCCTATATTCCAATCCAGATCATCCTGACGATAGCCGCCGCTGAAGACCATTTCGACCTCCGGTTGGTAGATTGACCGCCGGGGGATCGGATCCGGGGAATGGCGCGGATCAGGATAGCTGTCGGCCCATGCATGGCCCGAGAATACAATCAGTGCCAGCAGCAGGCAGGGTAAATATCGCAAAGCGGTCGAGGTTCGTGGGCGCAATCTGATTTCAGTTTCCGGCAAGATGCAGTTTAATCCTGCTATCATCGTTAAGGGATTCCTTTCTGCAAGCCGTGTTTCGACAACGTGACACGATTGATATCGGTTCAACTCTAGTTTACCGGACGCAATGCTGCGGTGTTACGTCTTGCACGCTGCAACAATCTGTGATAATTCTAATTTCATGAAACAATACGTCATTGATGAACTCCGTCCGGCTGAATTTGAAGCAATTAAAAACCATCTGGCCGATCAATACGGACCGGCCGCATTGGATGGTGTATTCTGGATTCCGGTCGAAGAACATCTTCTATCTAAAATTCAAGCTGCGCATCGGGCCTGCCGGCCTCATTATTTTGCCGTCGAGCTGGATGAAAACCGCCTGGCATGCGAACTATTGATCCGCACCAAAAGTCGGTTGCGCTGCGACTGCATTCGCTACGCCACAGAGGCGCAACGAAATTGGCTGATTGCAGTTATCGATGGCATTTTCGACCGGCTGTCGATTGTGACATGACAATCGCCGGCCGGATAAGAATTAAATGATTCGAACGACATACATTATGCTCTGGGTGGTGCTGACAACGATTTTCTGGGGCACCATTGCCATCATCATATCATTTTTTACCCGTACCGGAAACCCGGTCCATATCATAGCCCGAATATGGGCACGGGGCATTCTGTATGTCAGCCGCATCAGGGTCAAGGTCAACGGCCTGAACCAAATAGACCCATCCCAATCCTACGTTTACATGTCCAACCATCAAAGCAATTTTGATATCCCGGTTCTGCTGGCGCACCTCCCGGTTCAATTCCGCTGGCTGGCCAAAGCTGAACTCTTCAAAATTCCCCTCTTCGGTCGCGCCATGCAGGGTGCCGGTTATGTTAAAATAGACCGATTCAATCAGGAATCGGCTTTCCAGAGTATTAAAGAGGCGGCCACAAAAATGAAAGACGGGGTGTCGGTGATGATATTTCCGGAAGGCACCCGAAGTCTGGATGGCCGTATCCGGCCGTTCAAAAAAGGCGGCTTTATCATGGCAGTCGATGCCGGAGTACCGATTGTCCCGATTGTGCTTCAGGGCACATGGTCAATTATGGAAAAAAGCAGCTTGCAAATCAATACCGGTGATGTCGTCATGAATCTCGAAAAACCGATCGCCACGACCAACTATTCCCGACAAAATAAAGACGAGTTGATCGAAGCCGTCCGCCGTGTGATTTGTGAAAGGTTTGAGAAGAGGTCGTCATAGTTCGCAGTTCAAAGTTTTGCTGTTAATGAGCTGTGAGGCAGCTGCCTTATTTCATATAAAGCCTATAGGAATGCCTAAAGTGAGCTAAATTGATCTCATTCGCCTCAATCAACCGATAACGGAAAGTCAATGCAAAAGTTTGAGATAAACCAATAATGTCTCCACTAAAAATAATTCCGCTGGGCGGTCTGGGAGAAATCGGCATGAATATGATGGCCTTCGAATACGGAGACACTCTGTTCGTGCTCGATAGCGGTTTGATGTTTCCAGAAGATTATATGCTGGGGGTCGATATTGTGATCCCGAACCTGGATTACATCCGGCAGAACCGATCTAAAGTTGCCGCTATCCTCTTAACCCACGCCCACGAAGATCATATCGGCGCACTGCCATACCTGCTCAGGGAAGTCTCGGCGCCGGTGTTCGGCACGCCCTTTACGTTGGGACTGGTGCGTCACAAACTGGAAGCGGCCGGCTTGGGTTCGGGATGGAATCTGCATCAAATTTTTCCGGACGAGAAACTGCGGCTGGGACCTTTCGAGCTCGACTTTATTCGGGTCGGGCACAGTGTGGTTGATGGCCTCGGTATGGCAATCCGTACGCCGCACGGTTTACTGGTTCACACCGGTGACTACAAAATTGGATACGGCGCAGCCGGCGGCATGGCGACCGATCTGAACAAATTCGCTGCATTCGGCGAGCGGGGTGTTCTGGCCTTGTTGTCCGACTCGACCAATGTTGAAAAAGAGGGGTACACTATTTCCGACTCGGAAATCGGTCAATCTCTCGAACGCATCATAACCGATCACCATGGTCGGATCATCGTTGCCCTGTTTGCTTCCAACGTTGCCCGGATCCAGCTCATTGTTGGTATTGCCCGAAACCTTGCCAAAAAAATTGTATTCGACGGCCGCAGCATTGAAGTCAGTGTCAAAATAGCCAAATCCCTCGGGCATTTAACCATACCGGATGACATGGAAATCGGCATCGACGAGGTGGTCGACTCTTCAGATGATGAGATCATTATCATCACCACCGGCAGCCAGGGTGAACCCATGTCGGCACTGGCCCGCATGGCATCGGGTATCCACAAGCAGATCAGGATCAAAAGCGGAGATACAGTCATTCTATCCTCGAAATTTATTCCGGGCAACGAGAAGGCTATCGGTAAGATTATTGACAACCTCTACCGCAAGGGAGCCGATGTCATCTATGAAAAAATTTCGGATATTCACGTGTCGGGGCATGCATTTCGCGAAGAGCTGAAATTAATGATCAACCTCACAAAGCCCGATTATTTCATACCGGTTCACGGAGAATTTCGTCATCTGGTCTTGCATGCACGGCTGGCAAATGAAGTGGGTATTCCCGAAAAAAACATTCTCCTGGCAGAAAATGGCCAGATCATCGAATTTGACAAAACCGGCGGTCGGCTTAACGGCAGTGTCCCCACCGGGCGGGTGCTGATCGACGGCAAGGGTATCGGCGACGTTGGACGCAGTGTACTGCGGGAGCGGCGCGTGCTGTCTGAGGAAGGCCTCGTAGCCGTGACCCTGGCCTTTGATGAGGAGACCGGGATCATCGTTTACGGACCGGAAATTGTTTCTCGCGGTTTTGTTTTTGAAACGGAAACCGGACATTTACTGGAAGACGCGCAATGCGTAATCCTGGAAGTCGTCGAAGAAGTTGCCCCTGAAGTCAACAATCGGGTGGACAAAATTCGCTCCAAAATCCAGACTGCTTTACGACAATATTTTTTCTTTACCATCGGACGACGGCCGGTTATACTTCCGTTTATAATGGAAGTATAACGCGTAGCGGGTTGCGAGTTGCGGGTTGCGGGCCCTTCGATTTTGGATTTTAGATTTCGAATTTAGGAATTTAGGAATTATATTTGGATATTTAGGAATTTAGGGATTCGGGAATTGAAGTGATTCCGCCTATTTTACTGATTTAATCCTTTAATTCCTCAATCTCCCAATTCCTCAATTCCTTAATTCCTAAATTCCTCAATTAATGTGTGCTGAACCTTGAACCCTGAACCTTGAACCAATATCAATCATCCCGTGAATCTGTAAATTGCAAGTAATTGGTATTTCTGTAAAATTCTCCCTAAAACGAAAATATGCGCAAAGAGATATACGGCATCATTTTATTTTTTCTGGTCATCTTCACGCTGATCAGTCTTTTATCTTTCAGCCCGGCAGATCCCTCCATCAATACGGCCAAAGCCGCCGCACGGATACATAATCTGTTCGGGATCGTTGGCGCCTATGTCTCCGGATTTCTGATCGGACTTTTCGGTCTGGGGGCTTTCTGGATTCCCATTCTCCTGCTGCTGGGAAGTATTCAATTCTTTGGGAACCACCCCAGTCGGGCGATGCTGGCCACACTCTTCGGCGGCATCATTCTGGTTGTCATTACCGGCAGCCTGCTCGCCGTCAAACAAAATCACGTCACCATCTTCGGCAGCAAATTTCTGGCCGGCGGGTTAGTTGGCGATCTGCTCAAATCCTTTTTGATTACTTACGCCAATACCACCGGCAGTATCATTATCCTGATCCTCCTGTGGATCATCGGATTCATTATCGCCACCGGATTTTCACTGATCGCATTCGGCAAGCGACTCTGGAGATGGACCCGCATTATTGGTGAGCGGTTGAAGACATCTCATTTGAAACGCAAGGAGCGCAAGGAGAAAGCCAAAAAACGGGCCCGGGTTGATACGGAAAAACTTGCCAAACGTGCCCGCAAAATAAAAATAAAGCAAGCCGCCCCCAAACCGAAAAAAACGGTGCCGCCTCCCAAACAGGAGGTATTTGATTTCATGCGCAGCGCAAAAGGCTATCAGCCACCCCCCTTTAACGCCCTTGAAGATCCGGATGGTCCCCCGGCATCCTCGGACGACGAAAACTTGCGGGTGCAATCTCAATTGCTGGAAAAGAAACTTGAGGATTTTGGCGTTTTGGGCAAGGTGCGTGAGGTTTCCCCGGGGCCGGTTATTACCACTTTTGAATATGAACCGGCTCCCGGTGTGAAGATTAACAAAATAGTCAACCTGTCCGATGACTTGGCCCTGGCCCTGCGGGCAACCAGCATCCGAATTGTGGCTCCCATTCCGGGAAAGGCCGCCGTCGGTATTGAAGTTCCCAACAGCAGCCGCGAACTGGTGCGATTCAAAGAAATCGTGGCATCTCCGACATTTGATAAATCCAAATCGAAACTGACAATATGTCTGGGGAAAGATATTGTCGGCCATCCGGTGGTGGCCGAGTTGGATAAAATGCCCCATCTGCTGATTGCCGGTGCTACCGGAACCGGAAAAAGCGTGGCCTTGAACGCGATGATCTGCAGCCTCTTGTATAAGTCCGCTCCCGATGACGTTAAGCTGATCATGGTCGATCCAAAACGGATCGAGCTGTCCAGCTATGATGGGATACCGCATCTGATCACCCCGGTCGTCATTGACCCTAAAAAGGCAACCAATGCCCTTTACTGGGCGGTGCGGGAGATGGAAAGACGCTATGAACTGCTCTCTCAGAACAATACCCGCAATATTAAACAGTACAACAACAAGATCGAAAAGGTAGCGAAGGCGGAAACCGATGACGTCCCTGAAAAACTACCCTATATTGTCATTATTATTGATGAACTGGCAGATCTGATGATGCTGGCCTCCCGGGATGTCGAAGTTACGCTGACCCGATTGGCACAGATGGCCCGTGCCGCCGGCATCCATTTGATTCTGGCTACCCAGCGTCCTTCGGTGGATGTGCTGACCGGCATTATTAAAGCCAATTTTCCGACCCGGCTGACGTTTCAGGTTTCTTCCAAAACGGATTCAAGGACCATCATCGATACCAATGGCGCCGAGAACCTGCTGGGCAACGGTGATATGCTATTTTTGCCGCCCGGTACGGCCAAGTTGCAGCGGATTCACGGCGCATATATATCCGAAGAAGAACTGGTGCGGATAACGCGCTTTTTGCGGGCCCAGGCCAAGCCCGAATATGATGATAAGGTCACCGAGGCAGCGGCACCCCAGGCCGGGGCAGATGAGGAACAGGAATATGATGAGCGCTACGACGATGCGGTTGCTCTGGTCACCAAATCCGGACAGGCGTCAATCTCCATGGTACAGCGTCATCTGCGTATCGGCTACAACCGGGCCGCACGCATAATTGAAGTCATGGAAAAAGAAGGGGTCGTCGGCCCGTCCGACGGCGTAAAACCCAGGGAAGTGTTGGTCCGCAGCTATGAGCCGAAAAGCTAAAGCGCAAAGCGCAGAGGGCAGAGAGCAAAGAGCATAGAGCAGAGTGCGGAGAGCATGGGGCAAAGAGCAGCGGGATATCCGATTGCGGATTCTGGATTGCGGATGCTGGATGCTGGATACTCGATGCTGGATGCCGGAAACCGGATGCCCGATACCGGATGCGGGATGCGGGTCCTTCGATTTTGGATTGCGGATTGGAGAAGCTAAGAGCAGAGAGCATGGGGCAAAG
>JASJCE010000349.1 GCA_030066155.1 Desulfobacterales bacterium | reverse complement strand
ATTTTGGAATATTGGAATAATGTGTTCTGGATTAATGAACTGCCAGTATTCCAACATTCCACATTTCCATCATTCCTGGTGGCAGGCCAAAGTGGGTCGTCATAAAAAGCACGACTTTCCCGACAAGCTGTAATATTTCGCGCCATTTACTTCTTCAATCTTCATTCAACAGTCTTCAAATAAAAAAGTGGATATTGAACTATGAAATTACTCGGTACATTATTAAACCGAATAATCGACGGTCTGACATACATTACCGGCTGGGTGGCCGCACTTTGCCTGGTCGGTGCGGCCCTGGTTGTCACGGAAGCGGTCATCGTCCGAAAGGTTCTGGGGATTTCCACGATCTGGCAAATTGAAGCATCCGTATTTATGCTGATTTTTACGGTTTTTGCGGGTGCCCCATTTGTTCAGAAAAATGAACACCATCTCAATGTGGATCTGGTCATTATTCACCTGTCGCCCAGAACCCGTGAAATCACCCTGATCGTTGTTTCCATAGTATCCTGCATACTGGCTGGAATCCTGGCCTGGTATGCCTGGCCCATGTGGTGGGAAGCGGTCATAAACAATGAACATTCCGAATCCCTGTGGGGACCGCCCCTGTGGATCCCTTATTTCTTTCTACCGCTGGGGATGACCCTCCTATTCTTACAATACCTCGTCTATATCCGTGACAAAATCGTCAAACTGAGAAAAGGAGATCTTCGCGAAGAAGCCGAGCGATTTGAGCTCAAAGACATCGATATATCAGAGGCTGACAGAAAATGAATGAACTTGTCCTGGCGTTTCTGCTGTTCGGCAGTGCTTTTGCCCTGTTGATTTCAGGTATACCCATCTGGGCCGGGTTGGCCGGTATTTCCATTGTATTTGTATTTATTTTCTCTCCTCAACTTATAGAGACGGTTCCGTTTGTGCTGCATGGCAGCATGGACAGCTTTGCCCTTCTCGCAATTCCACTGTTTATCCTCCTCAGCGCACCGATTGCCGAATCCGATGCAAGCAAAGATCTTTATGAAACCCTGCACAAATGGCTGTATCGGATCCCCGGCGGCCTTGGCATTGCCAACATGGTGGGCTGCGGGATATTTGCCGCGCTGTGCGGCTCGAGTCCGGCAACTGCCGCGGCGATTGGCGGAATCGGTATCCCGGAAATGCGAAAACGCGGCTATTCAGCTGCCTTGAGCACGGGACTGATTGCCCACGCCGGAACATTTGGCATTTTGATCCCCCCCAGCGTCACAATGATCCTATACGGGGTGGCCACCGAAACCTCCATCGGCAAGTGTTTTATTGCCGGCGTTATCCCGGGTATCCTCGAAGTTTTACTGAGCTGTATCTGGGTTGGCGGCGTTTTCTTCTACCGCAAAATCGTACCGGCCAAGCCCGGCGCCATGTACTACATTAAAGACCTTACCTTGACGGAAACATTCTCCTGGAAAGACCGGGTGACGTCTCTGGTCAAAGTATTGCCGTTTGTCCTGATCATTGTGGGTATTATGGGCGCCCTGTATGGCGGTTGGGCAACGCCCAGCGAAGCCGGCGGACTGGGCGCCGTCCTGTCTCTCATTTTCGTGATGAGTATTTATAAAATCTATCGGCCGAGGCAGCTCTGGAAGATTTTTATAAAAGCCCTTAACGAAAGCAGCATGATATTGATGATTATGGCTTCGGCGCTGTTATTTGCCTATGTATCTTCGGATTTGTATGCAACCCAGACCCTGGGGGAAATGATCCTGAAGCTTCCGCTGGGAAAATGGGGCATTATCGTTCTGATCAATATTCTGCTGCTGATTTTAGGCTGCTTTATTCCGCCGGCAGCGGTCATTTTAATGGTGGCTCCACTCTTGCTGCCAATTATCAAGGGGTTGGGATTTGATCCGATCTGGTTTGCTGTCATTATGACGGTGAATTTGGAGATCGGACTGGTTACCCCACCGGTGGGATTGAATCTGTATATTGTCAAAAATATCGCGCCCGACGTTCCCATGTCCCACGTCTTGCTGGGCGTCATACCTTTTGTAATCATTGAATTTCTTGTGATTATCTGTGTGTGTATCTGGCCGGAGCTGGCCCTGTGGCTACCGAACAAGATGATCGGCTAAAAGTGGTTTCTAAGCCCTGTAATAGGCCCAATTGCTGCGTTATCTCGCAAATTGAAATACTCACGTACTTACGTGTACGCTCCGCTTTAAATCCGCGAGATGCCTTGAACTTGAACCTATTACAGGGCTTAAAGACCATTTTTAGGCATATGTTTTTACTTTCTTTTGAGATGTTGTGAGGACAAAAATGCATGAAGAATCGCTTGGAGTTTGTTTTACAGAAAGTTTTTTGGCTAGAAAGGAAAAACCGGCAATTACGTTTTTGAGAGATGGCCGGGTCGAGACAGAGATATCCTATTCTGAATTGGAGCGGGATCAAAACCGGATGGCCAGTGTCTTCCAGAATTTGGGGGTTGAAAAGGGCGATCGAATTATCCTCCTCATACCGAAGTCTGTGATCTTTGTCGTTGCCCATCTGGCATTACAGAAAATTGGGGCGGTTACCGTGCCCCTGAATCCGGGTTTTAAAAAAGCCGAATTGGCATATCTGTTTAAGGATGCTCAGGCCAGAATCGTATTGTCGGAACCCGGTCAGGAGGCCTTAATCAAGGAAATCGATGCCAATATCATCAATTTGACATTCGACACCCAAAAACCCTATCAGGAAATCGATGTATTGCAAAAGGCCTCGGAGGCGTTTATGCCGGTTGAAATCAACTCCGGTGACCCGGCCATGATCATTTACACTTCCGGCACGACCGGCAGCCCCAAAGGGGCAATTCTAACCCAGATGAATCTAATTCATGATGCTTTCAACATTATTAAAATCTGGGAAATCAGAGAGGAGGATGTACTCTGCCATGCCTTGCCGCTCTTTCATGTCCACGGTCTTTGCTTTGCCCTGCATACGGCCCTATTGGCCGGCGCCCAGGTGGTTATGCTCGATTTGTTCTCACCGCAGAGGGTTATTGAAAGCTTGAGCCAAAAGCAGGAACCATTTCAAAGTACGGTGTTTATGGCGGTACCGGCTATGTATGCGAAATTGATGGCGTACCTGGGCGATGAAAGGCCTGAATTGGGGCATGTACGCCTGTGGACTTCCGGTTCGGCACCACTGTTGGCAGCTGATTTTGAGCGGATCCACCGGATATTTGGCAAACAGCCGGTGGAGAGGGAAGGCATGACCGAAACCGGCATGAATTTTTCTAATCCGCTGCACAGAAAGAGAAAACCCGGCTCTATCGGGATCCCCTTGCCGAAATTGGAGGTTCGAACTGTTGATCCGGATACCGGCATGGATGTGACTCCCGGTCAGACCGGAGAATTCTGGCTCAAGGGACCGGCCGTTACGCCGGGGTATTGGCGCAAGCCGGAAGAAACAGCAAAAACTTTTGAACAGGGTTGGTTTAAGACCGGTGATCTGGGCCATGTGGATCAGGACGGCTACTACTACCTCACGGACCGGATTAAGCACATCATCATCTCCGGAGGCGAGAACATATCCCCCAAAGAAGTCGAAGCTGTCATCAATCAGGTAGAAGGCGTATCTGAATCATCAGTAGTAGGCGTAGCGGACGAGAAATGGGGTGAAAAAGTAGTCGCAGCAGTCGTCAAAAAAGCAGAAGCAGTTGTCAATGCTGAAGATATCAAAAGGCAGTGCAAAAAACACCTGCACAACTGGAAATGCCCCAAGGAGGTTATATTTGTCAGAGAATTGCCGCGCAACACGATGGGCAAAATCTTAAAAGAAGAGGTAAAGAACCTTTTTTAAATCGACAACGTTGAGTTTTACACTCAGAATGCTCTTTTGAATTTACAGCCCCCAAAAAAGCCTGCGCGGATTGCTTTAACGATTAAACAGGTTTTGAGTAGTTTTAGCAGTAATTTATAAATGTAGCAGTACACCGCCCTGCCAGGCAGGAAAAAGAATCATGCACACTTGCTTTTAAAGACCGGGTTGGCTCCGATAGCAACAGTGATGCGCAGGCTACTGACTGATTATGCGGTCAGTTTCAATCGCCGTCATAGACGCCACATGCAATTGTTTCGAAATCGGTACCAGTTGTTTTTGTGCGGGGAGGATCTGTATTTGAAAAAACTGGTCTGCTAACTTGATTTAAATCCAATCAACGGATGGCATCACCGAACTCACTTGAGTCTTAATTGCTCCCTAATATCGTCTCCATCCCGGGGTAGGCTATTTTTCAGGGTGACCTTATTACATTCCATTTGATTCAGTTTTTAACTGCAGCAAAACGATGGAGCCAATCACGATCACACCACCGAGTATTTGCATGGCCCCCATCATTTCACCCAGTAGTACAGCTGCAATAACGCCGGCAGATATCGGTTCGAGTGTTGCGGTAATGCTGGCATGGGTTGGTTTTATTCGTCTGATTCCTTCGAAGTAAAGACCGAATGGGAATATGGTTCCGCAAACGCCAATGAACAGTATTAACCCCCATTGAAAAGGGGAGTACAGGTGAAGGAATGCTTCCAACGGGGGGTGAAGGCTATTCCACATCAAAGCGGCAAATAACATGCCGTAAAGCAACACAGTCCATGGTGTATATTTCCGCATGCCGTATTCACTCAAAATGGAATAAACGGCAAATGCGATTGCCGCCAGTACACCGGCGATAATTCCTGCCCGATTCAATGTTAATAGCTGAAGATTATATGCGCCAACCACCAAAAAGCAGCCGATCAGCGTTCCCGAGATGGCCAGTATGCTGTAAAAATTAAGCTTTTGACGCTGTACGAAAACGACGTACAATGCAACAAAAACAGGACCGGTGTAGTGGAGCAATATGGCAGCGGCGACATTGATTTTACTGATAGCCAGGAGGTAGAAGAACTGGGCAAAGCCGATACCGAAGACGCCCAGACCGACAAAGTAGAAAAGATGCTTTATAGATATCTTAAGGAGGCTGGGATTTCTTACGCATAGCCATGTCAGCAGACCGACAAATGCCAATGTGGTTCTCATTTGAATCAATTGAAAGGCGGTAATGCCGTCGTTAAAGAGGAATTTGGCAGAAGTGCCGGATATGGCAAACAAAAGGGCTGCCAGAGCGACATAAAGGTAGCCAAGTCTGGCTTGTTGAAGATCGGCTTTTACGTTGTTGACGCTATTTTGCGGCCGCATCTAAACTAGCTTTCCAGATACACTTTAAAATGGTTCATCCCTTCCAGAAAATTTTTGCGGCCAAATCCGATACGAAAATGATTTCCCGGATCGTCATATAGCGTGCCCGGCAAGAGCAGGACACCGGTGCTTTCGACCAGATTTTGGCAGAAACCGGCTACCTCTTCACCGATGAGCAGTGGAAATCCGATGGCGCCGGCCCGGGGACGCTGCCAGGCAAATCGCTTCGCGTGGCGGGCGAAAAATTGATCCAGCATAGCCAGATTCTCGGTAATAATCTCCAGATTTCGCCTCACCAGTTTTTCTCGATACCGCAGTGCCAATTCTGCCAGGAATTCGCTGGGTGCACTGTTGCAGATGGTCGTATAGTCTTTCAATGCTGCCATCTGTTTATAAATTTTCGCATTTTGGGTTGCAATCCAGCCGATGCGCAGTCCCGCCAGGCCGTAAGTTTTTGACATCACCCCGAGGGATATCGTGTTCTCCCCCAGATCGCAGGCTGACGGCAAGCGAGAACCCGGTTCGTATTCCGATTCCCGGTAAACCTCATCTGAAAACAGGAACAGGTTGTTTTCAAGGCAGATGCGGTTGATTTCCTGAAATACCTCCAGAGGCATCAAATATCCGGTGGGATTGTGAGGCGTGTTGATGATGACGACTTTGGTATTCCGCCGTATATGTTTACGCAGGTCATCCGGGTCGAGGGACCAGCCATCCTCTTCATTGGCCTTCCAGAGGGTTACCTGGCAGCCGATACCGCGTGCGACTTCATGCAGGGATTGATAGCAGGGCCAATGCACGATGACATGATCGGAAGGATCGAGGACCGCATGCATAAACAGAAATATCGCCTCCTCGGCACCGGTGTGCACCAGTATCTGCTCCGGTTTGATATGCTCATAGAGTTTGCTGATTTCAAACCGCAGGGAAGGACTACCCGTTGATTCGGTATAACCAAGCCAGTGCCGTTGCAATTTATCATCGGATCCCGGCTCCAATGCCAGCAAATCCTGAATTGAAAACGATTCACAGTCCGATGCACACAAGACATATTTCACATTGAATTCATATCGGGCAAAATAACGCTCTAGTTTGAAAGGCGGTATTCGCATAGTAGACAGTCTCCAACCTTGGAATATTCATAATTCAAAATTTTGAGATCCACAATTTCAGTGCAGTTCTACTGTAATTTCTTTTGACGCGAAGAACACCAAGATCAAGATAAAAAGACTGCACCTGAGTTGGGTTTCGATCAGCAATCGAAATGAAAAATGACAAGTAATAATAATAGGTTGGGTTGAGAAACAAAACCCGACAGTGGCATTTTGGATCTCAACCCAACCTACAATTGGAAAGATAGCACCAGAGACATGCAACAAACCCGGTTTTCGTTATTTGGCCTTTAATCTAATTGTTAGAGCGAAGCGATTCCACAATTTGTCATTCGCCATTCGTCAATCGTCATTTGCAACTAGTCTAGCATTCCGGTGATCACACTCTCATATTCCGGAAAGTACTGGCCGATTACCGGGAGATCGAAGCTGCGCAGAATGCTGGTGTTGCTTTCCCGTTCCAAAAGAAATTCAAAGGATTTTTCAATCAGGACTTCCGGTGGTACCCGCTTACCGGATAACTTCTCATAGTAGGCCGGCGTCACCATGACCTTGTGGGTAGTAGTGGTACTGGATTCGACGACGACTTCATATGTCTTGTCATCGATAGATTTAACGGTAATCATGTTCATCTCCTCATTATTAATTGAATCCCTGAGCGATCATCGTTTGGATGATGACCCGGCATGGTCGGCGCTTCAGCTGTATGCCCGGCTTTCACGAGTTCCTGTATAACACCATCCCAGCACCACCCGCCATGCCACGCACCGTGAATCAGCACAAAGTGTTCTCCCATATTATCGTTCCTTTCAATTTATATTATTATTGTATTCATATATTAAAAAAAGAATTTGACCTGATTTTATGTGTCAGCGCAGATAATATTATAAAACCAGGTTGTCAGCCGATTCCAGTAACCAATAACAAATAACGAATAACGCCAATTCTCGTGTTCATTCCAGTACGTGAATATTCTTGGCAGCACACATCTCCTTTAAAATCTTCGGCCAGACAGTAACACTCACTTCCCCGAGGTGAGCTTTTTTAAGAATGGACATATAAGTTCGGGATTGTCCGATACCGCCGCCGATGCTGAGCGGGATTTCATTGTTGATGATGGCTTTATGGTATGGAAAGTTCAAAAAATCCAACTGATCGGCCATTTCCAATTGCTGTTTCAACGTTTCAGCATTCACCCGAATTCCCATGGATGTCAGCTCGTGGCGGCGCCGGGTCACCGGATTCCAGACCAAAATATCCCCGTTCAGCCCGTGCATTGGTCTGCCATCGGCAGATAAGGTTTCCGAAACCCAATCATCGTAATCCGCCGCTCTCATCTCGTGCGGGTAGCCGTCTTTGAGGGGCCAGCCGATTCCGTAAATAAAGATGGCCGGGTGTTCCTGCAGAATCTGGGTTTCACGCTGTTTACGCGGCAGATCGGGGTATCGGTCCAGGATATCCTCGGCATGCAAAAAGGTTAATTGGTCGGGAAGATCCGGATACTTGTTCGTTTTCAGCTGCGGAAAAAGCTTCTGAACATGGTTTTCAGCCCCCTTGATAACCTTCCACAGCTTTTTGATGACTTCGGTTAAGAACTGCAGATTGCGCTGATCCTCGGTGATGGCCAACTCCCAGTCCCATTGGTCGACGTAGGCGCTGTGGTCGTGATCGAGAAAGTAATCTTTGCGTACCGCTTTCATATCCGTGCAAATACCCTCTCCTGATTGCATGTCAAATTGTTTAAGGGCCATGCGTTTCCATTTGGTCGCGGCCTGTACCACCTGAGCATCGACCGGATTCTTTTCGTAGTCGTTTGAAATATGAAATTGGATGGGCGTGCGGGATCCGTCCCGGTCCAAAAGATCATTGACCCCGCTCTCGACATCCACGATCAGCGGAACCTGGACCATCAT
>JASJCE010000348.1 GCA_030066155.1 Desulfobacterales bacterium | reverse complement strand
ATTTATCTACACTGATCCTAAAATGAAAGAGCTATCGCCCGAACAGGTCGGCAGGATGACACAGTATTTGCGAGACGCCATGATAAACGAACTCCGCGATGCCGGATATGACATCGGGACGAGATCACAAGCTGGAACGATGCGAATTTCTTTTACGATATCGGGTTTCAAAGCGCCGAGTGGCGGTGGAGCCGCCAACATCGGCACGATAGGCGCCGGGACTGCGGCGGGGCTGCCGGTGATATTTGCGGTCAGCGTCGGCGATGTCACCGTTGAGTGGGTCTTTCGCGAAGCGCTCACGCACCGGATCGATGGGGTGGCAGTGACGCGTGCCCGAGGTGCTCGTGTGCTTAATCCCAGCCCGTGGTCGACATAGGCAGATGTGGAAAAAAGCTTTGACGAATGGGCCAAAGGATTTCGGGAAGCGATAGACAAGGCGCACGCTAAATAGGGCAAACTCAGTTAGCAGGTATAGAGAGACTTGATGATGGTCATCAACAGATATTAGCGGATATCGTAATACCATCAAATTAGCATGTTTCAGATCTTTTCAAAAAAAGTTCTCTTGTGGCTATGATTCCCAACATATCAACCGGCTGAAAATCGTGAGATAAAATATATCCCAACAGAAAGGGGTGGATCTGGCAACCTGGATTCGCCCTTTTTTATTTTTTATATTCCCACACGTCAATCTCTGAGATAAATGGCGGGTTGAACATTACACATCCTAATACAAAACATTCGGAAATTTTTCTCAAGATTCGATGCACGAAACCCCCACTTTTAGGCAAGCCAAAATTGATTACCTCGCTTAATCGAATATTCAATCAGAATGCTCGGCCAAATAAGGTTGAGAAGATGATGCCTGCGTTGACTATTTATTTTTCTTTTACGGTCATATGGTTTTCATTAATTGGAGGTATGTTAAATAAGGCAGTTCTATTTTGAGTATTTTAAATTTCGGTTAAATTCGATTGTGGCCGAAATCTCCCACACAGATTCGGTGTTGACAAATAAGCGAATACCAAATAAAAGCGTGAAACAGATTGGGGTGCTTTAAATATAGCTTAATAGGGAATCCCGTGAAAATCGGGAACGGTCCCGCCGCTGTAATCGAGAACGGAATCTGCGATATACCACTGCTTGGTTGAAGCCGGGTGGGAAGGGGCAGAGAGTAGGAAGATCCGAAAGTCAGAAGACCTGCCTCAATGAGTAAAATGCGCCTTTACGCGGCAATCAAGGCGCATAGCTGAATATTTAGGGTTAAGAAAGCTGGGTGCAACCCTTTGAGTTTTCGTACTCAAAGGGTTTTTTTGTGGATTAATGTAGGCTCGGATTTTCTCTCAAGATGCAGGAGCGGATGATGTTAATCGGTCGATTTTACAATGGGCTTGAAATTCATCGCGGAAATAAGATAGTTTACGCTAAATTTTTAACTCCCCACCGCACATTTTCGACCTGCAAGGTGAATGGTGGGCTCAGAGAAGACTTGAACTACCTATTGAATCACCAATTATGTGAGCCAAACAAACATTATCGAAAAACGTTGAATTTAGCGATTTCCCAACCAGCCGACTACCTCGCCACCATGTGCGACAAAGAAGATTTGCCGCCAGCTCAGTCTGCATGCTTGAGCACCGCCACGAATATGAACCACGCAATCATTGAATCCAAAAAATATCGAGATATCGACGTGATTGCTGTAACGACTGCAGGTGTTGAAACGAACGCCGCAAGGGCGGCCGACCCGGCATCGTATTACGAGATCGACGGTCGTTTTGAAATGGTTGATGGAAAAGACGATGTTTCCGAAGGCACCATCAACATCATGGTTTTTCTCAACCAAGAATTAAACCCCGGTGCGATGGTATCTGCCATCATGGTTGCCACGGAGGCCAAAGCCGCCGCCTTGCAAGAGCTTTCCGTAAATTCCAGATACTCCAGCGGACTTGCGACCGGTACTGGAACCGACCAAATTGGTCTGGCGTGCAATCTTGGCGGCAATATTGCGCTGAGCAATGCGGACAAGCATTCAAAAGTCGGGGAGTTAATCGGCAGCACCGTAAAACAAACAGTAAAGAAAACGCTTGAGCTTCACAACGAGTATATGCCGCTGTCGAGAGGGAGAGTGACGGTTCACATTGAGCGGCTCGGTTCGGATGTCGATAAGTTGGTTTCCGCTATCAGTCATTTATTGCCCCAGAATCAAGCCGAGATTTTGAAAAATAATTTCGAAGGTGTAAACCGTGACCCGGTGGTTGTTGCATCGGTTGCAGCCATCATCCATTTGTGGGATAAATTCACCTGGGGGATTTTGCCCGAAAGCTGTCTGGCGGACGTGATGTGTTCTTTTGGGGCGCAAATTGCAGCAGCAATCTCAGGAAACTATCAACGCGTGGACCATTACCGAAATTGCCTGTCTCTTGAATACATCGGAATCAGCAAAGATCTGTTTTTTAATTTTATTGTAAAGTCAATCGCGCTTGGGTTTGGTGAAAAATGGGAGGCGTAACGGCGGTAAAATGTCGATGAATTTTAATATAGCAATAATTATCGCGGTGATCCATTTAGCTTGTATTCCGGCTGCTGCCAGAACGGTAAACGATCAACTGGGAAGGCAATTAGAAGTACCGAGTGATCCCCAGCGCATTGTGTCGCTGGCTCCCAGCATTTCTGAAATTATTTTTCAACTCGATCAGGGCGGCCGCCTAAAAGGCGTGACACAACACAGCAACTACCCGTCACAGGCTTTACAGTTGCCAAAAGTAGGGTCTTACATTCGACTGGATCTCGAGAAGATCATTGCCCTGAAACCGGATCTTTGCTTGGCCATCAAAGACGGTAACCCGAAAGAAATAGTGGATCGCCTGCAATCCATGCAAATTCCGGTCTACGTTGTTGACCCGCACGATCTGGCAACCGTAATCCAGACCATCGTGGAGATTGGGTCCCTCGTAAACGCGTCTGAAATTGCAGATAAACTGGCCGGTGACATGCGCAACCGGCTTGAGCGGATTCAAGATCTGGTCGCAAAAGTTAATCAGCGGCCTCGCGTTTTCATCCAAATCGGAATTTCCCCGATTATCTCGGCCGGCTCTCAAACCTTTCTGCATGATCTGATAACAATGGCAGGCGGTGTCAATGTGGCCGCCGGTTATAATGCCTATCCGCGCTTCAGCCGCGAGCAGGTTTTAGCGTTAGCGCCGGATGTCATCATTATAACCTCTATGGCGCGACAGGCAGTTTTTGAGGAGGTCAAGGTTCAATGGAGCCGTTGGCCGGATATGCCGGCGGCGCGGGATCAACGAATTTTTTTGGTCGACTCGGATGTCTTTGATCGTCCATCGCCAAGATTATTGGATGGCCTGGAAATACTGGTTCAATTGATTCACCCGCAGCTGTTCGAGCAATCTCGATGAGGCTGGATCATTCCAAGATAGTGTGGCGAATTTTCGTCGTCAGTTTGGTTCTAATAGTTGTGCTCGCCCTCTGCATCTTACTTGGGCTTTCTTTTGGGCCTACGGGAAGCGTCGCCCAGACGTTGTCAACGATATTTCACAAAAAGAGCGTCAATCCCATGCACCACACGATAGTCTGGCAGATCCGTTTTCCGCGGGTCCTTCTGGCAGTGTTGGTAGGTGCCACACTGTCATTAGGTGGGCTGGTATTTCAGGCGCTTCTCAGAAATGCTTTGGCAGAGCCCTATATTTTAGGCATTTCCGGTGGATCTGCCATCGGTGCGATTATAGGTATCATGTTGGGATTTTCGCGCTTCCCCGGTGTGTGTCTGACGGCATTTTTGGGCAGTCTCGCCACGCTGGTGCTGATTTTGGTCATGACGGCCGGCCAGACTATTCTAAAAAAGGAGTCTTTGCTGCTTTCCGGTGTAATGGTCAACGCATTCTGTTCAGCGGTTATTTTGTTTCTCATCTCCCTCGCCCATGACTCGCGTCTCCACAGTATTTTGTTTTGGCTCATGGGAGACCTGTCGGCCGCTGATATGGGGCAGGTCGTTATTATTGCCTGCATGCTGATGCCATGCTTCGGTCTAATTTTCTGGTTGGCTCACACCATGAACCTGCTCTTGATGGGCAAAGAGTTGGCGCAAACCATGGGGGTAAACGTAAAGGCTGCCACCCTGGTGCTTTTGGTGACGACGTCATTCATGGTCAGCGCCACGGTTAGTTACTGCGGGCTTTTGGGATTCATCGGGTTGGTGACGCCGCATCTGTTGCGTCTGCTGCTGGGCTCCGATCACCGGGTGCTGGTGCCCGCTTGCATATTGGGCGGCGGCGCGTTTTTGGCTGTTTGTGATTTATTGGCCCGAACCCTGCCGGAACAGGGTGAGATGCCGCCGGGCGTGATCACGGCATTAATCGGTGCACCGTTGTTTATTTACCTTTTAAAAAGATCCCGGCGATGAAAACAGCGATCGAGATAGAGAATTTGAGCCATTCCTTTGGAAATCGGGCCGTTCTGCGGAACATTTCATTTTCGGTAACCCGAGGCGATTTTTTTGTTATCATTGGACCCAATGGATCCGGAAAAACGACTCTGATGCGGGCGATCGCCGGAATTTTAAGTCGTCAAACAGGACAGATTAAGATCTTCGAACGCCGAATGTCCAGCTATAAACGGAAAGAATTCGCCCGGCTGGTGGCATTCGTGCCCCAGGGTTCACCGACGGGCCTTCAGTTTACTGCTGCCGAATTGGTGTTAATGGGCCGCGCTCCTTATACCAGCACCCTGGGCATTGAAACTGAAAAAGATTATCAGATTTCAAAGCAGGCCATGCACTTTACGGAAGTGGCGCATCTGGCGGCCCGCAAATTGGACCAGTTAAGCGGGGGAGAGCAGCAACGGGTGTTTATTGCGCGGGCAATTTGCCAGGAACCGAAAATACTGCTTCTAGATGAACCCACCGCATCTCTTGATCTTGCCCATCAGGTCCGTATCATGGATCTGATGGAAAAGCTCAAAGAAGATAAAGGCGTGACCGTGGTGATGGTTTCCCATGATATCAATCTCGCCGCCATGTATGGTGGCCGGCTGCTGTTGTTGAGAGATGGCCAAATCGTATGCATGGGCCCGCCCAAAGAGATTTTAAATTTCAAAACATTGGAAGACACCTATGGCTGCAGGCTGCTGGTAGATGAAAGTCCGCTAGGCAAGCTGCCCCGGGTGACGGTGGTGCCGCAAAAGTTCTTGAAGGCATAGATGCATCGGGTGGCGTTAAATTTGTGACGATCTGAACCACAGGCAACGGCATGAGTATTCCCGCTGAGGGATTTCCCCTTGACAAGGCTTCTGAGATGAAATAGAAAGCAATCAAGGTGCCGGAGAGGCTTAATAGGGAATCCCGTTAAATTCGGGAGCGGTCCCGCCGCTGTAACCCCGCCCTTTTTTCATGGAGAAAGGGAACCTGCTCAGCCTTTAGTGCCACTGTTTCGTTTATGCGAGATGGGAAGGCCGCTGAACAGGCGGGGGAGTCAGAAGACCTGCCTTGCCAATCTGCTATAACTTTGCGGCTGACAAGGTTTGCAGTGACATAACAAGGGTTAAGAAAACTGGGTGCAGCCCTTCAAGCATATTCGCTTGAAGGGCTTTTTTTATTTGCGATCTGAATACCGGTTAACGCGCGAATCAGGCACCCGCAATGGAAAAAGAGGGGACGACTTTGGCAGGGAGTTCCCTTCTTTTTCCTCCCATTTTAAGTCGACATAATCGAACAAGGTCTGCGGTGACAGGAATTCCAAAATCAGCCAACTGGATAAAATCGGTCGCGCTTTATAAAATTTACATCTGCCTTCTGATCTATCTACTATCACCGACAGTCATAGCCAAACTGGCTCATGCACAGGAGCCGGAAACTCTCGAAGAAGTTGTCGTGGAAGCCCAGAAAGAGGAAACGGCCGAGGCTGAAGTGAAAGATCGCTCCGCATATGTCACCATCATCGAGGCCGAAGAATTCAAAGAGAGATTTACCGCGCTGCCGGATGTACTGGAGCAATCCGTCGGGCTCAACGTACGACGCCTGGGGGGTGTGGGGTCACCTTCGACTGTTTCGATTCGCGGGTCGTCGGCCGAGCAGGTCACGATTCTATTAGATGGAATTCCCCTGAATCGCGGCAAGGGCGGGTTCGTCAATTTGGGCAACATCCCGCTTCGCAGCGTGGAGCGGATCGAGGTCTACCGCGGAAGTGCGCCATTGCGTTTTCGCGCTTCTGCCATCGGGGGGGTCATCAATATTGTCACCAAGCGCATCCAGGAAGATTTTTCCCATCAGCTGGCTGGGTCCTACGGATCGTTTGAAACCTATGAAATCGCAGGCTCCAGCACCGGCCAGGCCAATAAAACCGGCTATCTTGTATCGGCCAGCGCAAACGGCTCGAAGGGCAACTTTACATTCGAAGACGATAACGGCACGCCGCTGAACCCCTCCGATGACAAAACCGTAACCCGCAAAAATAATGATTTTGACGCCTACAATCTCCTGGGAAAGCTATCCTACGATTTTACACCAAGCGCTCGTGTGCAACTGTCCAATGACTATTTCAAAAAAGACGAGGGCGTGCCCGGAATAAGCTCCAACCAATCGCGCAAGGCACGCCTGGATACGCTCCGCAATATTTTTGCCGTCAAAGGCTACAAAGAAGGACTTTTTTCACCTGACCTGGATGCCGAACTAACCGGATATTTTCTGTATGAGAACACGCAATTTGACGACCCGGAGAATGAAATCGGGATCGGGCGTCAGGATACGGATGATGACAATATCGGCTGGGGAGCGGACGGGTACTTCAGCTATTTCTGGGGAGACCATCAGATTCTGTCGTTCCTGGGATCCTTCCAACAGGAGCGGTTTGACTCCCAAGACGACCTATCCCCGGTGGAGGATCCCGATACCCAAAAACGAAATATCTGGCAGGCGGGTGCCGAAGACGAAATCTATCTCTTCAATGAACGGCTGATTTTCACTCCCCAGCTGCTATATACCTACCTGGACAACGATTTCGGTGGCGACATCGCCGGTCTGCCGTTTCCAACGCCTGAGGCTGATGACGATGATTTTCTGAGCCGTAAGATCGGGACCAAGCTAAACATTTGGAACGGACTCAATCTGAAAGCCAACATCGGCAGATACTATCGCTACCCCACGTTCACAGAGCTTTTCGGCGATCGGGGGGTTTTTATCGGCAATCCGGATTTAGAACCGGAAAAAGGAACCAATCGCGACATCGGGCTGTCTTTCAGTCAGCGTGATCTCAACTACGGCGGGTTGACAGCCAATCGCATCTTTTTGGAAGCCGTCTATTTTTTTAACAATGCCGACGATCTCATCCTTTTTCAACAGACATCCCAAAGAACCATTCAAGCCGTCAATATCTCCGAAGCCGAAGTGCAGGGGGTCGAATTGAGCTGGGCCCTGGCTTTATTCGATCACTTCAGCTTCAGTGGAAATTACACCTACCAGGATACTGAAAATAAAAGCGACATTCCGTTTTTAAAAGGCAATCGGCTGCCGGGACGGCCGGAGCATGAATTTTTCATTCGACCGGAAGTGTTCAACCGCTGGGCCAAGATTTTTTACGAATACAACTATTTGTCAAATAACTTTTTGGACCAGGCCAACATCCGCAAGGTTGACAGCCGCAAGATCCATAATGCCGGTATTTCCATTTATCCGTTTAAATTCGCGACCCTGACCTTTGAGGTCAAAAATATAGACGACGAACAGGTTTCCGATGTGCTGGGGTTTCCCCTGCCGGGGAGGTCCTATTTTGGAACGGTCCTGTTCGAATTTTAATCAATCAATTAAAAGGAGGCTGAAAAAATGTTGATGAAAGAGACACGGGCGCTAAGATGGAAATGCACATTAAAATTCTTTCTGGTTATGGCCGTATGGGCCGCAACGGCTATTTTTTTAGCATGTAATGGCGGTGGCGGTGGTGGTGGCAGCAGTCGCAGCAGCGGCGGTGGCGGCGCCGGAACCCAGCAAACCGGTGAACTTGCTTTTGTAACCACGACCAATTTTTTTGATTCAGCCTCGTACTCGACCATTAATTTACGTAACAACCGTGCGGATGAGGATCTACCGTCGGA
>JASJCE010000347.1 GCA_030066155.1 Desulfobacterales bacterium | reverse complement strand
CCATGGCCGGACCGCACCAGATCTGGTAATCGATCTGTCTTTCAGGGTCACCGCTGTTGGCCCAGGTCGAAGATCGTCCCAGGTAGGATCGGAATACGAGCGCCATTTGATGTTTTGGATTTTTCTCGCCCAACTCGATTTGTTTGGGATCACGTTCCGCAAAAAATCGTTTGGTCTGCTCCCATTCTTCCATAAAACTGCTTTTAAAATAATCCCGTTCCAGAATTTCGCGTTGATCGGCCGGGATTTCGTCGTAACGGCGAAATTGCCGGTACAAATCATAAAGCCGGCCGGCACGCATGGGAAACATGGTCCCGCGTTTCAAAACCTGAACTTTAACACCCATCTCAAACATATCTGCCGCCGGTGCCATGGTCACATCGGCCTGATCCGCGTCTGCCAGCATCCGGCGAACCGCATCCGAGGTGCCGGCTTCCTTGCAGGCCTGATTTACGGATCCGGTCAAGACATAGGCGGCACCCATCGCAAAAGCAGCGGCCGTCGAATCCGGTGTTGCAATTCCACCGGCCAGACCGATGCGGATTTCATACGGATAGCGATAGATTGAGGTTATCTCATCACGCAGGGCAATCATGGTCGGGAGCAATGCCAGGGCCGGACGATTGTCGGTATGTCCGCCCGAATCGGCCTCGGCCGTCAGGTCATCCGTCATCGGGATTTCAGCTGCCAACGTCGCCTGCTCATCGGAGATCAGTCCCTGCTCGACCAGCTGGGTTAGATACTTTTGCGGCGGGGGTGCCAAAAATTTTCGTGCCACCTCGACCCGTGATACCTTCGCCATGATTTTATTGGGCCATACGATTCTGCCCCGGGGGTCTCGATGAATTCCATTCACGCGATATCGGACCAGTGCAAGGGTGAGGTCCAGATAGGCCGATGCGCTCACCAGCCTAACACCGTGCCGGAGGTAGAGATCGACGGTGGCCCACTCAAGGTCCGGATCAGCAGGACTGTGGATGAGATTGAAACCGAAAGGTTTAGATTGCATCCGTTGCTGCAACCGGAAGATGGCCGATTCAATTTCATTCGGCATCAGTCCGGCGGCCCCAAAAAAACCGATCATTCCATTGCGTCCTGCCGCTTCGACCATTTCGACCGACGTGATGCCATTGGCCATGGCACCGGCCACATATGCATATCGTAGCTGATGCATCTTCTTGAATTCCGAATCCCCAAGATCTTGCGGATGCAGCGCCGGTACATATCCGAGCAATGGGATCGCGTCGAAGCGCTCCGGCTTCATATCACCAATGGTGATCGTGCCTTGATCTGCAAAAGCCATTTTGCCATTGAGGTCGACGATATACAGGGGAAGATTGACGTTGAGAACAGCTGCCTGTAACATCTGCCGGTCGGTTGCAGGTGCTTGGCCGGATGACTGCCACCAGCCTGAATGCCAACTATTTAAAGGTGAGTGTCGCACGGAAGAATTTTACCCTGGTTTTTAAAAATGATTGTCGTTATGTCGTGTTATTTCAATGTGATAAAAAGTCCCCTTTTAGAAGAAAAGCCGATCCGTGTCAAGAGTGATGTGTATTGAGGTTTCAGTTTTCAGTGTTCAGGTGTCGGTGTTCAGGTGTCAGGAGCAATTGCCAATCTCACTGAAGCTGACATCTTGTGAGACTTCGTATAGCTTGAATTTGAAAAAATTGAACGTCGAACGTCCAACGCCCAACATCGAACGTCCAATGTGGATGACGCTGCGCTTTATCGTTTTTAATTTATGAATCTATTAATGTCTTCGACGTGTCTGCGTCCAAGCTTGTCGAATGTCGATCGAGTCGAATTCTCAAACTTGTATTCGCTGGAGCAAAACAGGCGCCGCAAATTGTTCATTTTTAAATTGATAGAATACATTATTCGACGTTGGACGTTGGGCGTTCAATGTTGGAAGTTCATTAGTTTCTTTTATTGATCAGACCGGCTGTTTTTTAGCCGGAGGCGGCGCTTGTATGAAACTTCTAATAGAAAATTGAACGTCGAACATCCAACGTTCATTTCTCAATCATCCACGCGGATGAAGACGTTCATGAATTACTTTAAGCTGCCGGCGGGCAACATGGGTATAAATCTGGGTGGTGGCGATATCCACATGGCCCAGCATGATCTGGACCGCCCTTAAATCTGCACCGCCCTCCAGCAGATGGCTGGCAAATGAATGCCGCAGGCTGTGGGGCGTCACTTTTTTATGCAGGTTTGCCAATGCGGCATACTTGCGCAGCCGCTTCCAGAAGCCCTGGCGGGTCATCGGTCTGGCAGCCCTGGCACAGAAAAGATATGCACTTGTGCGGTTTTTGAGGAACCGGGAGCGATGGTTCTTGATGTAAATTTCGATTTTGTCTCTCGCCTCTTGTCCGATCGGGACCATGCGTTCCTGCGAACCCTTACCGAGCACACGCACAAAACCGGCCTCCAAATTGACATCCTGCAATTTCAGGTTCACCAGTTCGGATACTCTCAGTCCGGCCGCGTACAGCAGCTCGAGCATAGCGCCATCTCTTGCTCCCAGCGGTTTCTCGATGTCCGGCGCTTCGAGTAACCGGGCAACTTCCTCAACTGAAAGAACATCGGGCAATTTCAGATTGGCTTTGGGAAGGTCAACCATCCGGGCCGGATCGCGTTGAATAATTTTCTCTTGGAGCAGGAATCGATAAAAGCCACGTATCGATACCAGATGCCTCGCCCGGGATCGGGCACTCAATCCGGCATTGCGTAAAGCGATTAAATGTCTGAGTATCATTGCGGTGTCCGCTTCGGATAGCCGACGAACATGGTTTAAACGTAAGAAATCATGATATCTGACGATATCTCGGCTATAAGATGCCAGGGTCTTTGCGGAAAGTCCTTTTTCGATCAGGAGGTAATTTAGATATTGATCGATCAACTGATCATTGGCGGGCAATGTGGATGAAGGCATATAAACAAGCCGGGTGTAGGCAATTATTTGAAATCGAAAGCCTGGACTTCTGGACCAGGATTCTCTACTCAGAACCGCAGCCATAATGTTAGAGCAAAAACGTCTTGGGTGTCAAGATACGAATATAGCGCTGCAGGGTAACGTCAAAGCAGATTCTTAGCCGATCGAATTTGAATAAATAATCAGAAAATTAAATTCCAAATCAAAAGTAGCATTAATTCTTCTTTGATTCAGCCCTGACACCTGACACCCGAAACCTGAAACCCTTTTTTACAGATTCCTGGAGAGCGACAGCACATTTTTGTTGAGGGCTATCTGGTAATCCGGCTGAATATACTCAACATGGGCTTCTTTGAAAGGGAAATAAATCAACGCAACGCTTTTAGCGTCCACGTTAATTGCAGCCAGCTTGTCGGCAAGGGTTTTACGGGGCTTGATAAGGCCTGCCAGAATTAATTTGAGACTTTCAATGGCTTCCGCCACGGGGAGATTGCTGGGATGAATTCGACTATCGGGTATTCGGGAAACCAGTTCATCCCGGGGCTGTACAACGGTGACCTGGCCGGCCAGCCTCAGGAATATGCGTGGGCGGACTTTGAACGCCGGTACCCAGAAGCGAAAAGCGGTCCGGTGCCAGTCCTCCTGGACCGCTTTGGGTAAATTCGCAACTTTGATCAAATCTGCATAAGATTTCAATTCAATGCCGGAGATATCCGCCCGTATTCGCCAAAAGGGCAGGTAAACCGCATCCGCGTCCCCATGGGCCATACGGGCAAACTTCAACTGCTTGAGTTTCCTGCCGACCGGATACCAGGTCGATTGACAGTTTTTACATCGCAAGACCAATGCATCTCGCTCGCCATCCAGATCCCAACCGCAATGGGGACAGAGGGTTGACACGAATCGAATGTGCCCGCGAGGATCGGTCTCGGTGTAATCTGCGAGGTCCAGGTTTTCGATAGACATCTCAGATACGGGTTTGTCCAGAACGGCGTCGTAAAGTTTGTCTCTGATAAAAAACGGCGCATAAATCAGGCTCAGCGTTTCGCCGATATGGGCCTGGTGTAGGATCGGCCGGGCTATGTTCCTTCCAAAGCGTTTCTCAAAATCACCAAAAATCTGTTGATGTTCGATAACAGGTTTCAGGAATCGTCCGACAGAATCCGGAGTAACGAATTGAATTTTCATGGCCTGACTGCGAATGCCGACCGAGAATGGAAAATTATGGTTCCGGATAGCCTGCTGGCTGATGTCCACGTAGCGCTCATCCACCTTGTGCGGCCCACAGAAAAAAAGCATGCCCTTAAACCGCCAGTACGGAAAATAAACGACATCCCCATTATTTGCAGGCTTATGGGGCAGGACGTAGCGAAAGTAATCGTCCGGGATCAAATAAGATTTAACCCGACAGTAATCGCACCTGAAGAGACGGTCCGTCTCCTCCAGAATTGCCGGTGCACCGCACTGCGGGCACTGATGTTCGATCAGAAACCTAATTTCGATCCTCCGCCATTAGAGTTTTTCACCGCATTCATTGCAGTATATCGAATTCGCTAGATTGTCATTGCCGCACGTGGGGCATGATTTGGATAAAGGCTTCTGCTCGACCGCCGTACCGCAACGGGAGCAGAACTTGGCATTGGGCGTCAGGTTTTTAGCACATTTGGCACACTGGTCATAAACCAGCTGCTGGTGGCCGCATTGCGGGCAGAATTTGGCGTCAATTGCAATTGACTGCCTACAGTCCGGGCAGTTAACGGTCGGCTGCGCAGGGGTTGTTGTCGGTTGTTGCGCATTTTCTCCGGACCGGGGCATATTCCCCGTGAAGTATTGGGCAAACATGGCCGGCATCATCAGGCCCATACCGGTGCCCATGCCCATGCCGGCCTGACCGTCGGTTTCGGACGCTTTTTCCATCGCCATTGCGGCCTTCATTTGCATCAACTTGTTCATGTCATCGAATACCCCCATGCGACTGCGGTCGTCAATTGCCTGCTGAACTTCGGGCGGCGGTGTGATGGCATTCGTGTAGAGATGGGTCAAATTAATGCCGAAGTGGCTGAAATCTTCATGCAGACGCCCGGCCAGTCCCTCCGACAGCTCATCGTACTTGGCCGGCAAATTGAGTATCGAATCAATGGTTTCACCCATGTAGTCGTTGAATCGGGAAATGATCACCCGGTTCAAATACTCTTCTATCTCAGCCGTGGTATAAATACCCTGGGTACCCACCAGCCGGTTGATAAACAATACCGGCTGAACCACCTGCAGGTTGAACACGCCGAAGGCACGCAGTCGGATAAGCCCTAATTCAGAGTCTTTGAAGGCTACCGGATCACGGGTTCCCCACTTTAAATTGGTAAATATTTTTAAATTTACGAAATACATTTCAGCTCTAAGCGGACTTTTCATTCCCCATGGAATACTGGCAATTTTCGTCAGCAGTGGAATATTGGCTGTTTTCAATGTATGTCGTCCCGGACCGAAGGCGCCAACCGCCTTGCCCTTATAGTAAAAAACACCGGCCTGACTTTCGCGGATCGTCAGCTGGGCGCCGTATTTAATCTCGCCGGAACCTTCCTCCGGCAAACGGTGAACCAACTCCTGACCGCTTTCATCAAACCACTCTAAATTTTCGAGGAAAAACACATTATTTGCATCCATGCCAAGGCGCTCCTTGAAAGAGGTTTTTATTGAAAAACTTAAAACCGGTTCACCAGGGCCAGTTCAGCGTTAACCGGCTGGCTCCGGATTCAACCTATCTTGAGCCGAATGGTCCAATTCGGCTCCAATCTGCAAAAAAGATCGAAACCGTCAGTTTGGGACCACATGCTATACATCGGCAATATCTGCCGAAACTTGAACGGGAGCCGGGAACGCTGTGCCGGGTGGTGTGCCACCAGTATTCAGCGCCATATAGTTCATTTTGTTTGACATCGCTGGTCCGATAATCGATAATACCGTAATACTGCAAACTCGATTCTGCCCGGACTGGAGGTTGGCATGACGGGTACTGAAAATAAAAGAGAGTACGAGCGGTTCGATCTCAGTGCTCCGATGGTGTATGCCTATCATGATTCCGACCTGTTTTATCAAGCCCAGTTGTGCAACTACTGTAAAGGTGGCATGTGTTTTTTATCCGGCAACGCCCTCGAGCCTGGATCAGATATTTATATCATGATGGAGAACTTTGCGACGGATTCCGTGAGTGCTGAATTTTATGACGGCTTTCTTGCTGAAGTTCGCTGGTGCCGGAAAAATGCACCGGAAAATTCTACCGAATATAAGGTCGGGGTAAAATACTACCAGACCGTCATCAAGTAACCGGCCGTGCCATGTCCAAGTCCAATCGGAAACTTTTCAGCTTCCTAAAAAAACCTGGAATCTATCTGTTGATACTCATCGGCATTGCAGTGGATTTTGCAATTCAATGGCCATTTATAGTGCTTTGTGCTATCGAAAACCGGTTTCGTAAACGGACCCCGTAATGTCAGGGACGATTTCCGGATGAACGCATGATCGGGTTGGATGGTCGGTTTCGAAAGGGATCATCGGGTAAACAGCCACAGCCAGACGGGCAGGCTCAGTGCCACCAGAATGATGATACCCGGAACAGAAAAGTAGGGCTTGTACCATGGCTCTTTATTGAGTTTCGCCTTCCTGGTTTCGCTTAAAAACCAATTGCCGATAACTATCGCAGCCACCAACACTGCAGCATATTTGAGAAGCGTAATCAATTGTGAACCATCCATTAGCTCTAATCCTGATCCTATGGAATATCGACAGCTGAAATATCCTTTGATATTTTTAATATTTGTTGTATAGTGGGGTCTTTAGAATGGAGGGCACAGGGCCGGCTGTTACGTTTCCAAAATAAAAACGTAAATTCGATTACGGTTTTTTTGTTAAGAAAATCCGGTTCAATCCACTAAAAAATAACAGACAATATTTGGTACGCCTGGCAGGATTCGAACCTGCGGCCTACGGATTAGAAGTCCGTTGCTCTATCCAACTGAGCTACAGGCGCACGTCAAACTTTTGATTATCATATAGAGGGGCCGGTGTCCATATTAATTCTAAGATTGGATACGGCCCTTGGCTCATGTAGAGCGAGTTATTATTGATACCATAAAGCGACCTCCGCAACCGAGAACAGCCACTGAATTGATAAAATGACATGAAGAGAAAAATTGCCAAAAAAAAGATCGCTAAGAAAAAGCCGAATGCCAAAAACAAAGCGACACCGGAAAAAAAGAAGGCTGCCCAGTCCACGGCTTCGTCTTCTGATAAAGCGCTGATTAAATTTGATCCACTTCAACGTTATTTGACCGAAATCAGCAACTATAAACTGTTAACCCGCGAACAGGAAAAGGACCTGGGTATCCGGGTGAGGGAACACGGAGATAAGACGGCCGCCTATCAGCTGGTCACGTCCAATTTAAGGCTGGTAGTTAAAATTGCGTTGGAATTTCAACGTGTTTGGATGCAAAACCTGCTGGATTTGATTCAGGAGGGCAATATCGGTCTGATGCAGGCCGTTAAAAAGTTTGATCCCTATAAAAACGTAAAATTTTCATACTACGCATCTTTCTGGATTAAAGCCTATATACTTAAGTTTATTATGGATAATTGGCGCCTGGTTAAAATTGGAACCACCCAGGGGCAGCGCAAACTGTTCTTTAAGCTAAAAAAGGAAAAGCAGAAGCTGATTGATATGGGTTTTGAGCCGAAACCGAAACTGCTTTCCGAACGACTGGGAGTTTCGGAACGGGAGATTGTGGACATGGATCAGCGCTTGGACGGCTGGGACGTGTCACTGGATGCGCCGTTGAAAGAAGATTCTGACACCGAACGAATTGAATTCCTAAGTACATCGACAGAGTCGATTGAAGACCAGGTCTCCAAAAAAGAAATTGAAGTTCTGCTGCATAACAAAATCGCCGAATTCAGAAAGAAAATGACCCCCCGAGAAATCGAAATTTTTGACTTGCGGATTTTTTCCGATAATCCGGTCACGCTGCAGGAAATCGGGGACCGCTATGGAATTTCCCGGGAACGGGTGCGACAGGTCGAAAAGAACATTATCAAGAAAATGAGAGAATTTTTTAAAAAAGAAATCCCCGATTTTGCCTCTTACACCGAAGATGGCACCTCGGACTAGATACCGGTTCGATCGT
>JASJCE010000346.1 GCA_030066155.1 Desulfobacterales bacterium | reverse complement strand
GCCTGGCAGAGATGGGGCGGCGGGACGACGCCGCAATCGGAAGGCATGAAAGGCGATCACTTTGTCGGCAAGTACTACGTGCGCTATGCGCAGGAAGCCGAAAAGGATGACGATCTGGAATCTGAAATCCAGCTGATGCTGCAAAGCTGGGAAGCCGGTGATCCCGAAACCATCGATCTCTGGAAAAAAATGAATGGTTGGGTTTATGACGGATTCGCGCAGACCTATCGTCGCTTCGGTCTGATGTTCGACGCATTCTATTATGAATCCAACACCTATAAGCTGGGCAAGGACATCATCCAGCAGGGATTGGAGAAAAAGGCCTTCGCCCTCGATCCGAACGGCAATACCGTTTTTTTTCTGCCCGAGGCCGAATTCGGCCGCGACAAGAATGGCGAACCCAAAAGGGTGACGGTACTGCGCGCCGACGACACCGCCCTTTACATAACCCAGGACATTGGCACCGCGATCTTGAAGTTCGCCGATCACAACCTGGACGACTCCATTTATGTCGTCGGCAGCGAACAGGAGTATCATTTCAAATGCCTCTTTGCGATACTGGAGGCCCTAGGATATGAATGGGCCCGGAACTGTTACCATTTATCCTACGGCATGGTCTACCTGCCGGAAGGCAAAATGAAATCCAGGGAGGGCAAGATTGTCGATGCCGACGACCTGATCAGCGAAATGATAAAGCTGGCAGAAAGGGAAATTCGCCTGCGCGATCCCGAAAACCGGCTTACGGAAGCGGATATCAAAAGCCGGGCGGTGAAAATTGGCGTGGGCGCCATCAAATATTATCTATTGCGTGTGCGTCCGAACCAGAGTATCAACTTTGATCCCGCGGAATCCATCTCATTCGACGGTTTTACCGGTCCCTACTGTCAATACGCCTATGCCAGAATCAGCGGCATACTGGAAAAAGCTCGGTCCGCCTCTGCCGGATTGAAGGAGCCGGATTTCAATCGCCTGGGCAACGTGGAAGAAGTTCAACTGCTGCAAAAACTGATTGAGTTTCCGGCCGAAGTCGCGGGTGCGGTCCGGGATCTGAACCCCTCCAAAATTGCCGTTCACATCTTCGAGACGGCCAAGGCATTCAACCAGTTTTACAACAAACACCAGGTGCTGCAGGCCGATGGCGCGTCGCTGGTCAGTGCCAGACTCGAGTTGATCAAGGCCACGGCCACGGTCCTGAAAAATGGGTTGGGTCTGTTGGGTGTCGATGTGCTCGAAAATATGTAGAAGTGGCTTTATAATGCCTACAGACAAACACAGAATTCTGATTAAAATCGGCGGCCGGGCGTTTGCGGGCGAAGCGGGTTTTAAGGAGCTGGCTGCCGCCATCAAATCTATCCGCGATCTGGAATTGTTGATCGTTCACGGCGGCGGTGCTGAGATATCCCGGGCGCTCAAGGATGCGAATCGCGAAACCAAATTTATCGATGGAATCCGGGTAACCCGGTCGGCGGACATCCGAATTGTTGAAAACGTTTTATCGGAAACCGTCAATCTTAGAATTGCAAACTGGCTCGACAGCAACGGGGTTGAATGCCGGCGATTGTCGGGCAAAAGCGATAATCTTTTTCTGGTTAAGCCATTGACACGGGGTGGACTGGATTGGGGTTACGTCGGTGAAATCGAGAAGGTCAATGCGGCGGTCGTTCTAAACGCCCTGGCAGCCCGTCAGGTACCGGTCATTTCCCCCATATCTGCCGACGGAGCCGGGGCCAGCTACAATGTTAACGCCGACAGTGCCGCCGCCGCGCTTGCCGCCGCCGCGGAATGCACTGATTTGGTTTTCATAACGGATGTTCCCGGGGTCATGGTTCAGGAAGAAATCCGGCCGACCCTTTCCGTCAATGAAGCTCGATCTCTGATCGCCGACGGCATCATCGAAGGCGGCATGGTGGCTAAAATGGAATCGGCCTTCGAGGCACTGATCAAAAATGTTCCCCGTGTTCATATCATTCAGTGGCAGGGATCGGAAACACTGGCGGGGTTGATCAACAAAAATTTGGATCGTGGAACCGTCATCCATTTGGATTAATGATGAAATTTGAAAAGAAAACCGTCGTGGTAACCGGCGGCAGCACCGGAATCGGTCGGGCGATGTGTTTGGCATTTGCCAGGGAAGGCGCAGCGGTTGTCGTCAACTACAACAGGTCAAAAACAGAGGCCGATGAGGTGGTTGCCCAAATCGAAAACTGCGGAGGTCGGGCCTTGGCCGTTCAGGCCGATGTCTCCCGTGACCGGGAAGCCAGACGGTTGATTGCCAGTTCAGTGGACCGGTTCAGTGGCCTTGATCTGCTGATCAACAATGCCGGCTGGACTCGGTTTATTCCACATCATGAACTGGAGCGGCTCAGCGATGAGGTCCTCGAGAATACGTGGGGCGTAATCGTCAACGGATCCATTTATTGCTCCCGGGTTGCCGTTCCCCATCTAAAAGCCAGTTCTGCGGCCTCGATTATCAATATCACCTCCATTGCCGCTTACACGGCCCAGGGCAGTTCACTGATTTACGTGGCCGCCAAAGCAGCACTGACCAGTGTTACCAAGGCCCTTGCCCGGGCCCTGGCGCCGGAAATCAGAGTTAATGCTATTGCTCCGGGGTTTATCGACACGGGATTTGTGAACTGGACTCCGGAGGTGCTCGAAGGGCTGCAGAAACCAACCCGACTTGGAAGCACCATTGATTCTGAGGACGTGGCGAAGGCCGCCCTCTATCTGGCTGCTGACGCAAAATCCACCACCGGGCAGACGATCCTGGTTGATGCGGGCAACGCGGCATTGGGATAAACCTCTAAAAATTAATCCGGGGAGGAATTGGTTGCAATGCGAAGTATCTGTGTTTTTTGTGGTTCCAGTGCGGGCAAAAATTCAACTTACAAAGGTGCGGCGGTTGATCTGGGCCGGCTTTTGGCTCAAAAAAATCTGAGACTGATTTATGGCGGCGGCAATATCGGGTTGATGGGCGAAATCGCCCAGAGCGTTATCCAAGGCGGGGGCAGCGCAATCGGTGTCATCCCGCAATTTCTGGTGGAAAAGGAACTGGTCTACGACAAGCTCACCGAAATCCGGGTCGTCGACACCATGCATGAACGCAAAGCAACGATGGCCGAGCTGGCAGATGCATTTATTGCCATGCCGGGCGGATTCGGGACCCTGGAAGAAACGGTTGAGGTATTGACCTGGGCTCAATTGGGTTTGCATGAGAAACCGATCGGATTGTTGAATATAGATGGTTACTACAGCCATCTAAACCAATTCTTCGAACATATGATTGCCGAAGGCTTTCTGTTAGGGGAGTATAAAAACATGCTTTTGGTTGAAGACAATCCCGATGCGCTGCTGAATAGCTTATCGACCTATAAAGTGCCGGATATCGACAAGTGGGGTAACCTGACCAAAATATAATAAAAAACGATAGAATTTTAAAGAAAAAGAGGAATGGATTCTTATCTTAAAGAAAAAAATTGGACAGGATCAACAGGATCATTTGGATAATACGGCCTTCGGCCGAAAGACCCCTCGCCGCAGGCGAAAAAAACCTGATAATCGGGCGTGCCGCGTCGAAGCTTTAGCGAAGTCTGGTTAATCCTATCTAAATATACATAATAAAAATCGAATCCATTCCACATTCCTTTCATCAATTTAACATATAAGCGGCGCCTCTGGCCGCAGCGTCCGGGCTGATCGGAAAAGAAACTTGGAAAAGCGAATATCGAATATCGAACAAGAAATGTCGAATATCGAAGTGAGGTATTTTGTCGATCTTAGAACAATGTCTGAGCGAAGCCTCCGGCTCGTAGGGGGGTTGTAGCGCCTACCCTCCGGCCTGGAGGCCTACGGGCTGGAATCGGCCTCGGAGAGCGTCATCCACATTGGACGTTCGATGTTGGAAGTTGGACGTTCGACGTTCAATTTTCTATTTTCATATAAGGGTATTGCTTTCTATGAATAATCGAGTCTGCTTCGCTGGAATATTTGGTGTTATAATTGCGTTTTTGCTCGCAGCGGTGATCGGTCTTCTGATCTCAAGCTGTGGATCGGAAAAAGATGCTTCGGAGCAGATGGCCCAGCAGTCGTCCGATCAGACGGCGCCCCCTTCAATCGAGCAGTTATTTGCCGATCAATCACAGGAAATACAGAAATTCATAAAAGCGGCGGTGAATCAAACCAAGGTCTCGAACGGTCATAAAATCGGCGACACGGAATTGGTGGAAACCGGGATTATCTTTCAATTCTACGAGCAGCGACAGTTTCGACCGGCCTGGATCAAATCCTCCCAGATCGATGATTTGATCCGGGCCATCGAAAATGTCGGCGCTGACGGTCTTCTGCCGGATGATTATCACCGCGGGCCGATTCGATCTTTTTCCAATCAAATCAAATCGCAATCCCCACCCGATCTGCAGCTTCTGGCCGAACGCGATGTGCTCCTGACAGATGCACTCATTTTACTGGGATACCATTTGCAGGTGGGAAAGGTCGATCCGGTTGAGCTGGATCCCAACTGGAACTTTTCACAACGAAAATGGCCCGGCAATCCGGTGGCACTCGTCCAAAGGGCCATCGAATCCGGCGCTGTTGACCGTTATTTTGATGATCTCAGACCCCGCGACGAATACTACACTTATCTGAAAGCAACCCTGGCGAAGTATCGCAGCATTCATCATGACGGCGGATGGCAGTCGATCCCGAAAGGCGCCACCCTTAAAACCGGTGTCAAAAATGAACGTGTGGACCTTCTGCGCAAACGGTTAATCGCAACCTCTGATCTGGTTTCGACACCCGATGGGCCGACCGATCGCTTTGATAAAGATCTTCTGGAGGCCGTCAAGCATTTTCAACGCCGTCGTGGTTTGAAACCTGACGGAATCGTCGGCAAAAACACGATACGCGCCTTAAACCAAACAGATGAATCGATTATCGATCAAATCCGTGTCAATTTGGAGCGGATCCGCTGGGTCATGGGAGAAGATCTCGATGATTTTTTATTTGTCAATATACCGGCGTTTAAGGTCCATTATGTCCGAGATGAAAAGATAAGATGGTCAGCCCGGGTTCAAGTCGGCCGGCCATATCGCCAAACCCCGATCTTCAAGGCCAAAATGACCCGACTTGAGTTCAACCCGACCTGGACGATTCCTCCCACCATATTGTTGAAGGATATTTTGCCGGCCGTCAAGCGGGATCCGAACTACCTGAAAATCAATAATATTCAGGTTATAGATAAAAGCGGCCAGGTCATCGGAGCCAATAAAATCAAGTGGACTGACTATTCCGGCAGGAACTTTCCGTATCAACTGCGGCAAAAACCCGGTCCTGACAATGCCCTGGGCCGGATTAAATTTATGTTCCCCAACCAACACGCCGTTTATATGCATGATACCCCCGGCAAGGCACTTTTCCGGCAAGAATCACGTGCATTCAGCTCAGGTTGCATTCGTGTTGAAAAGCCTTTTGAACTGGCCCGAATATTGTTAGGAAAGGGATGGGACAATGCCCGGATTCAGCAAATCATCAACTCCGGAAAAACGCGAAGCGTCAACATCAGTCGGCCGATTCCGGTGATTATGTTCTATCTCACCGCACTGCCTGCAAAAGATGGAGAATTTCACGCCCTTACAGATATCTACGATCGCGACCGGGCCGTACTGGATGCATTGAACGCCCGGCATAAGCCCCGGTAAAAATCCGCCCTACTTATCCAAGCCCAGGCGTGGTCATCGATTGTCAGAAAAAATCCTTAAATTTATCACACCCGAAATCCGGCGGATTTTTATCCCTTTGCTGCGCATACCTTTTGCCGGTCGCCCCCCCTTGCAAGCTACCCGTTAAGACCTTACCATTAAGTCTATAAAATTGTTTTTGCGCTTTTTGCGCCTTTTTGCGGCTATATCAACCTTGAACTCTGAACTCTAAACCCTAAACATTTAAACCTGCCCTTTTCACTTCAGGCTTGTCTGGAAAATTGGTTTCTATGTTTGAGTAACTCTGAAAATAATAGGATTTATAACATGCCGATATATGAATATAATTGTGAAAAATGTGACTACAAATTTGACCGGCTGGTCGGTACGTTTAATTCAAAGGTGAACTGTCCGATTTGCCAGGGCGACGTAAAAAAATTAATGTCAAGTTTCTCTGTCGGAGCATCCCAGAATTTTGCCGGCAGCCATCCGGCAGCCCCCGCACCAAATATGTGCACAAATTGCGGCCCGTCACCGACTGATTATAGCGAGAATTAGAATTTGCGGGTGTCGGTTGCCCCGGAGGATGCTGCTGCCGCTGCTGGTGCGGGGAAAACGCATTGATGGGACAAAAGCCCGGATCAGCTCGCTGCATTGACGGCAGCACTTTTTAAATGCCGGCTCTCGATGTGCTTCAGGGCTTTCTGGGCTTCGATTGCAACTGAAGATTTGCCTTTGGCGAATTTTGTAAGAAAATCGCTGGATTTCTGTGAACCGATCTTACCCAGGGTGGCGAAGGCGGCGAGCAGGATAGCGGATTGATCGGCTTTGGGATTGTTCAACTTCAAGCGTTTCATAAATCCTTTGCCGGATCCGACCAATTTCTGCGACGCTTTTAGTATCGCTTCTTCGAGATGAGCCATGGCCGGGAAGTTGTCGATCGCCCCCAAAGTCTGAATCAATTGAGCGACCGTGCGCGTGTGAACTTTCGCATCCTGCTCATCTTGCGGGGGATCGGAGGTGACCATCTTCAGAATTTTAACGACCGCTTCTTTCGATAACCGGGGTATTTTGCCGAGTGCGGCAAAAGCCCGCCACCTGAGTTTATCATCGGCATTGCTCATGGCATCGATAATGATAGATTCCAGACCATCGGCATTGAAGTCCATCAGTGTGTGCAGCACCTCTTCCTGAACTCTGGGTTCGGAGTACCCCACCAGCTTCTTTACGGCATCCGTGTCTTTCTGAGCCAGCCCAACCTCACGCAGAATCGCGACTGCATTTTTTAGCTCTTCGGATTCGGCTCTCTTATTATCAATAACCTGAAGACTCCATCTTCGGGCAACCTCTCCCATACTTACGATGGTTTCCATGGCATCGGTCCGAACATCCGTGTTCTCACTTTTAGACAGAATCAGATTTAATATGTCCACGCCTTTGGTGCCCAAGCGGCGCACGATCTGATCGATTTTTAAGCGAGACGCCGTCGGCTCATCGAGATATGCATTGGACAGCATTTCGGATACATCTTTAAATACAAAATAAAACGGGTTCGACGGCAGATTGTTTTCGGGAGAATAAAGCGAGGTTTCGTTCTTAACCTTGTTGACGGCCAGTGTCAGCTTAAACGCTATGTCCCAATCTTTTTCTTCGACAACAGCCGGTATTACACGGCGAAAGCATTTCAGCATGACCACCGCATCTTCGGGATTCAGCCGTTTGAACACCCAGCCGATGTAGACGCTCGTGCGGGATTTTACATCGCGCACAATTTTCATTGTATTCACCAGGAATTGGACATCCGGGGGCAACTCGCTGAATGTCAATACATTGCTGTGATGCAGCTCTTCCAGAAATCGTTGGGCTCCGATTACCTTATATTGGATCATGCGGCGTGATAGCAGCTTAATGATCCGCTTGACGCTTTGATGCCGCTTTTGAAAGGCCCCGCTGGATGACTCTTTAGATTCTAAAGCGGCTAGTTCCTTGAGCTCTTTGAACACATGCTGTGAGGTCGAAAGGAGCAGTCTCGCCGGTATACCGCTGATGATGATTTCTTCGATGTCCTCGGATTCAATTTGATCCACATGTTCTGCAATAATGTAACAGTTTATCAGTAATTCACTCAGGTATTCGCCATATTTCAGGGGTCGAATGATATCCCGAATGATTTTTATCTTCAGCCTGAGAATGGCCTCATCCGATTTTTCTTTGAACATCGGCATGATCTTCAGGTCTTTGGCCAGACGCTGAATGGCCATTTCGACCCGCCAGGGCAGATTTTTTTCGAGGACGATGATGTCGTCCATGAAAACGGTTGAAATCTCCTTAATCCCGTTTCGCGCAAGCGCCCGTGTAAGAAGTTCCCCCATTTTATGATCAGAACCGCTGTCGGCTTTGGGGTCGCTCATGATGTCGATGTAACATTCGAAATGGGG
>JASJCE010000029.1 GCA_030066155.1 Desulfobacterales bacterium | reverse complement strand
TGTTGAAGGTGGCATCAATGGGACCGTTGCCGTATCCGGCACTTTGGACGGACCGACCGTTTATCTGCAGTTTGACACTGGCCATGGGCAATACCGTGGTTCCGGCCGTTACATGCAGGTATTCCAATTTAAAAACATCGGATGTTCGCAGTATGCCCTCGGTGACAATCAATTCCAGGTCCTCATCCACAATGTGCTTTTTCTTGTCGGCCAGTTCCTTGAATTTTTGGAAAACCAGATTCAGCTCTTCGTCCGAGAGATCGTAACCCAGGTCTTTCAGGTGGGTCCGCAGGGCGTGCCGCCCGGAATGTTTGCCCAGAACCAGTTTATTGGCACTCAGGCCGATGGTTTCCGGCTTCATAATCTCATAGGTCATCCGGTTTTTGAGCACACCGTCCTGGTGGATGCCGGCTTCGTGAGCAAACGCATTGGCACCGACAATGGCTTTGTTCGGCTGCACCAGGATGCCGGTGATCATGCTGACCAGACGGCTGGTGGGGTGAATGAACTCGGTGTTGATGGATGTCGTGGCCGGCAGTATGTTCTGTCGGGTATGCAGGGCCATCACGACTTCCTCCAGGGAGGTATTGCCGGCCCGTTCACCGATGCCGTTGATGGTCACCTCAGCCTGACGCGCGCCGGCCCTGATGGCGGCAATCGTGTTGGCCGTTGCCAGGCCCAGGTCATCGTGACAGTGGACGCTGAAAATCGCTTTATGAATATTGGGGGTATGACTCATAACGTAGCTGACCAGTTCGGCAAACTCATCGGGTACGGCATAGCCGACCGTATCGGGCAGGTTGATGGTCGTCGCGCCGGCCTCGATGGCGGCTTCAAATACCCGGCACAGGAAATCGCGGTCGCTGCGCGAGCCGTCTTCCGAGGAGAACTCGACATTATCGGTGAACGACTTGGCATACTTGACCGCTTCGACTGCCGTTCGGACGACTTCGTCACGGGACATTTTCAATTTGTATTCCAGGTGGATATCAGAGGTGGCAATGAATGTATGTATCCGGGGTTTGGCAGCGTGACTGATTGCCTGCCAGGCCCGATCGATATCATGCTTGGAGGTTCGTGCCAGTGCCGCAACCTGGGTTCGATCCAGTTTGGCGGCAATGCGCGAGACGGCATCCAAATCACCTTCGGAGGCAGCCGGAAAACCGGCTTCAATGACGTCGACACCCAGCTTTTCCAGCTGCGTGGCCAGCCGCAGTTTTTCGGCGGCATTCATGCTGGCCCCCGGGGATTGTTCGCCGTCTCTCAGTGTTGTATCAAATATGATTACGCGATCGCTCATGATTATACTCTCCTCGATTTTGGTTAAATAGTTGACGGGTTGATTCGTTGATTAGTTGACCGGTTGATTGGGGAGACCGGAAACCAGGTAATTCCCGGTAACCCGTTGGGCGATTTGACGAATGGACTATTTAGCGAAAATGTGAGAGAGCATAGGCCGCAGGAAGCATTGGCGGGCATTTCCTGCGGCATTGATACCTTCCTTGTTACGCATGGTTTTTCTCCTAAGCGGAATCATAAAAATTTGTGTAGTTAATTTGTTTTAATTTACGGATGGTGAAAATATTTTTTTTGTCTTTTGCGCCTTTTTGCGGCATTCCAATATTTACAGCTTGTCAAATATCGGCAGTTCTTCCTGCTCTGGAAAATGACTGCTTCGAATTTGTTTTTCGCTGGCCAGCTTATATTGAAAGCTGTCAGCCAGGGCCTGCCAGCTGGCTTCGATAATATCCTCCGATACACCGATTGTGCTCCAAATTTTGTCCTGGTCGCGGGATTCGATAAAGACGCGCACTTTGGCGGCGGTGCCCCGGCTTCCGTCGATTACGCGGACCTTGAAATCGACCAGTCGCATGGTATCCAGGTCCGGGAAAAACCGGTCGAGGGCTTTGCGCAGGGCATTATCGAGTGCACTAACCGGACCGTATCCTTCGGCGGCCGTAATTTCTTTTTTACCGTTTACGGAAATCTTGATCGTAGCCTGGGCAGTACAGGGTTTGTCCTGGTCTTTTTCGATGGACACGCGAAATGCCTCCAGCTCAAACGAGGGTGTAAACTGGTCGGTGAATTTCTCCATCAAAATCTTGAACGACCCGTCCGCCACATCGAACTGGTATCCCTGCTGCTCCAGCTGCTTAATTTCAGAAACGATCTTGCTGCTGTCATACCCGTTAAGGTCCAATTCGACGCCCAGCTCTCGGGCCTTATATTCGACATTGCTTTTACCGGACAGGTCCGATACCAGAACCCGTCGCTGATTTCCGACGACAGTCGGTTCAATGTGCTCGTAAGCCTTGGGAACCTTCATGATCGCGCTGACATGAATACCGCCCTTATGGGCAAATGCACTTTTGCCGACGAACGGTCGATTGTTGAGCGGGACCTGATTGGCCATCTCGCTGACGTACCTGGATAGGGTTTTAAGCTTGCCCAGGTTCTCATCCGTTACACAGGGCCGATTCATTTTCAGATTCAAAATCGGGATAATGCTGTTCAGATCCGCGTTGCCGCACCTTTCGCCGTATCCATTGATGGTCCCCTGCACCATGACGCTGCCGGATTCAACCGCGGTAATCGAGTTTGCGACCGCCAAACCGCAGTCATTATGCGTGTGAATGCCGAGTTTAACGGGGAGACGATCGGATCCATCAGAATTTTGCTTAATCCAATGATCTTTGACTTCACGGAAAATCTCTTCGATTTCGAAGTGAAGGGTCCCGCCGTTCGTATCGCACAATACGATAAAATCAGCACCGCTTTCCAAAGCGGCATCTAGGGTTTGTAGCGCATACTCCCGGTTGTTCTTGAATCCGTCGAAAAAGTGCTCGGCATCATAGATAACTTCGCGTCCATGCTGTTTTAAATAGTCGACGGATTCGCGAATCATGGCAATGTTTTCATCCAGAGTGTTGCTCATGACTTCTTCGACGTGCAGATCCCAGCTCTTGCCGAAAATGGTGACGGTCGGGGTCTCGCTGTTCAGCAGGGCTTTCAGGTTGTCGTCTTCACCCGGCTGTATACCGGGCTTGCGGGTGGAGCCGAATGCAGCCAGACGGGCATTCTTAAAGTTAACGCGCTTGGCCAGATCAAAAAATTGCAGATCTTTGGGGTTTGAACCGGGCCAGCCACCTTCGATGTAATGTATCCCGATATCATCCAGTTTGAGCGCAATCTTGACTTTTTCATCTGCCGTAAACGTGATGTTTTCGCCCTGGGTGCCATCTCGCAAGGTGGTGTCGTAAAGTAGAATCGGTTCCATTTTTTGTCTCCAAGCAGGGGTATGTTGTTGGTTGATTTGTTATTGGTTATTAGAACCCGTAGTGCGCATCATCAATTAAAATAGATTTACGGGAGATGCACGGTAACCTCTGGTAGGGATTCCTCAAACGATTAACCAATAACGAATAACTCCCCTCCGGGTTTATAGCTTTTGGCGGTTTTCCGGCCGCAAAGAGCGAACGGTCGCGCCGGTCTGCCACATCTCTGACTTGTTTAATACATCCAGTTCCCGGTCCAGCTTTTCGCGGTAATCCGGTGCACTGTTGGCTTCCAGAACCCGCCGGGTCTCATCCCCGGAAATGACGCGTTGATATAATTCATCAAACACCGGCGCGACCGCATCCCGAAACTTCGGACTCCAGTCCAATGCGCCGCGCTGGGCGGTGGTCGAACAGTTGGAGAACATCCAGTCCATGCCGTTCTCGGCCACCAGCCGGATCAGGCTCTGGGTCAACTCTTCCACGGTTTCATTGAAGGCTTCACTGGGACTGTGACCGTGCTTGCGCAGCAGATTGTACTGGGCCTCCATAACGCCGGCCAGACAACCCATCAAAACACCGCGTTCACCGGTCAGGTCACTGTGAACTTCCTTTTCAAAGGTCGTCGGGAATAAATAGCCGGATCCGACAGCAATGCCCAGAGCCAGCGCTCTCTCTCTGGCATGTCCCGTAAAATCTTGAAATACGGCGAAACTGGAGTTGATGCCACTGCCGTCGAGATAATTCAAGCGGACATTGCGGCCTGAGCCTTTCGGCGCAACCATAATGACATCCACATTTTCAGGCGGCACGATACCGGTTTGATCTTTGTAGACAATACCGAAACCATGGGAGAAGTAGAGCGCATCTCCTTCATTCAGGCATTCCTTGATACGCGGCCAGGTTGCGACCTGTCCGGCATCGGACAGCAAATTTTGCACAACCGTGGCTTTTTGGGCGGCCTCCTCGACGGAAAACAGGGTCTCTCCCGGAACGAAACCGTCGTCGACCGCCCGCTGCCAGGTATTGCCGCCTTCCCGTTGGCCCACAATAACGGGGATTCCATTGTCCCGCAGATTCAACGCCTGTCCCGGACCCTGAACACCGTAACCCAAAACAGCCACGGTCTCATCCGCCAGAATGTCTCTGGCTTTTTGCAGTGAAAACTCCTCTGATGTAATGACTTCCTCGGTAACGCCGCCAAAATTAAATTCAGCCATGTTTTCCTCTTTTTCTGTTATTCGGTTTTAATCAGAGACGGTTTGATGATTAAGTAATTCACGCAATACGGCTATTTCGGCTCCCGATAGAGCGCAAGCGATCCACTGCGTGCTATTTTTTCAATACCCAGGGGTTTCAGTAGATTGATCAAGGCCGTCAGTTTACCCTCATCACCGGTAACCTCAATAATGTAATGCTCAAGTCCGACATCGACAACCTTGCATCTGAAAATATCGACAATTCGCAAGATTTCGGCGCGATGGTCGGGCTTGGCCCGGACGCAAATCAGCGCCATTTCACGTTTTACGGCCCGGTCGCCGGTCATATCGCGTAGTTTAATAACGTTGATCAGTTTTCGCAGCTGTTTTTCAATTTGCTCGATAACCGGGGGATTGGCTTTGGTCACAATCGTGATGCGGGACACCAATGGGTCCATTGTCGGCGCCACGCAAAGGCTTTCGATGTTGAAGCCTTTACCGCTGAACAGTCCCACAACCCGCGACAGCACTCCCGGCTGGTTGTCGACCAGCATGGTCATAATGTGTTTTTGTTCTTTCATCAAATTCCCCCAGACACTTTCACCTCATTGATATGTGATCGCGGATCATAAATGACAGATGCTAGACAACAGAAATCAGACAACAGAAGTCAGACAACAGAAGTCAGATGACAGAAGTCAGATAACCGAATTCGGAAGTCGGAATGCGGAAGTCGGAAATTATAGGAAGGATAGAATACCGTCATTCGACAATCGTCATTCGCCATTCGACATTCCTTACACCAGCAACATTTCGGTAATCGGAGCGCCGGCCGGCACCATGGGGTAGACGCTTTCTTCCTTTTCAACCACGAAATCCATAATGACCGGCTTGGGTATCGCCAGACCTTCGGCCAGAACGGATTCGACCTCAACCGGCTTAACGGCTCGCAGACCTACCGCACCGTAGGCTTCGGCCAATTTCACAAAATCCGGGGCGCAATCCATCGTGGTGCAGACATAACGTCTGTCGTAGAACAATTCCTGCCATTGTCTGACCATTCCCATATAACCATTGTTCAGGATCACCACCTTGACCGGCAGGCGGCTCTGGACAGCCGTCGCCAATTCCTGGCTGTTCATCTGAATGCTGGAATCGCCGGCGATATCAACCACCAATTTATCCGGACATGCCGCCTGGGCCCCGATGGCTGCAGGCAAACCAAAGCCCATGGCTCCCAAACCACCCGACGTGATAAAATGGTTGGGCTGGTCATAAAAATAATACTGGGCCGCCCACATCTGATTTTGACCGACTTCGGTGGTGATGATCGCCTTTCCGCGAGTTTGCTCGTACAGTTTTTCGATGACATACTGCGGTTTAATGGCATCTTCGCCCTGCTCGTACGCGAGTGGTTTGGTACTTTTCCACTCTTCGATCTGCTGGAGCCAGCTTTTTCGCTTTTGTCCCAGATCGCCCAGTTCGACTTCCCCAATCAGCTGATTCAATTGTTGTAGAGTGATCTTGCAGTCACCGACAACCGGTACCGTTACCGGGATATTCTTGCGGATCGTCGTGGGATCAATGTCAATGTGAACGATCTGGGACTGTGCCGCAAATGCATCTGTTTTGCCGGTGACCCGGTCATCAAAGCGAACACCGACGGAGATCAGTAAATCGCAGACCGATGTGCACATATTGGCCCGGTAGGTGCCGTGCATGCCGATCATTCCCAGGGACAGCGGATCTGAGCCCGGAAAGGCGCCGAGGCCCATCAAGGAAGTCGTAACCGGAATTTGCGCCGTACGGGCCAGCTCGGTCAGCTCCTGAGACCCGCCCGATAGAATGACACCGCCGCCTGCAAATATGATGGGCCTCTCGCTTTGTTGGATGAGATCTACAATTTTCTTCAACTGCTTCATGTTCGGTCTGTAAGTCGGATTGTATGACTTGAGCTTAACTTCGCCGACCGGCTTATATTCGGTAAATACCTTGGTGATGTCCTTGGGGATGTCTACCAGAATCGGGCCGGGTCGACCGGAGCGCGCCAGGTAAAAGGCTTCTTTGACGGTCGCCGCCAAATCATCAACCGACATGACGAGATAATTGTGCTTGGTGCAGGGCCGGGTAATGCCGACGATGTCGACTTCCTGGAAGGCATCGTTGCCGATCAGTGCGGTCGGCACCTGGCCGCTGAGGACCACCAGGGGGATCGAATCCATATAGGCTGACGCAATGCCCGTAACGGTGTTGGTAACCCCGGGTCCGGATGTCACCAGACACACGCCAACCTTGCCGGCCGCCCGTGAATAGCCGTCAGCGGCATGCACGGCGCCCTGTTCGTGACGAACCAGTACGTGATTGATATCCGTCTTGGCCAGCTCGTCATAGATGTCGATGACCGCACCGCCCGGATACCCGAAAATCGTATCGACTGCTTCTTCTTTTAGAACTTCCATCAAAATCTGCGCACCGCTGAGCTTCATGGGGGTTTTCCTTTCAAAAAAAAATCCGTTGCCGGCTTTTCCTGGCTGGCAACGGATTTTGTTTTTTTGCGGGTTTGTGAGGTTATACCATTACCAGCCCTCTGTTCTCGCCGGAGATAATAATGACTCCGATGAGTACGATAAATATGCCGATAAGGACGTTAATGGTATTTGATTTGTTCATAGCAGCAATTCGTTTTTTAGTGTGGTCACACGTAGCAGGCCGAAACTTTGATGTCAAGCTTTTTCTTTAAATCCGCAGCCATCGGTCAGGCAGGTCACAACAGTTCCCTCCTTTTTGGTGGTTTTTTCAACCAGAAATTTGGCGCCGCAGACCGGGCATTCACGGTCAACGGGTTTGTCCCAGGTTGCAAAGGTACATTCCGGAAAGCGGTTGCAGCCATAAAAAAGTTTGCCGCGTTTGGAACTGCGTTCGACGACCTCGCCGGTGCAGTCTTTTTCCGGGCAGTTCACCCCGATGGATTTTCCGCTGCCGTTGGAATTCAACGACTGGGTGTTTTTGCATTCCGGATAGCCGCTGCAGGCCAGAAAATCGCCGTAACGGCCTCTTTTGACGACCATCGGCGCTCCGCACTTATCACAGTTTTTATCGGTTATTTCGTCTTCCGGCGGTTTTACCGGTTGAATATGACCCTTCTCATCCCGGGTGTAGTCGCTGGAATAGGTGCACTCCGGATAGCCGCTGCAGGCCAGAAAATGACCGTTTTTCCCGACTTTTATGCGAAGCGGTTTCTGACATTCGGGACAGGTCAATTCGGTGGGCATGCCGACGCCTTTTACGCTCAGCATACCTTCGGAAGCCGAATCCAAATCTTTCTTAAAGGGCCTGTAAAAGCGATTCAGTACCTGCAGCGAATTTAATTTATCGGATTCGACCTGATCCAGATTTTCTTCCATTTTGGCCGTGAATTCGACATCGAATATCTCCGGGAAATTCTGTACCAGTAAGTCATTGACGATGAAGCCCAGTTCATTCGGTCTGAAGTAACCTTTAACCAAATCCACATATCCCTTGTCACGGATGGTTGACAAAATGGAGGCGTATGTGCTGGGCCGTCCGATGCCGTTTTCTTCCAGTTCCTTTACCAGCGACGCTTCCGAAAAGCGCGGGGGCGGCATGGTAAAATGCTGTTTGGGGTCCAGCTTGTTGAGTTTCAAAACGCTGCCCTGTGCCACTTCCGGCAGCTTGGGTTTCTTTTGTTCGGAATCACTGGCGATCTGATCGTCAACCGATTGATAAAGTGCCATGAATCCCGGGAATTTAACGGTTGAACCACTGGCCGTGAACGTGTAAGCACCGGCTTTGATAGACAGCGATACCTGGTCGATCAGGGCCTGGGCCATCTGCGAAGCCACAAATCGTTGCCAGATGAGCTTATATAAGGCGAATTGTTCGGACGATAGATGCGTTTTGACGTTCTCGGGCGTATTCAACGCCGAGGTCGGCCGTATCGCTTCATGGGCATCTTGCACCTTCTTTTTATTTTTGAAAAACCGGGGTTTTTCCAGAGCATAGTCTTTACCGAAACGGTCCAGTACCAGTTGCTGAGCCTCGGCTGCAGCCTCGGCCGCAATGCGGGTCGAATCCGTTCGCATGTAAGTGATCAGTCCAACCGGTTCACCGGGTCCCAGATCAATGCCCTCGTAAAGCTGTTGCGCAATCATCATGGTTTTACGGGCACTGAAACGAAGTTTGCGAATGGCCTCCTGCTGCAGTTTGCTGGTGGTGAATGGCGGCAATGGGTTTTTACGGGTGGTTTTTTTGGTGATTTTATCGACTACAAATTTTTCACCGCTCAATTCTTCGAGAATATTACGGGTTGTTTTCTCATCTGGTATCGTTAATTTTTTTCCGTCCTTTTTGACCAGTTTGGCAGCAACGGGCGGGGGGGCATCTCCTTCAAGGTGAGCGGTTATCGACCAGTATTCAACCGGAACAAACGCCTGGATGGCCCGCTCCCTTTCGCAGATGATGCGGACCGCCACAGACTGAACCCTTCCGGCACTCAACCCGCCTTTGACTTTGCGCCAGAGCAAAGGCGATACCTGGTAGCCGACCAGCCGATCGAGGATGCGACGGGCCTGCTGGGCTTCATATTTGCTGCGGTCGAGATCTTCGGGTTCCAGCATGGCCTTTTGAATGGAGTTTTTGGTCAATTCATGAAACAGTACCCGATAAAAATTGCGACCCTTTTTCTTCAGCACTTCAGCGGTATGCCAGGCTATCGCTTCACCTTCGCGGTCCGGGTCGGGCGCCAGATAAACGTCATTGGTGTCGCCGGCCGCCTGCTTTAAACTCTTCACAACTTTCTGTTTGCCCGGAATATAGCTGTATTTGGGTTTAAATCCATTATCGACGTCGATGCCCATCTCTTTGCCGGGCAAATCTTTAATGTGCCCGACGGTCGCTGCCACATTATAGTCTTTCCCGAGATATTTTTTTATAGTTCGAACTTTGGTCGGTGATTCCACGACCACTAACGGTTTACTCACGGTTCGTCCTCACGTCGAATGCGAATTTAAGACTTGGTATCTTCAAGTTATATGGTTTCAGGCTTTCACACCCTGGGTTTAATTTGATTATCTTTCGGCTGAAAATGCCGTTCATGCAAGCGCCTAAAATTTAATCGCCGCATTTCGGATGTCAATGCCGGTCTAATTTTTTTTGACGCTTGTTTCGACCGCGACCGTAAACAACTTACCCGGAAGCTGTTCGACCAGACCTTTCAATTCGAGTTGCAACAACATGCTCGAAAGTCGGCCGGATTCCATCGACAGGCCCCGGGCCAGATCATCGATATGTACGGGATACGGCCCCAGGGCATCTAAAACGGCGCATTCTTCGGTTGAGAGCGAAACCGGTTCAGCTGTAGGTGCATTGTGAAGCTCATCTTCGGCCGGCGGCTCCAACCGCACCATGGGGGCCAACTCTTCGATAACGTCCCGGGCATGTTCGACCAGTTTGGCTCCCTGCTTGATCAGGGTATGGGTGCCGCTGGATTTGAATGATTGGATACTTCCGGGGACGGCGAACACTTCACGATTCTGTTCGGCAGCCAGGCGTGCGGTGATCAGGGAGCCACTTTTGCGAGACGCTTCGACGACAACCGTACCCAGGGACATGCCGCTGATGATCCGGTTGCGAATCGGGAAATTGTGGGCTTCGGGCTGGGTCAGCAATGAAAATTCCGACACCACTGCGCCGCGTTCCCTGATTTTTTCGAACAAAGATTTGTTTTCAGCCGGATAGATCCGTTCCAGACCGCTGCCTAAAACGGCGATGGTGATGCCCCCGGCAGACAGGGCGCCCTGATGGGCGGCCGCGTCAATGCCGCGCGCCATGCCGCTGACGATGGTCACCCCGAGCGACGCCAGACTGGCGCTCAACGTTTTGGTAGTGTTTAACCCGTAGGCGGTTGCATTGCGGGAGCCGACAACGGCGACGTTCAGGGGCGAGTCGGTCAGCCGGCCGCTGACATACAGAAACGGCGGCGGATCCGGTATCTGGTGCAGAAGTCGCGGGTATTGGCTGTCTGTCAGGGTCACAATCTGATAGCCTTTGCGATGTGCCAGGTCCAACTCAGGCTCAACACCGGCGGGCATTTTATGGGATCTGAGGGCCCTGACGTGGCGAATGCTGACACCGTCTACTTCGAGCAGTTCTTCATCAGAGGCCTTAAATATGCGTTGCGGTGATTTGAAGCGGTCAATCAGACGCTTGCCGATCAAATTCCCGATTCCCGGTACGGTCTTCAAATAAAACCATGGTCGAAAGCGATCCATTTCATCAGTCGGCATCATTTCCGCTGTTTAGCCTGCCAGGCTAAAAGAATAGGACTGGCGACAAAGACCGACGAATACGTCCCGATTGCGACGCCGACGATTAGGGCAAATGCAAAATCATGGATAATGCCGCCGCCCAGAACAAACAGGGTCACAACCACCAGCAGAGTGGTCAATGAGGTCAGTATGGTGCGGCTGAGGGTCTCATTGATGCTGCGATTCAAGATCACTTCCAACGGATTTTTGTGGTATCTTCTCAGATTTTCGCGAATACGATCGTAAACGATGATGGTATCGTTAAGCGAATAACCAATGATTGTCAGCAAGGCGGCGATGATCGCCAGGGTGAATTCTTTATCGAATATTGAAAATAAGCCCACCGTTATGGTTACGTCATGAATCAGGGCCACGATGGCGCCCATCGCATATTTCAATTCAAGAAACCAGAACAGAACCAGAGTAACCAGCAGGGCCGCTGCAATCAAAAATGGAATACTGACATTAAACAGGGTAAAGAGATAAACCGCGCCGATTAACGCCACCGCCACCACGCCACTGAGGAGCCATTTTAATTCAAAGCGTCCGGAAATATAGATTGTAATAAACAACAGCGCATAGAACATGGCAAACAGGGCTTTCTCTCGCAGATCCTGACCCACCTGGGGACCAACCATTTCCACCCGTCTGATTTCCACCTGACTGCCGGATTCATTATCCAGGGCTTGTTTGACATCAGTCGTGAAGCCCTCGGTTGTCATTACCGAACTTTCCGTGCGAATCAGATATTCATTGTCCAGTTCTTCACCAAACTGCTGTACCGATGATTTGCCGAGTCCAACCGTGCTCAGTCCCGATTTAATAGCGTCTATGGCCACCGGGGCCTTAAACTTGACCTGGATGAGCGTGCCGCCCTGAAAGTCAATACCCAGCCTAGGACCGCCGTGCACAATCAAAGAGCCGACGCTGACCGCCAGCATGATCAGCGAAAACACAAAGGCCACTTTTCTTTTGCCGATAAAATTAATGTTGATATCCGGTTTGATGAATTGCATATTTATTCCTTCTGACTAATTAATCCGCCCTCAATTATGATGATTTACAGAATACGACCTTACAACAGCCCCGCCAGCATCCAGGCATCCAGTATCCGGTATCGAGCATCCAGTCCGTTAGATACTCAGAGTCTTTGGTTTACGATACATCAGCAGGTAATCGAAAATCAGGCGTGACATTATCAGAGCCGTAAAGAGACTGGCAATGACGCCCAGGCTGAGTGTGACGGCGAAGCCTTTGACCGGTCCGGTGCCGAACTGGAAAAGAACAACCGCCGCAATCAGCGTCGTCACGTTGGCATCCAGGATCGTAAGGGTTGCCCGATCATAACCCGCATCTATTGCTGCTCCCGGAGTGCGGCCCCGGCTCAGCTCCTCTCGGATCCGCTCGAATATGATGACGTTGGCGTCGACCGCCATACCGATGGTCAGTATGATGCCGGCAATACCCGGCAGGGTCAGAGTCGCCTGGAAGCCGGCCAAACCGGCACCGATCAGAACAATATTCAGCGCCAGGGCCAGATCGGCAATGAGTCCGGCCGCCTTGTAATAGATGACCATGAAGACGATTACCAGCAAACCGCCGATAATCATGGATAGCAGCCCTTTCTGAATAGAATCGGCGCCCAGCGAAGGACCCACTGTCCGCTCTTCGAGGACATTGACCGGAGCCGGAAGTGCGCCGGCACGCAGCACGATTGCAAGATCCCTTGCTTCCGCATCGGTAAAACGCCCGGTGATGCGTGCCTGGCCGCCGGCGATTTTTTCCTGGATTACCGGGGCCGAATAAACGCTGTCGTCCAATACGATGGCCAGGCGTTTATTGACGTTGGCCTCCGTTATCCGTTCAAAAATTCGGGCACCTTTTTTGTCGAAGCTGATGGAGACGTAGGGTTCATTAAACTGGGAATCGATATCGACCCGGGCGTCTGTCAGGTAAGCGCCGGTCAACAGCGTTCGCTTTTTGAGCAGAAAGGGCGTTTTAATGGTGCGCTGGGTTTCCGGGTTTTCCTCCAACCGGTACAGCACTTCCCGACCCGGCGGAATATCGCCTTTAACGGCGGCATCCACGGAAGCCGTGTCATCCACCAGCTTGAATTCCAGAAGTGCGGTTTTCCCGATCAGATCCTTGGCCCGCTGGGTATCCTTGATGCCCGGCAGCTGGATCAAAATCCGTTTTTCGCCCTGGCGTCGGATGTCCGGTTCGGCAACACCGAATTGATCAATGCGGTTGCGAATGGTTTCCAGGGCCTGATCGACCGCCAGTTTTTTGATGTGAACCCGGTCAGTCTCCGTCAACCCCAGGACAACGCTGTAGGCCCCGTTGTCGGTATTTTCGGATATCAAGCGCAAATCCCTGAATTCTTCGTCCAGCAGTTCTTTAAATTTGCCGACATTATCCGCGCTTTTAACCTGGATGGATATCCGGGTTGCTTCGCTGCGACTCACGGCAATATTGCGCAAACGGTTTTTCTTCAATTCTTCTCGAATTTCCTGGGAGATCCGTTCGGCCGTACTTTCGACTGCTTTCTCCGAATCGACTTCCAGAACAAGATGCATTCCACCCTGCAGATCCAGGCCGAGATTTATTTTCTTATGAGGCCAGATGTCTACCTTCAGTGTTGGAAGGACATAAATCACCGCCGCTACGACGACGACAAATACTAAAACCAGTTTCCAGGAGATATTTTTCACGGATAACTTTCCTCGTTAATGTTGTCTTTATTTTCCACAGCCGAACGCCGCACAGGTGTGGTTATCATACGAAAGCCCCAGTGAATCCGTTAACTGCCGCCGCGTTATTTCCGTCTGGGGTGAGACATTAATCGGAGAACCTCTCCCGGATATGCTGCGTGCAGGATCGCAGAGCGCCGGCAATTAGCGCATTTATATGGGGCTGAATTTATTTAGCGGTATTATGAAAATAGTTCGGAATCGGGATTTATTTTTTTTCCGGCTGAGTCTGAGCTGCCGGTTGGGCCAGATTCGCCACGTTGCCGCGGGCGACTTTTACACGAACTTTATCGGCAATTTCAACCGTCAATGTTGATTCGTCCATACCGGTGATGCGGCCGTGAAGTCCACCGCTGGTGATAATTCGATCGCCTTTTTTAAGATTGGAGATCATCTGACGGTGTTCTTTTGTCCGTTTTTGCTGGGGGCGGATCAGCAAAAAGTAGAATATGACGAACATCAAAATCAGTGGAATAAATCCGGCAAAACCTCCGGCACCTTCTCCGCCGGCTCCACCGGCACCCATTGCATATGCGATATCAAACAAGATAAAACCTCCTTAAAGCTAATAAACTGATATGATAATCTATTTACGGCTCGGTGACAATCAATTTCAGAAAACTAAATCTAAAATCAAGCAGATATACTGTAAAAGATTGAATTCGTCAAATCTTTCTTTTCAGTCGTTGCAGATGATTTTACTGTCTCCCGGAACCATGGATCGGTTCCCTTCAATTTGAATTTTCAAATCGCGCCTGACTTCCAGATCGACGATTTCCCGGCGTTTGAAATTCAGCAGATAATCGGCCACTTCTAAGGGGACAATGCCTTTAACGCGATGGGCTTTTTCCTTGAGGGTTTCCAGACTGAGTTTGCGCAAAAAACCGATGCCGAGTGTTTCGGCAGACGGCACAAGTCCTTTGCCACGGCAATTGCTGCAGGGCACATGGCTGCCGAATTCTATGGATGGTCGGATGCGCTGTCGCGACATTTCCAGTAATCCGAATCGTGAGATTTTGCCGACCTTCGACCGGGCTTTATCCTCTTTGACAAACTTTCTCAACTGCCGTTCGACTTCCGACCGATGGCCGGGATCCTTCATATCGATAAAATCGATGACAATAAGTCCTCCCAGATCCCGCAAACGAAGCTGCCTTGCAATTTCCTCGGCCGCTTCCAGATTGGTTTGAAATGCAGTCTGCTCGATGGATTTCTCCTGGGTCGACTTGCCGGAGTTAACGTCAACCGAAACCAGAGCCTCGGTCTGCTCGATGACCAGTGTGCCGCCGGACTTCAGCGCCACCCGGTTTTCAAAGATTGAAGCAATTTGATCCTCAAGTTGAAATTTGGAAAATATCGGTTTGGCACCCCTATAGTGCCTCACGACTTTCTCCTGACGCCGGGCGAACAATTTAATGAAATCTCTGACTTCGTTGAAGACGACACTGTCATCGATCAGAATTTCGGCAACTTCCGGGCTGAAGGAATCCCTTATGGAGCGTATCGCCAGGTGGCGTTCCTTGTAGAGCAGGGCAGGTGACTTCTTTTTCACCACACTGCCCTTGATGGTTTTCCACAACCGGAACAGGTAATTTAAGTCTTTTGATAGGGCGGTTTTGCTGGCTTTTTCGGCAGCCGTGCGCACGATAATTCCGAAATCTTCCGGTATCTTCAGCTTGTTGATAACGTCTTTGAGGCGCTGTCGCTCATCTTCGCTTTCAATCTTACGCGAGATGCCCCGATTGTCGCTACCCGGTCTAAGAACCAGGTAGCGACCCGGCAGAGAAATGTAAGTGGTCAGCATGGCCCCCTTTTTCATAAACGGATCTTTGGTGACCTGCACCATCAGCTCCTGACCGCGTTTGACCAGTTTGTCGATCGAATGCTGACCCTGTGCCGTATCCAGAAAGTAATCACTGTGGATTTCATATTTTTGAAGAAATCCGTGGCGTTCAGCGCCGTAGTCGACGAAGACGGCTTGCAAACTGGGTTCGATGCGGGTAACGACGCCCTTATATATATTGCCGTGGGTTATCTCCTTCAGGCTGCTTTCGATACGAAATCCCTCGAGTTTATTTTTTTTGACCGTGGCGACTCTGCACTCGCCGGGGTCAACAGCGTTGACCAGAATTTTTATACTCATAAATGATCGTCCTTAAACTGCATTGGAAAAAGTAGAACTCCCCGAAAATCCATCCGATTGAATATTAAATTGTTATCTACAAGTCAAACGTTTTCTGGCCGATGAATTTCTTCATCTGCAGCCGGCCCTGGTCCCGGGCGTTTTCGATCTGAGATAAATTAATGCTTTCTTTTCAGACCTTTTAGGGATAAAACGAAAAGCGAGGGACTCGATTGTTGTATTTCAGACCTTATACATATATGGACGCTGCAAATTGTGATAACAATTTACACTGCTGACGAATAGAATAGAGGGACAGAGTCGCAATGGAAGAGAGATACAATCCGAAACACGTTGAATCCAAATGGCAAAACATCTGGAATGAAACCCGGATCTTCAAGGTCGAAGCGGATCCGTCACGGCCCAAATATTATTTGCTCGAGATGTTCCCCTATCCATCCGGCAATATCCATATCGGTCATGTCCGCAACTATACCATCGGCGACGTCGTTGCACGCTACAAACGCATGCGGGGATTCAATGTCTTGCACCCCATGGGATGGGATGCCTTCGGTATGCCTGCAGAAAATGCGGCGATTGCAAACAACACCCATCCGGCCAAGTGGACTTACGCCAACATTGATAACATGCGCGCCCAGCTTAAAAAACTGGGTTTCAGTTATGATTGGGACCGTGAGCTTGCCACCTGCAGACCGGAATATTATCGCTGGGAGCAATGGCTTTTCCTGAAAATGTACGAGAAAGGCCTGGCCTATCGTAAAGAATCCTTCGTGAACTGGTGTGAAGACTGTCAAACAGTCCTTGCCAATGAACAGGTTGAAGCCGGCCTGTGCTGGCGCTGTGGCCAGCAGGTTCGCCAGAAGCAGCTGTGGCAATGGTTCTTCAAAATATCGGAATATGCGGACGATCTTCTGCTGCACTGTGATCAGCTGCCGGGTTGGCCGGAAAAGGTCATTACCATGCAGAAGAACTGGATCGGTAAGAGTATCGGTGCACAAATCAACTTTCCGCTTGAAGCCCGGGATGATCACATCGCCGTATTCACCACCCGGCAGGATACGGTATACGGCGCAACCTTTATGGTTCTGGCGCCGGAGCACCCACTGGTACACGAACTTTCCAGAGGAACAGCCCAGGAAAAGGATATTGATGCGTTTGTTGAAAAAATATCCCTGCAGGATCGTTCGGCAAAATCAATTGAGGGCTATGAGAAAGAGGGCGTCTTTATCGGTGCTTACTGCACCAACCCGCTGAGCGGCAGCCGGATTCCGGTTTACACGGCGAATTTTGCCTTGATGGAGTATGGCACGGGTGCCGTTATGGCGGTTCCGGCTCATGATCAGCGCGACTTCGAATTCGCCAAAAAATATGGGCTTGACATTATCGTGGTCGTAAATCCGGACGGGAAGGAACTCGACGGAAACGCTATGACCGAGGCGTATGTGGGCCCGGGTATGATGGTCAATTCAGGCCCCTTCAACGGCATTGATAATCGACAAACGCTCGAGGACATCGCAATCTATCTGGAAGAAAACAATCTCGGTAAACGCGCTGTCAGTTTTCGACTGCGGGATTGGGGGATTTCCCGCCAACGGTACTGGGGGGCGCCGATCCCCATGATCCACTGTAATGACTGCGGTATCGTCCCGGTGCCGGACGCCGATCTTCCGGTCATTCTGCCGGAAGATGCCAACGTGCTGGAGGGTGGAAAATCTCCGCTGCCGGAAATGGAAGACTTTGTCAATGTTGAATGCCCCCGGTGCCATAAGGTCGGGGCCAGGCGGGAAACAGATACCATGGATACCTTTGTCGAATCATCCTGGTATTTCGAACGATACTGTAGCCCGAGATATGATGTGAATATGTTCGACACAAAGGCCGTCGATTACTGGATGCCGGTCGACCAGTATATCGGCGGGGTAGAGCATGCCATCCTGCATTTGTTGTATTCACGGTTTTATACCCGGGTACTGCATGATCAAGGCCTGGTTCAGTTTAAAGAGCCTTTCACCAACCTGCTGACCCAGGGCATGGTATGCAAGGAAACGATCGTCTGTGCCGAGCACGGTTTCCTGCTGCCGGAGGAAATTGACAGCAGCAAAGACCGGAGACTGTGCCGAAAATGCGGAAAACCGGTAACGGTCGGCCGGGTTGAGAAGATGTCCAAGTCCAAAAAAAATGTAATCGATCCCAATATTCTGCTCGAAAAATACGGTGCCGACACGACCCGCTTCTTTTGTCTGTTTGCGGCCCCTCCCGAGCGGGATCTGGAGTGGAGCGAACAGGGCGTTGAGGGCGGCTATCGGTTTTTGAACCGGGTGTGGCGTCTGACGGCGAACTGGATGGACGCCGTCAGAGATATTAATCCCTTTGACGGGAGTCCGGACAGTCTGGACCCGGAACTGCGGGAGGTTTTTCGCAAAACGCATCAAACAATTTACAAGGTAACCCGGGATATCGAAGATCGTTTTCACTTCAATACGGCCATCAGTGCGATCATGGAATTGTTCAATACCTTGAGCGGCGTTGATCTGAATGGTGGGCACCCGGCCAAACTGCCGGTTTTGCGATTTGCAGTCGAATCGATGACCCTGCTGTTGGCACCGATTGTTCCCCACTATGCCGAAGAGTTGTGGCACGCCCTGGGAAATAAATCCAGTATAATGCTGGCCGCCTGGCCGCAGCACGATGACAATGCACTCGAAAAAGACGAATTGCTGATTGTAATTCAGGTTAACGGTAAACTGCGCAGCCGGTTCCAGGTACCGGCAGATACGCCAGAAGACGACATCAAGCAGCTGGCCCTGCAGGATGACCGCATATTGAAATTTATCGGTGACAAAGATATCAGAAAAGTTATCGTTGTCAAAAACAAGCTGGTTAATATTGTTATATAATATATAGGGTTAAGGCATAAGGTTTAAGGTATAGGGTTAAGGTTTAGGTGGGTTCAGAAGTTCAGGGTTCCCCGTTAACCCTGAACCCTGAACCTTTGAACCGTTTTCCTATCGTCTGGAGGCATCTTGTTGCATATTAAGATATTGATTGGACTGATAATTTGTTTGACGATATTTGTCATCGGTTGCGGATACCGGTTTTCAGGGCAGGGTCAGTTCCCCAAAGGTGTGGAGCGAATCTTCATCGGCGTTTTTGAAAATCGAACGACCAAAACCGGTATTGAACGGGTCGTCACCAACCAGATCATTTTCGAGTTCACCCGCCAACGAGAAAAGAGCTTGGCGGGCAGTGTGGATCAGGCCGATGCCGTGCTTAAAGGTGTGATCAAAAGGATTCGAACCGATACCCTATCCCGGGTCGGAACTGAAGTGGCCAATGAACGGGAAGTAATCATGACCATCGACGTGAGACTTGAAAAACAGGATAGCAGGGAAGTCCTGTGGGCTGCCAAAGGTATTACCGACCGACAGCCTTTCGATGTGGCCGAGGATCAACTCGACACGGACCGCAACGAAAGCCTTGCGCTGGCAAGGCTTTCTGAAAGGATGTCGGAGCGAATCTTCGCCCGGTTGACCAATGATTTCTAACCGAAACGATTCAGCTTTTCCGCCGCCGGAATATCTACAGTGACGCTAAGCATTGGTGGAATTGGCGAGCTTGGAGAGACGGCTGATTTTTCTAGCAGCCGTACGTTTGTGAATAACGCCTTTTTTTGAGGCCTTGTCGATTATCGATTGAGCAGCATTCAGTTTGGCCCTGCCTTCGCCACCGGATGCTTCTCCGGCTGAAGACCGCACTTCTTTAACAATCGATTTTATCCTGGTTTTAACCGCTTTGTTGCGTAACCGCCGTAATTCGTTCTGGCGAGCCCGTTTGACCGCCGATTTATGATTAGCCAATGTGTTACGACTCCTTTCTTCCTTTAGTTAAAACGTTATAAATATTAACTAATGAAATTTCTGTCAAGCATATTTATCCCTACGATCATTATTTTTTCGATTTCGCCTTTTTCTTTCGGCCAGGTCTCTTACCGGACGTTGATATGAAGCATTTAGCGGGGATATTTTGGTCTCGATCAAAGCGGTCTGCGACGATTTGTTTTCAACGGGTTTCAGCCCTTGGTGTATATGATGCGCCATACGTCTGAGAAAGCCCGAGTCATACAGGCGGCCGGTATTGTTGGCGGAGCAACGCTATTAAGCCGGATTTTGGGTTTTGTCCGTGATGCGGTTATCGCCTGGTATTTTGGGGCCGGCTTCAGCACCGACGCCTTTATTGCGGCATTCAGAATACCGAATCTGCTTAGACGGCTTTTTGCAGAAGGGGCCATGAGTTCGGTATTTATCCCCGTCTTTACGGAATATATCGTTAACAAGGATCGGGATGAGGCATTTTGTCTGGCTCGTTCTGCCTTTCGCCTGCTGAGCGCCGTATTGCTTCTCACCACTATCACCGGTATTCTGCTGTCGCCCTGGCTGGTTCCGCTGATTGCCCCGGGTTTCAGTCCGGATAAGATTTCTCTGACCGTCCTGTTGACCCGTTTGATGTTTCCCTATTTTTTTTGCATCGGTCTCATGGCGCTTTGCATGAGTATTCTCAATGTGCTGGGGCATTTCGCGGCACCTGCCCTGGCTCCGGCAATTCTGAACCTCGCGGTTATCGGGTCGGTAATGTTCATCTCGCCTGGAATGCAGGAACCGATTATCGGTGCGGCGCTCGGGGTATTGATTGGCGGTGTTCTTCAGCTGTGTCTGCAAATACCGTTTTTAATTCGCAAAAAAATGCGCTTCTGGGAAAAAGCCAGCCTGATGCACGCCGGTCTAAAAAAAGTCGGCCTGTCAATGTTTCCCGTTATTGTCGGTGGTGCGGCCTATCAGATCAACATTCTCATCGGCACATTGCTCGGTTCACTGCTCTCCGAAGGCAGTGTCTCCTATTTATATTTTGCCGACCGTCTGGTTCAGTTTCCTTTAGGCATTTTCGCCATTGCAGCTTCGATTGCGGTCCTGCCGAGTTTGTCGCGGCAGGCCGCCGCCCGCGATTACGTGGCGTTGAAGACGACGTTTGCCGATGCGCTGAAACTGGTTTTCTTTGTAACCATTCCGGCAATGGTCGGGCTGATAGTGTTGCGTGATCCCATCGTTGCGCTTTTGTTTCAGCGGGGGCAGTTCGATGGAGCCGCGACACGGTTGACGAGTATCGCTGTTTTGTATTACTCTACAGGTCTATGGGCGTATTCGGCAGTAAAAATCGTAGCGGCCACCTTTTTTGCGTTGCAGGATACCCGGACCCCGGCTCTGATTGCTTTAATTTCAATCGCTGCCAATATTGTATTGGGGACGATTTTGATGAAACCTCTGGCCCATGGCGGCCTTGCGCTGGCTGCATCTCTGGCGTCGGTACTAAACCTGGCCCTTTTGGTGTCTTTGCTCCGATCCAGACTGGGATCATTGGGGTGGAAAGAAATCGCCGGATCAGCCGCTCGAGCTCTATTAACCTCCGTTGTGATGGGCAGCGTGGTATGGGCGGCGTCCAAACTTCTGATTTCGTCGGTGAATGAATCGTTCGTGAAACACCTGGCCGGAGTTTTCGCCAGCATTTTAATCGGTGTCGGTGTTTATGCACTGATCTCAAATTCTATCAGGAGTCCCGAATACGGAAGTATCGTGACGGAGGTCCTTAAAAAGGTATCGGTAAAAAATGACAAATAAACACACGGTTTTCATAAGCCTGTCAATTTTGTTATTGATGGTATTATTTGTCTACAGTTTATTTCGCGAATACGGCTACAGCCATCTTTTGAACGCGAGGCTGAAACTGAGTGGCATCATCCAGACGAATGCACAAATCGCCCGCGAAAATCATAAATTCCGGGTAGAAATCGATCGATTGAAACACGATCCGGTTTACATTGAAAGCATTGCAAGGCATGAGCTTGGAATGGTGAGAAAGGATGAGCTGATATTGAAGCCCAGGAACACCCCCCATTCAACGAAGTGAGTCGGTCAGTGGATATTTATACGGAAACCATGGCAAATGTATATGCGCAACAGGGTCACTGGTTCAAGGTCGCTGATATTTACCGCCACCTGCTGGCAGCGGAGCCTGACAGGTTGGATTATGCCGATGCGCTTGCGGATGCCGAGGCCAAATTGACGGAAACCGGACGAAAAGTACCCGAGCACCTGGTGCCGTTATTTCGGGAATGGATCTACCTGCTCCTCAAAACTGAGGAGCTCAACAAACTGAAGAAACTGAAGAAAAGGTTGTAAGGGTTCAGTTGCTACTCTTTTGGCTGCTCGATTTTAAAGGCGTCGGAGGCTTTGCCGCCCGAAAAAAATGTTGCTTCGACACGTTTTTTTTTGCTTCCCAGTACTTTGACCCGCCCGTCCTTCCGATACAGGATAATTTTGGATCCGGCGATGGAGTTTTTACCGCTGAGGACCCTGGACCCGTCGCCGGTCATTGTCAGCGTCATCGTCTGGGTATCGTACTCCACTCTTTCGGATTCTGCCGAATACTGGGATGACGTTATCTTCACGTTGCCGGAAGCCACGATTTTTCTCAGCATGTCCTCGCTTTTATCATTTTTACCCTCGGTTTCGAGCAGTTCACCCTGATAATAAATTCTCAATTTGTCGGA
>JASJCE010000345.1 GCA_030066155.1 Desulfobacterales bacterium | reverse complement strand
AGCAGATCAATTGCTGAATTATCGTTATCCGGGGACAGCTCCGCCCATCCGAATTTAAAACTTGCCGGAATACCGTCAAATTTTAGGTCGGCATGCCCTGAAATACATTTTAGGGAAGCGCAGATGCGTTGGGCCTCCTTGATCGAGGTTTGCGGCATGAGAATCGCATAAGACTGTTCATCATACCGATGCAATGTATCCCAATCACGAATTCCGGCAGCAATCAGGTTTTCCGCCGAGCGAACGATTCGATCCTTTGTCACCGTTTCTAAATCGGTTTCCTGGCACTCAAATCCGATCTTGAGAATGCAAAGGGATAGGTTTGTTCGGTAGTTTCGCGAGCGCTGAATTTCAGTGTCGATGGTTTTCAAAAAATACGGTCTGCTATTCGAGTCCCGTGAATCTTCCAGCATTTTTATTTCGCTAAAGCATTCAGTTAGATCCTCCAGGCGGTCACAGGTAACTCCCATCAGGTTCAAGAAAAATTTATGGGCAGTAGGTGGATACAACCATTGCAGACGTTTTACCATTTTCCAGTTTATCTGCAACAGCTCCACCGGACTGGTGGCGACGACTGTGGCAGATCGCTTTACCGATCTTAAAAATCCCATCTCTCCCAACGTATCACCGGTTTTCAACTGCCGAATCAAAACCTGACGATGGCGCCCCTGGCCCGATTCATATTGACTGACCGGATCAATGACATCCATCGTCCCGGATATGATTGTGTACATCGATTCGCTGACATCACCTTTGCGGAACAACGTTTCCCCGGCCTCGATTTTTGTGAGCGATCCGGCCATGAGTATGTAGTGAACCTGGTTACGGGTTAACCCTTTGAATAGCGGAATTCCCATCCGGGGCTCTTCGCCAAGCTTCAAGCGCACCAAATCCCAGAGGGTTACCAATTCAATGTGCTGGATGAGTGAGGGCAGCAAGATCAAGTCACTGATCAGGGCCGACAGGGACGTTATTACCATCATCACGCCAAAAATCATTGTCGGCTTGAAGCTTGAAAACAATAAAATCGAAAATCCGGCACAGAGCGTAATTGTCGTGAATATAATGGGCTTTCCAACGTGATGAAGCGTATCCCGAATGGCCCTTTTTTCATCCAGATCCCGTTTAAATTCCCGGTTATACCGAACCAGATAGTGAATCGTGTCGTCGACTGCCAAACCGATGGCAATACTGGCGATAAGGGCGGTTACCATCGACAGCTCGATACCCAGCCATCCCATTATTCCGAAGTTGATAACGATCGGAAACAAATTCGGCAATACCGCAATCAATCCGACTTTACTCGACATGAAAAGAATAAACATAATCCCGAATACCAGAACCATGGTAATACTGAGGCTTTTGACTTGCCCGATCGTCAGCTGATGACTGCTCGCAGCGATGACCATCCCCAATCCGGTTACTTCCCACCGCAGGTCTTTGGAAAAATTCTGTTTGACATAAGCCAGGGTATTATCGCGCAGACGCAGAAACTGCCGCGAACTCGACATATGGGTCAGCAGTAGAATATTGGTTTTTGAGAGTTCGGGATTCATAAACCGACTAAAGACGTCTTCTCCCAGGATTGTTTTAAAATTGTTCAACAACATCCTGACTTCAAAACCTTCGATCGGCAAACGATAATATTCCGGTTCAAATCGGTTCAACACATAGTTGACCAGCTTCAGATAATCGGCAAAAGACAAGCTCTTATCGACGCCGGAAAATAAATTGAGATATTCTTGGACACGGTCGATTTCAGCCAGGTTCCGGGGATCCTCGAAATAATCCGCGGCTGAGGCTCCCATCGCGACATTAATCGGAAAGCTTCCAGATAAATTCTGGTAAATATCGATGAAGTTACGTTTTACAGGGGTATCTTCCTTTAGGTATTCCACGGGGTTGGTCTCAACCTGGATTCGAAAGATACCGATCAGGCAAAGTAGTGCCGCTGCACCGATAATCGGCAAGACAACTTTCTGATGTTTTAGATTCAGGTCGACTACTATATCGATGAATTTGCTGAAAGATGGTTCGGAGCCGATGGGGTTTCCGATCCCTTTGGCCGGCAAGGGCATGAAAGTGAGGGCCGCTGGAAGAAATGTCAGCACGATAATCAAAATACTGATCATACCGAAACATGCAAATACCGCAAATTCCTGAATCGCCGTGATGCGGTTGGCCAAAAGAGATCCGAGGCCGATGACCGTTGTCAAAACCGCCAGTAACGTGGGCAGGGAAATGTTGGAGAATGTCTTTCCGATTGCATCAAAAGCTGAATCCGCCGTCTTTATATTCGCCAGATACTCCGAAACGATATGCAGGCAATATGCTGTTCCTACGGCAACCAGAAAAACCGGTACGATCATCGTCAGCATTGAAAGCGGAATGCCCAGCATCGCCATCAGACCAAATGTCCAGACCAGGGCCAACCCAACACAGACAAGCGGTATGAGGGTGTATTGAACCTTGCGGAACAGATATATTAGAATAAAGACGATGATCAGACCGGTTATGGGGGGCAGCCGAAAAAAATCTTTCTCTGTAAACCGGGCAAGGGCTTCGGATACAAGCGGCATACCGATCTGATACAGCCCAAGGCTATTGGGCGCTTCCCGCAGCATCCGATTCACCTGCTGGATGACAGTGGTTGAATCGGCTTCAGTATCGAGGACAAGCGTCAAAGCAGTGGTTTTGCCATTGGATGAAACCAGGTTTTGATGAAATAGCTCCGCCCCGGCCACAACCGCTTTAAATTTCTGCATGTCCCAGTTTCCGGCAATATCTACCGCCTTTTTAATTCCGGGCAGGCTGATAACACGCCGCACGCCTTCTATGGCTGTGGCCGTGTCCGCGAGTTGCTCGACCTTGCGAAAGGTCATTGAATCGAATACATTATCGCTTTTAATGACGACTCTGATTATCTCGTCTGATCCGAACAAGGCTTTAAAGTCGTTGTAGCGATGGGTTTCGGGCAGGTCTTCAATTTGGAGGTCATATACTGAGGTTTTAAAGGAAAGGTCCGGCAGCCGCCATCCAAAGAAACCGGTGATGAGAGCTGTCGCCAAAATCACCCGTAAAGGCCGGTGCATTATCCATTCGAATATTACCCTGAAAGAAAGTCCCATGAAACTCACTTCTTGATTTGCCCAAGTAATTTTCAGGTGATGACGAATTCTAGTACGGTAACAAGAAATGAATATTAAATGAAATGTCTATTGGGTGGAATGCAATATGTCAATTAAAAAGTAGTGCTACGGCCCAGTCTTAAAATTTTGCGAAGCGAAAGAGTGCAGGCTGCCATCCGGCTTTTCAATTATAATCAAACCTTCGACACCTTTCAGGCGATTGATTAGATAAAGTCCTTGTTCGAGCTCCATTACCATTACGGCAGTGGCCAGTCCATCGGCCAGGGTGCAATTGTCAGCAATGATAGAAACGCTGACGACACCGTTCTTGACCGGAAAACCCGTTCTCGGGTCAATGATGTGGGAATAGCGGATGCCGTCCACCTCAAAGAAATTGCGATAATCGCCGCTGGTGGCAAATGCCTGATTGTCGAGATCAACTATTTTATATACATCGGCGACGCCGGCATCTTTGCGCGGACGATTGATCCCGATGCGCCATAATTTGCCGTCCGGCCGTCTGCCGGAGGCATATATTTCTCCCCCGATTTCAACCAGATAGTCATTGATATCAGCCTGTTGAATGACTTCCGCGATCTGATCGACGCCATAACCCTTGGCGATTGAAGAAAGATCAAGGGTGATGGATCCTTTTTTCTTTGCCAACGCGCGATCAGGTCCGATCAGGATATTGTCAAAGCCGATTTCAGGCAGCAGTGTCTTGATCTCCTTTTCCGACGGCAGATCCCGGCGCCGTCCGGTGCGTCCGAATCCCCAGAGGTCAACCAGCGGGTTGACGGTTCCGTCCCATGCGCCCTTGGAAAGCCGGTATATGGTCTGAGCCGCCGTCATTACCCGATAAAAGTCATCTGATATCTGAATCGGCTGGTGCACTTGCTGCAGTTGATTGAAACGGCTGATTTCGCTGTCTTTCTGATAAGTGGACATGCTTGCGTTAATTTCCGCCAAACGCGTCTCAATGCGATCCTTCAGCCCGACAATTTCCGCCGGGCTTGCGGAGACAACCTTAATCCGGTAAATCGTGCCCATCGTCCGCCCCTGAATCAAATACTCCTGCCCGGCAAAGCTGATCACCGGTAAACAGACCAGCGCCAAAACTATGGCTAATGCTCGTATCAGATTAAGCATGACAAGAATCTACCTCCCGGCAAACCTTTGTGGAAAAGCAAAAAAAATAATACCTGTGTTTTAATAAAAAGCCTAAAGAAAATGCGAAGCATGAATAAATTAATCCGCCGCCAATTCAATTTGACAAGCATGTTCAAAAGAAGCGAGATATACCAAACACGCACACCCTGAAATCAAGGGCGGATTAATTAACATATACGCGGGAGCTGCTCCCCGGCCAGCATGTCCACAATGCGCTCCCCGCCGATGCGGGTTTCCATAATGACCCGGCCCTCATAACCGGCAACCACCTCTCCGATCACGGCAGCATGCGAGCCGAGGGTATTCGCTTTAATCGCTGCCAAAACCGCGTCGGTATCTTCCCGGGAGACAAACGCCAGCAGCTTACCTTCATTCGCCAGGTACAGGGGATCGAATCCCAGCAGTTCACAGGCTGCCACGACTTCCTTTTTCAAAGGTATCCTGTCTTCGAATATCCGGATGCCGACAGCCGACTTCTCGGCAATTTCATTCAGAGCGGTGCCCACGCCGCCGCGCGTCGGATCACGCAGGACATGGATATTGGCGCTTGCTGCCAGCATCTGGCTGACCATGTGGTTGAGGGGTGCCGTATCGCTCGAGAGGTCGGATTCAAAAGCCAGTCCTTCACGTCGGGTCATAATAGTGATTCCGTGATCCGCGATCGTACCGCTCAGCAAAATCCGATCACCGGTTTTGGCATTGGAGCCGGCCACACTGACACCTGTCGGAATGATGCCGATTCCGGAAGTATTGATAAAAATTCGATCCACAGCACCTTTGGGAACAACTTTGGTGTCCCCGGTTACCACGGTCACCCCGGCTTTTTGTGCCGCGGCGCCCATTTCCCGGATGATGGTCTCGAGATCGGCCCGGTCGAATCCCTCTTCTATGATTAAACCGACACTCAGGAAAGACGGCGCTGCTCCGCACATGGCGATATCATTCACGGTCCCGTTGATCGCCAAATCGCCGATGCTGCCACCGGGGAAGAAGATCGGGTCCACCGTATAGGAATCGGTAGAAAAGGCCAACCGCATTCCATTCAATTCAAAGATAGCGCCGTCATTTAGTTCAGCCAGAATAGGATTGTCAAAGACCGGCAGCAACAGGTCTGTTGTCAGGCGATGCGAAATCTTCCCGCCACTGCCATGGTCCAATAAAATTTTATCAGGTTTCATGTGATAGGTCTGTTGTCTGTAGTTTAATTTCTCCGCCCTAACAATAATATACAGATAATGTGGCAATCCCGTACAACCAACTGCTATTTTATGAGATTGTTTTATTTTTTCGGAGCGGATAAATTAGTTGTCCAAAATCCGAAATCAAATAATTCCCACTTCCGCATCGATAGCCGCGGCATAGTTCAGCTACCAGCAGAACGACGCCGGGTCCGACTTCCGAATTCAAATATGGTACTTGTGATACGCAGCACAGGTTCCCTCGGTCGACACCATGCAGGGTCCGACCGGATCGGTCGGCGTACAGACCTTGCGAAACAGCTTGCATTCCGGCGGGCTTTTTTTGCCGGTCAGAATTTCGCCGCAGGCGCATCCCGCCGGAATATGCGGTTCCGGCACCTCGATGTCGAATTGCCGGAGGGCATCATACGTGGCGAATTCATCTCTGATCTTAAGCCCACTCAACGGAATCATGCCAATTCCCCGCCAGCAGGCATCCGCCGGCTCGAAAATACGGTCCAGAATTGCGCGGGCTTTTGAATTTCCTTCGGCGGTGACGGCCCGGGGATAGGCGTTTCCCAGTTCGGGAGCATCCGTCTCGATCATCTCAACCAGATTGCTGACGGCCTGCAGGATATCCGCCGGTTCGAAACCGGCCACAACGCAGGGAATGCGATATTTGTCGAAAAACGGTTGATAGGCATCTATCCCGATAATGACCGACACGTGACCGGGAAGAATAAAACCGTCAAGCCTTATGTCATCCAGGTCCATCAAAGTTTCGAGTGCCGGTGGAACCAGTTTGTGCGCGGATATGACCGAGTAGTTTGGAATCTTCATCTGGGACGCCTGCAAAATCGAAGCAGCAATGGTCGGCGCGGTGGTCTCGAAGCCGACCCCCAGGAAGACCACTTGCTTACCAGGATTTTTCTGAGCCACATCCAGAGCATCGAAGGTCGAATAGACCACCCGAATATCGCGGCCGGCTGCACTTTCTTTTTGCAGAGACGAGTTGCTGCCGGGCACCCGCATGAGGTCGCCGAAGGTTGTGACGATGACATCGTCCAGCCGGGCCAGCTCAATAAAGGCGTCAATTTCGCGCTGGTCCGTAACACATACCGGACATCCCGGACCGGACAGCAGAGAAATGGTCGACGGTAAAACTGACCGGATGCCGCTGCGAAATATCGAAACGGTATGGGTTCCGCAGACTTCCATCAAATGGACGTCACGTTTGCTGTTGGCTCTAATTTTTGTAATCAGGTTTTTCGCGATTTTCGAGTCACGATATTCGTCGATATGCTTTAACGTCATGGATAATACCCTTTAAGAGAAAAATATACGCCCACGAAATCGATTATGGAAATTTTTCCTAATTTGCTCTTGTCGTATATTCGAGATTTTTTTTAGACCTGCCTCAAGGCTGAAAGGGGCATGGTTCGATCTAAAAATCAACTAACGAACGTCCAACATCGAACGTTCAACGTCCAACTTCGAATAATGAATTCTATCGATTAAAGAGCGAACAAAATGCGTCACCAGTATTGCTTCAGCGAATACACCTTTGAAAATTTGACCCAACTGCCATTCGGCAATCTCGGATGCAGGCGCCTCGAAGGCTGTGTTTTGTTCATCAATTTAAATCGATCAAGCGCAGCGTCATCCATATTGGACGTTCGATGTTGAACGTTGGACGTTGGACGTTCATTCTTTCTACAATTTAAGCTATGCAAATTTCCATATTAGCTCTTCCGCCTTCAACATCAAGGCCCGCAGGGCCGCTCTTCGAACCGCTGCAGGCGATGCTCTTCAAGCGCAGCGCTCATCAAGCGAAGCGCTCCTCATACACTGCTGCCGCCACCACAGCCTGCCCCAGCGAAATCCCGCCATCATTGGTCGGTATCTGCTCGTGGGAATAGACGTCAAATTTTCTGGCCTGCAGGGAACGGATCATACCGCTCAGCAGGGTCGCGTTCTGAAAACACCCGCCGCTCAATACAACTCGATCCAGTCCGTATTCCCGCCTTAATTCATCGCAAATATCGCTGAACAGCTGGACCAGAGTCAGATGAAATTTAGCACCGATTTCGGCTGGCGATACGTTGTTTTGAACGTCCGCTACAACAGCACGGATAATTGGCGCCGGTGGAACCAGGAAGCCGTTCTCCCGTTCCCATGCGCAATCATACCCGCTTGCGGCCGTATCGTCAGCCAGCATTTCAAGCTCCATGGCCGCCTGCCCCTCAAAATTGACTCGATTCCGGATCCCGCAGATGGCCGCGACACCGTCGAACAATCTTCCCAGGCTAGAGGTCATCGGCGAATTGAATTCCTGGTTTATCATCTGGCTGATAACCGCCAGTTTGTCGTTGCCGATGCTGTCCAGCACCGGCAATCCCAGGTCGACAAAATCAGGCCCGTATGCATCCTGCAAATAGCTGATTGCCATGCGCCAGGGTTCCTTGATGGCGGCGGTGCTGCCGGGCATCGCAACATAACCCAAATGGCCGGCCCGCTCGAATTTGTGCGTTTCCGCAATCAGGATTTCACCGCCCCAGACCGCATTGTCGGTGCCCAGGCCGGTACCGTCAAATGCCAGGCCGATCACCTCACCGTCCAGTTTATGTTCGGCCATGCCGCTGACGATATGAGCATGGTGGTGCTGAATCCGGACCTTGGGGAGGGC
>JASJCE010000028.1 GCA_030066155.1 Desulfobacterales bacterium | reverse complement strand
CATTGGCGACTGCCCCGTTTTCCAGCGGCACGTTGAAATCCACCCGCATCAGCACCCGCCGACCCGTTAAATTTAAATCTTCGACCGTTAATTTGTTCATCTCAACGCCCCCCCACTAAAATGAAAATTTTTAATTGAATATTGAAAAATTAAGGTATCCTGTCGATTTAATCCAACATTGAAATCCTGGTCCTCAGGGCCAGTCGAAGATCCCGTGTTCTTTGCGGGGGTCGTCGATAATTGGCTGTGCCGTAACCTACATAGCGGAATGATGGAATACTGGAGTGTTGGAATAATGGGTTTAGCGGAATTAGATCTGATCCTATGATGATGACCCGGATCTTTACTTACTTCGACCGGCTATATTCTGGTTTCAGGTTTCAGAAAAAGAATTCGACCCTTGGATTAAAAGTGTCCATAAAATGAATTGTTTTTCTCCGGCGTTGACCTTCAGTTTCACGCCCAATTAGGGCTCAGAAATTAGGAATCGGTATTCACTGAAACCTGAAACCTGAAACCACAATTTAAGAAGTGTGCGATTACCATATAACTCGTTTCGGGATTGCCCGGGCGAATTCCTTTGTAGATGGCTCTTCAGGTTCCCATCCGCTTGATTTCATCTTCCAGCATGACCTTGCAGTAGCGGCACAGCTCATTGGATTTGCGGTCGACATCTTCCTCATTGCGGCAGTAGTGCATAATACAGGCCTCCTCGGGGCAATGCCGGAGTTTAAACGTATGGCCCAATTCATGTATGGCTTCCTTCACGATGCGATCGATATATTTCTGCGATATATTCATTCCCGAACGGCCTTCGTTCAGGCGGAATGTTGAAACCACGCAGGTGGTCCCACCCAGCTGGGCTTCACCATAGACATGTGTCAGAATGGGGATGAACAGATCGACCTGGGCAATCGCAATAATCCTGATAGCCCGATGAGGCAAGCAGGCCGCAAGCTGCTCCAGGATCATGGTTGAATGGTACTGGTTTCGTTTCTGATCCAGTGCGAAAGAAAGATCCTGCAACACGCAATCGACTGCAGTCGAATATCCGAATACCCGTTCAATCTCTGCCGCTATACCGTTGATTAGCTCGCCGCTCAGTTCTCCAATCGGAGAAATCAGGATCATATGTTCGCTCTGGGAGGTCAAAGTATAGGTTTAAAGGTTCCGGGTTTAAAGGTTCAGCGTTTTGGGCTCAGGGTCCAAAATCGATTTTGGATTTTAGATTTCGGATTTAATGTTTGTTTCCAACGGTTCGATAAAAAAAGATTTTGGATTTTTGGTTTTGGATTTAATGTTCGTTTTCGGCGTTTCTAGAAATAATTAGATAGAGCGAAGCGATACTGTAAATCCGAAATCCGAAATCCGAAATCCCAAATCCCAAATCTGCAATCCGCAATCCAAAATTTGCCTTCTGAACACCGTTTTCTGTAAGGTTACATTACCCTGAGAAACTCTGACTGACTATGCCTTCTGCAGATCATACTTCTTGATCTTGCTGTACAGGGTCGATCGATCGATTTCCAGAATTTTGGCGCAACGGGCAATGTTCCAGTCGTTATCCGACAGGATTTGTCGGATGTGGCTCTTTTCAACCTCTTTAAGTGAGTTGTTTTGAGGGGCATGGAACGGTCCGTAGCATAGTATGGGCAAATCTTCGGGAAGCATTTGACGTTCCTTGCCGACGACCACCGCCCGTTCGATGGCATTTTCAAGCTCACGCACATTCCCCGGCCAGTCGTACAGCATGAGTTCGTCCATCGCTTCGCGACTGATTTTGTCGATATTTTTATTTGTCTCCTGGATGAACCGATGCAGGAAATGTTCCGCCAGAAGCGGAATGTCCTCTTTGCGTTGAGACAGAGACGGCATGACGATTGAAATGACATTTAGACGGTAGAAGAGATCTTCACGAAAGCTGCCGTCCTTGATCGCCTCTTCCAGATTGCGGTTGGTGGCGGCAATCACCCTGAAGTCTGCCTCCATGGGCTGGGTGCCGCCGACCCGGTAAAATACCCGGTCTTCCAATACCCGCAGCAGATCGATTTGCATGCGCATGCTAATCTCGCCGACTTCATCCAGAAACAACGTTCCACCGTGCGCTAATTCCAGACGACCTTTTTTAGTTTCTTTGGCATCCGTAAAAGCGCCTTTCTGGTGTCCGAATAATTCGGTCTCCATGAGATGTTCGGGAATTGCACCGCAGTTGACGGTGACAAAAGGGCCGTTGCGGCGCGGACTGTTGGTATGAATGGCCTTGGCCGCCAGGCCTTTGCCGGTTCCCGTTGGACCCGTAATCAGGACGGTCGAATCCATGGGGGCGACATCACAGATCAGGTCAAATATTTCCTGCATGGGTTTGGATTGCCCGATCATACTCTCAAATCGCGTGCGCTCCTTCACCTCCTGCCGCAGAAACTGCATTTCACGGGTCTGGTCCTGGAAGCGGATAATTTTTTCGATCAACACGCCCAGCTCGTTCGGGTCGAATGGTTTTAGCATATAATCATAGGCACCATTTTTCATGGCCTCGATAGCGGTGGGAATCGAGCCGTAGGCTGTGATCATGACCACGGCCACATCCGGATCGTTATCCTTTACGTGCCGCAAGACATCGAGGCCGCTGATTCCCTCCATCTTGATGTCGACCAGAAAAATATCGAAGCGGGTTTCCTTCATTTTTTCCAGCGCATCTTCTCCACTGGGCGATGTTTGGACGTCATGTCCGTCTCTTTCCAACCAACCGGCCAGCGATTCCCGCATGATCAATTCATCATCGACGATCAGGATCCTGGTGCTGCTCATTTATTCCTCCTAATTAATCCGCCTCGGGTAGTAAAATTATCTGTTTCGCAAATTGAGAATATAAGCCAAAAACTTGCTGGAATTGAAGTCCGGCGGATTAATTACTTTATGCTTCGCATTTTTATTATCTTATACTCTCTTTTGCTGACACCTGACACCTGACACCTGCCTTAGGCTGATTTCAAGGGCAATTTAATCTGAAATGTCGTGCCCTGTCCCCTCTCTGATTTGACATAGATCGAGCCCTCATGCTCCTGAATGATGCCGTAGGCCACCGACAGGCCCAATCCGACGCCCTTGCCTTTTTTCTTGGTGGTAAAAAAAGGCTCGAACAACTTGGGGATGTCATCCTTGGGTATTCCGGGACCGGTATCACTGAAGATGATCTTTATCTTATCTTCCCGCAACAGGTGGTTGGTTTGAATGGTTAATCTGCCTCCGTCCGGTTCCATGGCCTCAGCTGCATTGGATACCAAGTTCATAAAAACTTGCTGGAGCTGGTCTTCCGATCCGAGCAAATCCGGCAGATTGTCCTCCAGCTTCGTCGCCACTTTGACGCCATCGATTTTGAGCAAATTTGAATTTAAAAAGAGCGTTTTTTCAATCAACCGATTGATGCTCAACTTCTTGGGTTCCATTTTTGACTGACGTGCAAAGGCCAACAGATTCGATACGATACGGCTCGTCCGGCGGGTTTCATTTTCCATGAGATCCAAATACTGCTGGAACTGACCGATTTGTTTGCGATTTACTTTTTCTTCGGTGACAATACGCTTCATGAGCATGATCAGATTCAAAATTCCGGCTATCGGATTATTAATTTCATGAACCACCGATGCGGAGAGTTTTCCCAGGGATGACATTTTATCCTGGTGCAACAGTTTTTCATGGGTTTCCTGCAGCTGGCGGGTGCGATCTTCGACCATTTGTTCCAGCCGGAGCGTAAGCTCCTCCTCTTCCCTTCTGCGCTGGGTAATATCCCGGCTGATGTGCACAAATTTCGATATCTTGCCGTCCTTTTCCCAGATCGGGTAGATGTTCATTTCATAGTACCGTTTCTGCCCGTTGGGCATCAGCCGGGTTTGAATTTTGTGGACCTGGCGCTTGTTGCGAACAACTTCCTGCAGGGGGCAGTCCGTTTCTCCCCCATTACAGGGATGATCTATACTATGATATACTTCGTAGCATTTTTTCCCGATTACCTCCTCGCGGTTGTAATGCATTTTCGTCAAAAAGGCCTCGTTGGCATCAATTATTTCCATTTGCGGTGTAATGACCAGAATAAAGTCCTGAATGCCGTTAACGATGGTTTCCATTTCTTTGGTGCGCTCGCGCAGCTTGTTCTCTTCGCGGCCAATCGCCTTCCAGAACATTCGAAACACCTGATAGGAGAGGATCCGGATTCGCTGGGGCCGGGTGCGCAGGATTTCATCGAAAATCTCCTGCTCGGGTGTCAGCATGATAATCAAATTGATGTTGTAACGGCGATCGTAAAGCTGGCGGCAATCCCGGAAGGTTAACAGGCCATATTCATCGGCGAGTGCCATGCCGGGACTGGTCGGATCGGGGTCGGCCACAGCCAGAATTGGCGCGTACATTTCTTCCTTGTCATAAACAGCCGTCGTTTTCTCGAGGATTTCCCGGCACAAATCGCCGCCACCAACGAATGCGATATTAATGATCGAAGGATCTTTCAAAACCATTATGTCGGCCTTTAAATTGAAGATTGTAGATATTTACCGGAGTGTTGGATTTTTAAACAGTAGCACGGGACAAGCGGAGTATCAAGCTCCCTTTCGGTCAATTCTTCTCAAAACGAAACCGATTGTTAAAATAAGGTTGACAAATTAGCTCAAAACGAATAAATTCGCTCCTTCGCGCATTTCCGGACTTGGGCCGCGGGTGGCAAATGATCGAAAAACCCAACCCGGCTGAGCCGGGAATGAATATTGATTATTGAATATTGAGTATTTGAGGTATTCTATCGATCTGAATTCACCTCTGTTATCAATACTCAAATGCTACGCAAACATGATTTGTTTTAAATAGATTAGATACTAAATAAATTCCGAACACTAAGGAGCTTTACAACATGACCGAAAAAGTCAATGGATCTGTTCTGGTTCTCGGGGGCGGAATCGCCGGAATGCAGGCCTCACTTGATCTGGCGAACTCCGGCTACTTAGTCCATCTGGTTGAGAAATCGTCCGCCATCGGCGGTTTGATGTCCCAACTGGATAAGACATTTCCAACCAATGACTGTGCCATGTGAATTATCTCGCCCAAACTGGTCGAGGTCGGCCGGCACCTGAACATTGAGCTGTTAACTGAAACCGAATTGTTAGCCCTCGAAGGCGAACCCGGAAATTTCAAGGCCCGGATTCGGAAACAACCCCGCTTCATTGACCTTGACAAATGCACCAGCTGTGGTGAGTGCACCAAGGTTTGTCCCGTCGACCTTCCGGATGAATATCAGGAAGGACTCGCATCAAAAAAAGCCACCTATAAAAAATATGCCCAGGCCATTCCCGGCGCATTTGCCATCGACAAAGGCGACAAGGCGCCCTGTCGTCTGGCATGTCCGGGCGGTTTGAACGTCCAGGGTTATGTGAACATGGTCAAATCGGGCCGCTATAAAGAGGCCCTTGAGATCATCATGGAAGATCTGCCGCTGCCTGGTATTCTGGGTCGAATTTGTCCGCATGGCTGTGAAGATGCCTGTCGCCGCTGTGACGTGGACGAACCGGTTGCAATCCGGGACCTAAAGCGACTGGCTGCCGATAAATATGATCCCCGGGAAATCGAGATCGAAGTCCCGGCTCCGCGCCTGGAGAAAGTCGCCATTATAGGATCCGGTCCGGCAGGTCTTTCCTGCGCCTATCACCTGGTGCGCAAGGGCGTCATGTCCACCATTTACGAATCCCTGCCCGAGGCCGGTGGTATGCTGCGAGTCGGGATCCCGGCGCACCGCCTGCCCCGGGAAGTACTTGACCAGGAAATCGAGGTAATCACCAATCTGGGTGTCGAGATCAAGACCGGAACGCCTCTGGGCCCGGATCTGTCCGTGGATGATCTGCTGGGTGACGGTTACAAAGCGGTTTACCTGGCTCTTGGCGCCCATAAAGGCATCGAACTGGGTATCCCCGGCGAGAAATCTGTCGGGGTGCGCCAGGGTGTTGAATTCCTGCGGGAGGTCAACCTCACCGGCAAGGCCGATGTCGGCAAGAAAGTCGCCATCATCGGCGGCGGCAATGTGGCCATCGATGTGGCCCGCTCTGCCGTGCGGCTGGGAGCCGATGAAGTCAACATCATCTATCGCCGCACCCGTGCCGAAATGCCGGCCTGGGAGGAAGAAATTCAAGCTGCGGAAGATGAAGGCACCCAGATTACCTATCTGTCTGCTCCCCAGGAAGTACTGACCCGCGACGGAAACGTCATCGGGCTGCGCTGCATCCGCATGGAGCTGAGCGAGCCGGATTCATCCGGACGCAAACGGCCGATTCCGATTCCTGACAGCGAATATGATATCGAGATCGATCAATTGATCCCGGCCATCGGTCAGCGGCCGGATCTTTCCGCGATTGAAGATGTGACCGGTTTGACCTTCTCACGCTGGGGCACTACCGAAGTCGATTCAGTCACGTTTGCCACCGAGCGCGACGGCGTATTTGCCGGAGGCGATCTGCAGACCGGTCCCTGGGTGGCGATCGGTGCCATCGGTGCCGGCAAGGAAGCCGCCGAATCCATATTGCGCTACATCGAAGGCCGCGACATGGCCGAAGGTCGCGAACCCATCGTCTACGACGATCCCTGCTACCGGCCGGTTCCCGACGATGAGCCCGTTATGTTGCGGGCCAGAATGCCGGAGCTTCCCGTTTCTGAACGCCAGGGCAACTTCGCCGAAGTCGAGCTGGGATACGAAGAGGCCGAAGGCCAGAAGGAAGCGGCCCGTTGTCTCAACTGTGGCTATTGCTGTGAATGCTACCAGTGCGTGGATGCCTGCCTGGCCAATGCCGTTGATCACAGCCAAAAGGAGGAAGTACTGGAACTCGATGTCGGCTCCGTTATCCTGTGTCCCGGCAGCGAACCATACGATCCCAGCCACCTGGAAAACGTCTATCACTACAAAAACAGCCCGAACGTAATGACCAGCCTGGAATTCGAACGGATTCTGAGTGCATCGGGCCCCACCATGGGCCATTTGAAACGGCCGTCGGATGATAAAGAGCCGACTAAAATTGCCTGGCTGCAGTGCGTGGGGTCCCGGGACAGTAACCAGTGCGGCAACAGCTATTGTTCATCGGTTTGCTGTATGTATGCCTGTAAGGATTCCATGATCGCCAAGGAGCACGCCGAGGGCGATCTGGACTGTGCCATCTTTAACATGGACATCCGGACTTTTGGCAAGGACTATGAAAAGTATTACGACCGTGCCAAAGATGCCGGAATCCGGTTTATTAAATCCAGAATCCACTCCCTGGATGAGGTGGGCGACACCGGCAACCTGAATATCCGTTATATGGATGACAGCGGGCAGCTTCAGATCGAAGAGTTTGACATGGTGGTGCTATCGGTGGGTCTCCAGGTTCCGCAATCCACAGCTGATATGGCTGCCAGGCTCGGCGTCGAGCTTGACAGCTCTAACTTTGCCGTGACGCATCCCTTTACGCCGATTGAAACCTCCCGGCCAGGCGTGTATGCCTGCGGCGTTTTCCAGGAACCCAAGGACATTCCCGGCTCCGTCATCGAAGCCAGCGCCGCGGCCTGCGCCGCCGGTTCGAGACTGGCAGTCGCCCGCAACACCCTGACCCGCAGTGTCGAGGTTCCGGAAGAGATTGACGTCTCCGGAGAAGAGCCGCGGGTCGGCGTTTTCGTGTGCAACTGCGGCGTCAATATCTCCAGTGTGGTAGATGTGGCCGAAGTCGAAGAATATGCTAAGGGCCTGCCCAACGTGGTCTACTCCACGCAGAATCTGTTCACCTGCTCCCAGGATTCCCAGGATCAGATGAAGGAGATCATCAAGGAGAACAAGTTAAATCGCGTAGTGGTGGCAGCCTGCAGCCCGAAAACCCACGAGCCGATATTCCAGGACACAATGGAGTCCTGCGGCCTCAACAAGTACCTGTTTGAAATGGCCAACATTCGCAACCAGGATTCCTGGGTCCATTCCGATTCCAATGAAGATGCATCGGCAAAGGCCAAGGACCTGCTCCGGATGTCGGTGGCCCGGGCCGGAACCCTGCATCCCCTTGAAGAGAAGAAAATTCCCGTTATTCAGCGGGGCCTGGTGGTCGGCGGCGGGGTGGCCGGCATGAACGCTGCCATCGGATTGGCTGAACAGGGCTACGACGTGGTTCTGGTGGAAAAAGAGGCCGAACTGGGCGGACTGGCCACCCGTTTGACCGCAACCATCGAAGGTGCCAAAATCAAGACCTATCTGGATGATCTGATCGGAAAAGTATCCGACCACGCCAAAATTGAAACCCTGACCAACGCCCTGATCGTCGGATTTTCCGGGTTCAAAGGGAATTTCACGACCGAAATCCTGGTTGGGCCCGACATGGTTCAGCGCAAAATCGAGCACGGGGTGGTGATTCTGGCCACTGGCGCCAATGAGTACGAGCCGAAAGCCGATGAGTATCGATACGGACAGGATGACCGGATTATGACCCAGCTCGAGCTGGCCGCAAAAATGGAAAATAACGAGCTCGGGGATCCGGAAACCGCGGTTATGGTCCAGTGTGTCGGTTCCCGCAACGAGGAAAATCCCAATTGCTCCAGAATCTGCTGCCAGACGGCCGTCAAAAACGCTCTGCACCTGAAAGACATCAATCCCGATATGAATGTATACGTTCTGTACCGGGATATTCGCACCTACGGACTGCTGGAAGATTACTATACCGAGGCCCGCAAAAAAGGCGTCTTTTTCTTCCGGTATGACAAGGATGATCCACCGCTGGTGGAGAAGAACGGCGATGACCTTGAAGTGACTTTCCAGGATCATGTCCTCAATCGCAAGGTGAAAACATCGGCCGATCTCCTGGTGCTTAGTGCCGGTATGCAGGCCGAAGATACCGAAGAGTTGTCATCGATTCTAAAGCTGGCCCGCACGGCGGAGAACTACTTCATGGAAGCCCATGTCAAACTGCGGCCGGTGGATATGGCTACCGAGGGCATTTTTGTCTGCGGTACCGCCCACAGTCCCAAGCTGTTGTCGGAAACCATATCCCAGGCTTACGCCGCTTCGGCCCGGGCCATTACGTTCCTGTCCCAGGCCAATTTGACCCTGTCGGCGGTGACGGCCAAGGTTGAAGCTGAGAAATGCGCCAGCTGCCTCATCTGCGTCCGATCCTGTCCGTACAATGTGCCCAAAATTAATGCGGACGGCGTCAGCGAAATCGACGAGGCCCTGTGCCATGGCTGCGGCATCTGCTGCGCCGAATGCCCGGCCAAAGCCATCCAGCTCGGCTGGTACGAAGACGATCAGATTCTGTGCAAGGTGGAGGCACTGTTGGAAGGAGTGCTTTAGAAGTCGGAAGTGGGATTGCGGAAGGCGGAAGATCGGAAGGTGGAAGTCGGATTTCGGTAGGCGGAATTATGGGGCATAGCGCTTAGGGCATAGGGCATGGTGCATAGCGCATAGCGTGAAATAATGATACCGCAATTATGCATCAAGTGTTGCGATCCTATTGCGTTACATTGCTCCTATTAATTGATTGCGAAAGCATTTTGACCAGGTTGAACGATTGGTTGCTTAAATTGGTTGGATTTATAGAAGCCGAATAACCAATCAACCAGTCAACCAATCAACCAAATTTGTGAGAGGAAATTATGAGCAAAGATTTTGATCCGATCATTATTGCATTCTGCTGCAATTACTGAGGCTACACAGCCGCGGACCTGGCAGGTTCGATGCGATTGCAGTACCCGGCGAACGTCAAAATCGTTCGGGTTCCCTGCACCGGGAAAGTTGATGTCATTCACGTCCTGCGCGCGTTCGAAAAAGGTGCTGACGGAGCCTGTGTTATCGGGTGCCTTGAAGGTGAGTGTCATTTCAACACCGGCAATTTAATGGCCAAGCGGCGGGTCGAACAGGCTCAGAAGATCCTGGATACCATCGGTATCGGAGGTGAGCGGGCCCGGATGTACAATTTATCATCCAGTGAAGGTCCGCGTTTCGCCCAGTACGCTGCGGATTTTACTGCAGAGATAAAAGAGCTCGGTCCGAATCCGCTCAAACTGGCCAAAAACAAGGCGGCGTGACCTTAGTTGAATAGTTGAGTAGTTTAATGGTTGATTAGTTTGAAGGAAACCTCGACTTTTTGAGCAAAAAAGATTTAACTGCTAGTTTAACCGACAGTCAACCAATTAACTATCAACATATCGACTAATTAACCAGTCAACCAATTAACTATTTAACCAATTTATCGAGAGGTCTGTTCTATGATAGTTGCAGATAAAAAACCGGTTGAGGAAATTATCGAGTACCTCAAAGACCACAAAAAAATTCTGGTTCTGGGATGCAACGAATGTGTCACGGTCTGTGAAGCCGGGGGCCAAAAGGAGGTCCAGGTATTGGCCTCTGCGCTGCGCATGAATGCGCAAAACCAGGGGAATGAAGTCAAGATCGATGAGATGACCCTGGAGCGTCAGTGCGATCAGGAGTATGTTGAGGAGATCCGCGACGTTATCGATCAGTACGATGCAGTCGTTTCCCTGGCCTGTGGTGTGGGCGTCCAGTTTACCGCTGAACAGTATCCGTCCACCATGATCTATCCGGGCGTTAACACCTGCTTCATGGGCGCCACCGAAAAGCGTGGGCTCTGGACGGAGCGCTGCCAGGGATGCGGTCAGTGTATTCTGGCAACGACCGGCAGCATCTGCCCCGTTGCACGGTGTGCCAAGCGCCTGTTCAACGGTCCCTGCGGCGGGTCGACTACCGGCAAATGCGAAATCAATGCTGAAGTCGACTGCGCGTGGCAATTGATCGTTGATCGTATGAAAGCTTTGGATAAACTCGACCAATATGAAACCCTTTGCCCTATTAAAGACTGGTCAACCGACAGAGCCGGGGGCCCCAGAAAAGTAACCAGGGAGGATGTGCAGCAATGAGTGTAAACACAGCGAGTAAACTCGAAAAGATTTTAAAAGATGGCCATTATGCCGTAACCTCCGAGTGCGGACCGCCTCGTGGGAGCAAACCCGAGCCGATTGTCGAAAAGGCCGAGTTAATCAAGGATCATGTCGACGCCATCAATATCACCGATAATCAGACTTCGATGACCCGCCTGTGCAGTCTGGCCGCCTGTATCCGCCTGAAACTCAACGGACTGGAACCGGTGCTGCAGATGGTGACCCGGGATCGCAACCGGATCGCCCTGCAAAGCGATATTCTGGGAGCGGCATCATTCGACATCAGCAATATTCTGTGTCTATCCGGCGATCACCAGAGTTTCGGCGACAATCCAAAGGGTCAGAACGTACATGATATCGATTCGATGCAGCTGATTCAAATGGTCAGGTTGATGCGGGATGAAGCCAAATTTCTGGGTGGCGACGATCTGGATCAGCCGGTCAAAATGTTTGTCGGCGCCGCCGCTAATCCGTTTGCCGATCCGTTTGAAATCCGTGTTCCGCGCCTGGCCAAAAAAATTGCTGCAGGTGTGGAATTTATCCAGACCCAGTGCATTTACAACCTTGATAAGTTCGAAGAATGGATGAAAGGCGTGCGGGATCGGGGTCTGCATGAAAAATGCTACATTCTGGCCGGACTGACACCCATGAAAAGCGTCGGCATGGCGAAATACATGCAGAAACGGGTGCCGGGCATGGATGTACCGGATGAGGTCATCCAGCGTCTGCAGGGTGTCGAGAAGGGCAAGCAGGCCGCCGAAGGCATCAAGATGTGCGTGGAATCCATCGAACGTCTCAAAGAATGCGAGGGCGTCAAGGGGTTTCACGTTATGGCGATCGAATGGGAAGAAAAAGTCCCGGAGATCGTCGAAGCTGCCGGCCTGTATCCCAGACCCAGCGTGAATTAAGTTATTAGTTATTCGTTATTGGTTATTGGGTAGAGACTTAAGTTATTCGTTATTGGTTATTAGCTATTAGAAAAGCGGCATAAATTAACTAGCCGGTATCAAAACCCCGTCCGTAGGTGATGCGGACGGGGTTTTTTGTGCTAAGGTGATTTCATTGTCGGGATAATTGAAAAAATTCTAAAAAAAAACAAATAAACGTCCAACGTCCAACATTCAACGTCGAACGTCCAATTATGATCTCGCTTCGCTCCGCAATTTAATTTTAAAAGCTTTTACGGATAGGCTTCAACCTATCATGAAATCACATCATCCCAATTAATATTTAGGCTGAGGTTAGTTGTCGGTGGGAGTGGATTGTATCCACGATTTGCGGCATATCTTAGCAGAGTTCATCGCGGTTAAAAACTGATTCCTGCAGTCTAATGGATGCAGAATCCACCATACAAGAATCCGCCATACAAGGCGGATAAACGTCAAATAATGGTTTCGCTATCGGCTTTCGTAGCCAATCATGCAGCATATGCTCACACCTTCTTTTTTTAATAGATAGAATTCATTCCTTCGAAATTCGACATTCATGATTCGATATTCGATATTCGCTTTTCGATCCTCCAAAGCTCCATCACTCCAGTACTCCACCACTCCAATTCTTAATCACTCCACCACTCCATTACTCCAGTACTCAACCACTCCACTTCTTATCCACTCTACCACTCCAATACTCCGGTACTCCTCCACTCCACCATTCGTCATTCCTCAATCTTCATTTTTCATTCCTAACACTCTTCCGGCGGCGGCCATGCCGCTTAGCACTGCGCCTTCTACCCGGGACATTTGGCACCAGTCGCCGCAGACCCCCAACCGCAGGTTTTCATCCCAGATGCATCCGACGTTCATTGGATTTTCAGCGGCCGCATCGGGCCAGTAGCGGGATTCCAATAAAACGGGTTCAACCGGCGGCCGGGATACGGCTTGAAAAAACGCTTCCAGCAGCATTTGGTCACGAGCAGCCGGTTCAGTCTGTTCGTGCTCGGCAGACCACCGGGAAACGGCATGCAGCACCCAGCATTCGATTGCCGGGCGTCCGGGTTTGCTGTTGTTCCGCGCGGCCCAGGACAGCGGCGATCCGTGGATGAAGGCCCCGTCAAAGGGCAAATCCAGGGGCTTTGAGAAAGCGGCCATCACGGACAGGCAGGGGCTCATACGGATTTTGGATATCTGCTCACGAACGACAGAGGCGCCATCCAGCAGCGCAATAGCCGAAGGGGCAGGGAGTGCAATCAGCGCAACATCGAAAATCCCGTAATCGTTCCCGTCAGCAGATATCAACTGCCATCCACGACGGTGTTTTTTTACCTCTGCAACACCGGCACTATATTCAATATTCAACGTTCCGGCGAGGTGTAAGGCGATTGCGTGTTGGTCCGGTACGCCCACCCAGCGCTCTTGGGAATTGTCTTTCATCTCTACCCTGCCGTCTTTCACAACCGCGATGCGGCCCGGCCATGGCTCGACGATGCCATCCATCTGCCAGGAAGAGACATGGCGCTTGAACCGTTCGTCGCGAACCGTGAAATACTGAGCACCGCTGTCAAAGGCAAATTCGGCCTCACGAACGCTCGCAAGACGGCCGCCGGAATGATCTGCTGTTTCAAATACCGTCACGTTATGGCCATGATCGGAAATGGTTCGTGCTGCAAACAGTCCCGACAGACCGGCTCCGATGACCCCTATTTTCAGCAATTTACCGGATGCCGGGATTTCAATCTTAGCCCGGTAGGCTACCATATCCAGACGCCGGGCGTGACTGCGGGTGGAGCGCGGCCGCAGGCTGCCGATAACGGGTTTGGGGGGCTTGAAGGGACGGTCAAACAATCCCAGGCACCACAGCAGACCGCCGTAGGAGTTGGGGTCATTGCCGTCCAGGGCGTAGCGATGGTTCAGGTCGATCATCCACTGCAATGCCTGTTTCGGCTCCTCGACCCACGGCATGAATGCTTTCCCCCAGGTCATCCTCACATTGTTGTGCAGCTCTCCGTGGATCAGCAGCGACTGCTGAGCGGCATCCCACAGGGAATCGCCGGTTTTGGCCCGTGCCAGGGTTTCCCAGGAATAATGGGCGTCCCGCCGATCGTCGCGATGGTCGTCAATGGTGCGGCGGGCCCACTCCGGCAATACAGCCAGGGTTTCAGGCTGGATGTGATGAAAGCAAAAGTTGTGGGCCAGTTCACGCCAGATCAGGAGTTCGTCCAGGTATTTCTCGGCCCCGGCCAAACCCGACTCGGCGGCTTCCCGGGCAATGCGAAACGGTGATACCTGGCCGTGATGCAGATAGGGCGACATGCGGCTGACGCCGCGGGGAAATACAACAGCGGCATCATTGCGCAGCCGGGCATAGCCTTTGAGTCCTTTTCCTTTGAACAGGTCCCAGCGGGCGTAGCCGGCCTTTGATCCGCCCGGCGTGTGGGCCACCGGTCCGACCGTGTGATCAATTTGACACTGGGCACACAACCCGGCAATGTCGGCCCGGGCAAAATCGATGGTTTCAAATTCCAGTTTTTGGCTAAAGGGGTCCACTTCAGGTTTGACTTCAGACCACCTGCGATGGATTCGTGCGTCAAATTCAGCCTGGGTGTCCTTGCGAAATTGGAAGGCGCGGCCGTATGATTTCTTTAGCAATTGCATGGGCACGATACAGGCGCAATCCACTGCCAGAAGCGCCGTTTTAGTCTTGCGGGCCAGCGATGCCGTCCAGCGGGTCATGGGCGGGGCCGGAAAGAGTTCGGTGATGACCACCGCTGCCTCTCGGGCCAGGGTTTGCAGCGGTCCGGGTGCAGATGGATTGCGACCCAGGTGAAAGGCGTAGGCGATCCGGCGCCGACCCAATTCCGCCTGGACATCGCGTGCCCCTTCCATAATGAACGTGTGGTGGCGGTCTGAATTGTACGGATGAGGGCCGCCCAGACCCTGGTACACCAGTACCGGCAGATGCAGCTGATTACCCAGCGTCAGCGCTGTATCCAGGGCCGGGTTTTCATGGCCGCGAACGGCATGGTGCATCCAGTACAGCACGTAGCGTCCATCCGGGTTTATGGGTGTTTCGTTCATGATCCGCGCGCGCTCGATAAGGTGCGGCGGAAGAATTTCTTCTATCACGTGATTTATAGTCGTATTTTTCATTACATTATTCGGCGTTGGAAGTTGGACGTTCGATGTTGGACGTTCATCTGTTTATGGTTCGACGTTCCATTCGTCTTCGGGTCAACAGCGATCGCAATGCCCGGCGGCGAAAGATCCTTTTTACGAAGGCTTTTAATTGCTCAAAGGCTTCGTAGTTGGCCGGGGTTATCAACAGGGTCAATACCGTGGCGCTGATCAACCCCGAGACAAATGCTGTTGCCATGGGAGCCCAGGAGATGGATTTATTGGGAATGCCGATCGCCATGGGCAGCAGTCCCAGTGTGGTGGTAATGGTCGTGATCAAAACCGGCCGCATGCGGGCGGCACAGGATTCGATAATGGCCTGGCGCAGCGGTTTTCCCTGGCGCAGCCGAACGTTCATGAAGTCTATCAGCAGCAATGAGTCGTTGACGGCCAGACCGGCCAGACCGATTATGGCCAGGAAACTGCCGATGGTAAATGTCGTACGGGTAATCAGCAGTCCGAAAACCACGCCGATCAGGGCCATCGGCACCGAGGAGATGATGATCATCGGCTGAACGTAATCTTTGAACTGGCTGGAGAGAACCATATAGATCGCCAGCAACGCGATAAAAAAAGCCATGGTCAGCGAGGCGTAGGATTTGCTCGTGGATTCGAATTCACCCCCGAAGGCGACGGTGATTGCGGTGAAGTCGTTCGGCCGGGAGCTAATGAATTTGTTCACCAGCACCTGCACCCGGGCCGGCGACAGACGGGAGCCGGGTTTGATGTCGGCGGTCAGGGTAATGGTCGGTTTGCCCTTGTAGCGTGATTTTACATCCGGTTCAAAAACCGGTTTGACGTCGATCAAATCCCGCAGCAATACCGGCGATGCGCTGTCTTCAACGACCGGAATGCCCAGTATGTCGAGGGGCTCCGCCAGACCGGTGCCGTTTATATTGCCCCGGTCGGCGCGGCGCGCAATTCGCACCAGCAAATCCACCTCTTCATCGATGGTGCGAAATTTACCGACATACTGGCCGTTGAGCGCACCGGCAACCATCTGGGTCACAGCGGCTGGCTGCAGACCATATTCGAAGACGGCTTCCTGCCTGGGCACAAATTTGAAGGTTTTATGGAAGTCCGGGCGGTTGTCGTTCAGATCAACCAGATCGGCCAGTTCCTCGTCGGTCTGCATGAACGCTTTCAAGCGATCACCGGCTGCCACGGCATCCTTCAATGAAATACCGGTGACACGGATATTGACAGCCTTGCCGGTGGGCGGTCCGTCACTCTCCTTGAATACCCTTACAACGGGAACCACGCCCTCGGGGGGATACTGCCGCTCGACGAACTCGGCCAGCTTGCGGCGAATAACATCGAGGTGCAGCTGGGGATCATTGGATGGATTTTCCGGAAAATCACGCAATTTCTCCTCCGGCAGAGTGACAACGATTTGGCCGAAATGACTGCCGTCGTGGCGGGCATAATCCTGATCCTCGTAAAATCCGGCGCTGCCGGCTGTCGAGTGGGCCTGTCCGGTGCCCAGTGACATGATATAGCGGGATACATCGCGCACGATGGCATCCGTTTGCTCGATTGCGGTTCCAACCGGAGCGGTGACGGTTACACGGTAGCGAAAATAGTTGCCCGGGAAAAACTCAACTTTGATCAGGGGCAGGATGCCGCTGGCCGATAAAACGAGAATGCCCACTGAGGAGACGAGGATGACCGTCATGACCGTGAATGTAATGATTTTGTGATTCAGGATTTTTACAACCGACCAATTGTAGGCTTTCCAGAATGGTGCGAACAGGCCGCCTTCAAGATGCGCAAACGGATTTTCGGAATCGTGGTGCATTGCTTTTTTTGCGGCCCGGGAGCCTTCCCGCGGGCCCCATTCCAAAAAGTGAATCGGCAAGATCAGCAATGCCTCCAGCAGGGAGGCGATCAGGGCGTAAGTTACGGTTTTGGGTATGTAGGAGAAAAAATCCCCGGTGGAACCGGTCATCATCAGCATCGGAATAAAGGCCAGAATCGTGGTCAAAGCCGAGGCGATCACCGGCAACATGACTTCGCTGGTGCCGTCAACCACCGCCTCTTTTTTTGACTTGCCCATTTGAAAGTGCCGGTAAATGTTTTCGACGATAATAACGGCATCATCAACCATTATGCCGGTCACCAGCACAAATGCAAACAGGCTGATGGTGTTGAGGGAGACGCCCGTAATCTGCATCATCAGCACACTGCACAGGAAAGCAAATGGAATGCCGATGGCGGTCAGCATGGCATTGCGAAAGCCGAGGGTTACCCACAGCACGAGGGTCACCAGGCCCATGCCCAGGAGCAGGTTGCCGCCCAGGGTGTTGAGGGAGTCGTTGATTTCGATGGTCGAATCGTTGGTAAAAATAACCTGGATGCCGTCGCGCCGGTGGCGGTCTTCGAACTCCCGCGCCGCTTTTTTGACCGCCGCTGAAATTTCAATGGCATTTCCCTTGATTTCTTTGGTGACCGGCATGCGAACGGTGCTCTGACCGTTGACGGACGGGATGACCGAGGGATCCCGGTGGCTCAAGCGGGCGTTGGTCACCAGATTGCGGACCCGGACGAAATTGCCGTCACCGTCCCGGCGAACGACGGTGTTCAGGACCTCTTCCTGGGAATTGAGGCGGTCGCCGGCATCCAGCATATACTCGGATTCCCGGGCCCGGAATCGACCGGTAGGGATTTTGGTATTGGCCGAGCGGATAGCATCCACCACCTGCTGAAACGTGATGCCGAAACGGCGCAGCTTGGCGGGGTCCAGAGACACGTGGAATTCCGTGTCGTATTCGCCCTCGATTTCCGCATCGCGGACATCCGGAAGGGACAGCAGGCTGGTCCGCAATTCTTCGGCATACTGCTCCAGACTGCGCTGGGGCATATCGCCGGTGATGTTGACGATGACGACCGGCAGCCAGATATTGGTGTCCAGGTACATGAAGGTGGATTCATCGGCGTCCGGCGGCAGTTCATCCTTGATGTTCAATACCCGAAAGCGCAGCTCATCGTACCGAAAGCGGTAGTCCGAATCATCCAGGAATTTGACTTCCACCGACGAGAAATTGCGGTAGGAATCCGACTTGATCCATTCAACGTCCTCCAATCCGTCGAGGGCCTTTTCAATTTCGACGGTTACCAACTGTTCGACATCTTCGGCTGATGCGCCGTAGTAGATGGTGTTGATAAACACGTTGCCCATATCCACCACCGGCATGTTTTCCAAGGGTGTGGTGAATATGCTGAAAGCCCCGGCAACGACGAGGATGACGAAGACGACATTCAACAGGACGGTCTGCTTGATGGAGAATTTGACGACGGATTTCATCGGGCCAGATCCTGTGATGGTTGCGGTAGTGAGGTGGCCGACGTTTTCAACAGAGTCCCCGGCGGCAGGCGCGGATCTTCGGCGATAATCAAATGATCCCGGGTTTGGCCCAGAACCAGCACCTTGACTTCGGCGCCGTTCTCCTTCAGGAAGACGCGCGGATTATCGTAGCGGCTGACAACCGTCTGCTTCGGCACCCAGAGACCTTCGGCTGCTGTTTTCAATGCGAGACTGCACACCAGACCGCCGCGTCGGGGCCCCGGGTAGCTGCGCAGAATAAGCTCGATGGCGAGCTTACGGGTTTTCTCATCGAACTCAGGGTTAATCCAGTTCACGGCTGCCCGGGCCGGCCGACCATCCAGCAGGACATCAAACTCGGGAGACAGCTGTTGGATGGCATCCAACTCCTGGGCCGAGACGGAAAACGGCACGACGAGGCTGCCGTAATCGGCAACCCGGGCGACCGGCGTGTTGACCGTTACCAGTTCCCCTTCTTCGACCAGCTTGGCGACAACCATCCAGCCGGCCGGAGCGACTATCGTATGCCGACTTTTACGCTCCAGAAGTTCTTGCAGACGGGTTCGAACAATCGCGATTTCGACCCCGGTGGCCTGTTGGTCGTAACGGGCTTGATCCAGGTCCTCCTGAAAGGTGTCGCGTCGCGATTCCGGAGAACTACCACGGCGAAACAGCTTATCGATGCGTTGAAATTCCTTGTCAAGATAATCGACTCTGGATCGGCGTTTGTTTAGGGTAATCTTCAGCTGATTCAGGGTTTGGCGGGTGCTGTCGATCTGGAGATCGATAAAGGTGGGGTCAATATCCAGAAAAGGAAACTCGCCGATAACCTGCCCGACGTCATAGTTGATTTTGAGAATTCTTCCGGCCACCTCTGAGGAAATGGTAACAGCTGTCTGGCTGCGGGTGTAGCCGGTCAACGTAATATCGCGTTTAGCTGACTGGACTACCAACTTCTCCTGAGCGGGAGCCGGGCCCGGACTCCCCCACCCTGCAATAATTAATATAGTTGCGAGAACACCGAAAAGTTTTAATGCTCCAAACTTCTGTCTAAACAATGTGCAAATGCGATTCATACATGCGTGCCCGCCCGCCTGACATCCGCACTGACAATGTGGTCCACCGCCGAAGATTGAACACCAAATCCCTCGGTTTACACCGTTGCCACTTTGCCTTGCCGAACAGGAGTTACAACCCGCCATCTAAAGCCAACCTGATTGAGAGTTTCCGGCTTTCGTGATTACCATCAAAGCGATCATGATCTTCTTGGAAGTATTATTCATTATCAGATCGATTATTGCTTTACAATAGCGTCTAATGGTGTTCAACATAATCAGGTTTGCGCAAATATCAACTCATTATTCCGTTGCAGAAAAACGGCCAGTCTGATCAAATACGAAACTGATGAACATCGAATAAAGGAATTCTATCGATTTTAATCGCGGTTGCAAACCGCTCCCACACGAACTTAGAATGTAGTTTCTCCCGAGGTTACAGCATCCATGAATTGAGGGAATTCGGGTTCAAGAAATTGAGGAATTTGCATATCAACAAATTGGATGGACAGAGTACCTTCAATCCATCGATTCCTGAATTCCCAAACCCCTAAATGAGCTTGAGCTGACACCTGAAACCCGACACCTGAAACCTGTAGACTGCCAACTCACAAAATTATATAAGCGATCAGTCATGACGTCCCAGAGAAAAGATACCCGTTCCTTGAGCAGCTACCGTGACGTGGTGCGGGTTAGCCTGCCGCTGGTGGTCAGTATGACGACAACCGTGGTAATGACCTTCACTGATCGGATTTTCCTGGCCAATTACTCCATTGATGCAATCGCTGCTGCCCTGCCGGCGGGAATAACCGCCTTTGTCTTTTTGTCGTTTTTTGCCGACACGGCCGGTTACAGCAACGTCTTCGTCGCTCAATACACCGGCGCCGGCAAGCTGTCGCGGGTCGGAAGCGCTTTGTGGCAGTCGATTTATTTTGGTCTTGCGGCCTGGGTCATTATGGCTGGAATTTCGTTTATCGGGGATCCGCTTTTTCAGATCGTCGGGCATCCGATCGAGGTACAGCGCCTGGAAGTGACGTATTTCAGGGTTCTTTGCCTGGGTTCCGGCGTTCATATTGTGGGCATGGGTTTTTCCAGTTTTTTTTCGGGTCGCGGCGTCACGCGCCCGGTTATGATTACCTATATTGTCGCCATGTGCTTGAATGTTCCGCTGGATTATGCCTTGATCAACGGGATCTGGATCTTTCCGGAAATGGGTATTCTGGGTGCCGCCATCGCCACCGTCTTTGCCTGGACAACCGCTACCGTGATACTGGGAGTCCTGGTTTTTACCCGTGAGAACAATGCCGTTTTCCGGGTTTTCGACAACCGTAAATTCGATGGCGAATTGTTTCGGCGGCTGCTGCGCTACGGTGTGCCCAGCTCGCTCCAATTCAGCCTCGATGTGTTTGCATTCCTTTTCTTCGTTCTCATGGTGGGTCGTATCGGGAAGGCGGAACTGGCGATAACCAATATCGGGATCGCCCTGGATTCCGTATCTTTCCGGCCTTTGATCGGATTTGCCCTGGGCACCAGCACGCTCGTAGGGCAGGCCCTGGGCCGCAACCGTCCGGATGAGGCGGTCGCCGCGGCCCGGGCGACAATGGCAATCGTAGCGTCCTACATTTCGGTCTTGATCATCCTGTATGTGTTATTTCCCCAGCCGCTGCTGGAGCTGTTTCGTCCTAAAGATATCAGCCCGGAAGACTTTGCTGCCATCAAAACTGCGGGAGTCGTTGTGCTGCGCTTTGTTGCCGCTTACCTGCTGCTGGACGCCATTTATATGATCAGCACAGCGGTGCTCAAAGGGGCCGGGGATACGAGGTTCATTATGTGGAGCATCGGGTTGATTTCCATTTTTGGCATGTGCCTGCCGATCTACATCGGCATCGAACTGTATGGAATGGGACTTTACTATGCCTGGGGCTGCACCGTATTTTTTATCAGCCAACTCGCCGCGGTAACCTTCTGGCGCTTTTCCCAGGGCAAGTGGAAGACCATGCGAGTGATCGAGCACAGCGGGTGAAGGCAGAGAGCATAGAGCCGAGGGCACAGAGGTAAACGAGGAGTTGAGAATATAATTTGGTGCAAGAGTGTCAAGGTAGGACTGAGGACTGAGGACGGAGGACTGAGGTGGAATGGTAGATGAAATGATAGTATTTCGGTCGCATCATTTTTTCATGGCGATCAACATGACAGCGGTCATAACTGCCAGGAAAGTGATCACGCCGCCGGTGGAACCCCTGCGGGCAAAGTAATAGAGCAGAAACGGGACAGCCATCATCAATATGAGGAGTATAGCCTGGAGATTCGGCAGGTTTTTTTTTATCAATTTGACCATCTCTGCTAAATTCTATACCTTTCTCCTCACTCCCCCCCGAAAAGGTCTCGGGATCTTTGACTGGTGGGAGGGATTGAGGGAGGAGGATATAATAGACAGAATGCCTTCCTTCGAAATTCGATATTCGAAATTCGATATTCTGCGGTTCACTTTTACCTCTTTGACCCTACATTCATTACTGATCGCTTCCGATTATCCGTCATCTTTCCGAACGTCGAATGCCGAACACCGAATGCCGATCCCATTGCCTTTAAACCCTGAACCTTAAAACCCTGGAACCCTGAACCTCCAAACCTCTGAACACCGGCCTTTTTTCATATCGACTGAGCGAAGCGATTCCATAAATCCAAAATCCGAAATCCAAAATCACCTAACCCAACACCATTGACACCAGCATGGTAAACAGCCCCATCAGGGCTGTCGTCACCAGGCCGTAGCGGATGGTGGCCTGCAGCACCGGTCCCTCCCTGCCCGATAATCCCACGGTAGAGCAGCCCACCAGAATTTTGGCCGGGGCGATCATGCCGCCCAGGGCGCCGCCGGTGGTTTGGGAGGCGAGAATTATGGCCGTACTCAGTCCGGCCAGCTCTGCCG
>JASJCE010000344.1 GCA_030066155.1 Desulfobacterales bacterium | reverse complement strand
CTTAACAGAAAAGATTGTTGATTGAATTCTTGCCTCCGTGAGTTTTGGAGGCATAATATCTGCGTTTATCGAATGAGCGAAGGGAGTGGGCGGCAAATTAAATCTTATGACTCCCAGCCAGCAAATTACCGCCAGCGGTCCCTGGGCACCTCTGCCGATCAGGTGGGTCAATAATCTTGCCAGAATATTTAGCCCTGCTGTTGACCGAATGGTATCCCTGCAGAAAGAAAATTTGCTGGAAACTGCGGAACGCCGAACCGGTTTGCAGGACTGGGGGGATACCCGGTTTCAAGATTGTCTTTCTGCCATGCTGGACTCCGTCATTCACGAGGGAAAGCTGACGTTTTTCGGCCGCTTCACGATCAGGCAATTTTTAGTTGAAAATCTTTGCTCCCGCCTGAGGGTCATTGAAGTATTGAAGCGTTTCCCCGAAATTCAGGCTCAACAGATTGAACGGCCAATTTTTATCACTGGCTGGTATCGCAGCGGCACCACCTATCTTCACAACCTTTTGGCATCGCATCCGGACGGGCGGGCGCCACAGTTCTGGGAGCTTCGCCGTCCATGCCCTACTCTCGATCCGCGTTCGGCTGATCCCCGCCGACAGATTCGCAGGGTTTGGATTGAGAGCCGATTTCACCGCTGGCTGGCGCCCGGCTTCAACAACATTCACCCCATGGCGCCTGAAAAAGCCGAAGAGTGCCTGCACCTGTTCGAAAAAGCCTGCGCCGGCACCACCGCTTTTGTGATTACCGAAGCAAAAAATTTCGCCTGGTGGCTGCTTGATCAAGGTCTGCATCAGGGATATGAGTTCTTTAAAATCCAGCTGCAGTTGCTGAACTGGCTGCGCCCCGGGAAGCGCTGGGTGCTGAAATGGCCATATCACCTCTGGCACCTGGACACCTTATTGAAAACGTTTCCGGATGCCGCCGTCATACAGCTTCATCGTGATCCCCATGATGCCATTCCGTCAGTCTGCAGCCTGGCTGCGGCCGCACGGGCACCCTTTTGTGAGCATATTGACACTGAAGCGCTGGGAAAATTCTGGCTTGACTATTACGAAGCGGGACTGAAGCGCAGTGTAGAGGCACGCACAGCTGCCGGGAATGATCAGATCATTGACATCCGTTACCCGGATCTGGTGCAAAATCCTCGGGCGGTCATCGAGAAAATTCAGGACAACATTAAATTTACCGAATCGGAAACCTGGCTGCAGTCTATACAGGACAACTTGGTGCTAACTCCGCCAAAACGCCATCACTATGCCATGGTGCAATACGGTCTCAATGCGGACGAAATCCGGGAGAGATTTGCTAAGTACATCGAAGATTACGATTTAACCGTTCACGTGTGACAGAGTGGAAAATGAATGGATTCTATTTTAATCTTTGAAATAGACAGGATTATCAGGATTAATTAGATATTCAGGCTATCAAGTTCCGCGGTAGGCGACCTCCAACTTCCTTATACCATGCCCTTTGCTCCTTCAATCCGCAATCCGAAATCTAAAATCCAGAATTCAAACCCTCTGCCCCGTGCTCTCTGCCCTGTGCTCAGTCTTCTAAAACTAATAACCAATAACGAATAACAAATAACAATAGTTTTTCCTGCCCTCTGCTCCGTGCTCTATGCTCTCTGCCCTATGCCCTTTGCCTAATAAACTCCAACACTCCTTCACTCCAACACTCCAGCCGTATTTCATTTATGCGATCGATGCATCGCCGCCGAACACGCCGCCTTCCCGTCCGCCGGCGCCCGTTCGGTAAAAACGCGCTGAATCGGTACAATGACGGGGCTGGTAATGAACCGGAATGCCGTTCCAATCAGGCCGCCGGGCTGCACACCGATCTTGTAGTCGGTAAATGTGCCTTTGACCTGAATCGGGGTCGCCAGGCTGAAAAACTCGGGCTTTTTGGCTTTGGGTTTCATGGCCAGATACACCTCCTCAGTCTTGAAATCCGCCTTGGCCTTTCCGGCCACCTGCATTTTGGTGGTATCCATAAAAATGGCATTTTCCTTCATTTTTCCGTCCTTGATGTCAAATTGGAATACACCACAATTGACAACCGAAGTCTTTTCGGAATCCACCTCTGGAAGTGCTGCTGCCAGCAGATTGACGGCCCAAAGTTCAAACAGACCCGCTTCGAAATCCTTGGGTACAATTGCAAAGTCAATATAGCCGTTGGCATGATGCATGATGCTGTCGAGATCTTTAGCCCGGGATTTCAAATCGACATCGAGGCTAAGCCAACCGCCCATCTCCGATTCAGGTTTGATGCGGCGTGCCAGAATACCGTAATCAAATTCCTCGATCTTGGCACTGGCTTCCAGAGCGACATCCTTGTCGGTGGGTTCGAAAGCAAATGCCAGGTTGACCGAGCCGCCGGGAACTTCCAGCTGCAGCGGATCGACGAAAAAGCGTCCTTTTTCCAGACCGGCAGCCAGACTGCCGCTGCCAAGTTTATCCCGCCCCGAGAGAACTTCCTGAACTTCGAGCTTAAATCGCGCGTCCAAACTGCGCATGAATTCGGGACTTAAAAGGGATTGAGCCTCCGACCAGCCCGTTTCCGGTTGTTCCGTTGTTTTCACGCCGGTCTCCTTTCCGGCAGCACCGGTCGATGGTTCAACCGGCGACCAGTCTCCGACTTTGAAGTCATCCATTTGCAGCGTTCGGGTTGTCAGGTCAATATTGAGAAGCGGCGGCCGCGCCACCGTGTTTAAGCTCATCTTTCCAGTCATATGGCTTTGGTTGACACGAACATTTAAATCGGAAAGGTAGTAGCCGTCTTGTTTTAATTGAAACCGGCCGCCAAGCTCATAAGGCCCATAGGGCGGCAAATCAACTTCCAAAAAGCTATTGATGCTGTTGAGGCGCTCGCCGCTTAGCAACATCTTGAAATCCAGGTTTTGTTGCGCGAGCGGCAGCTTGACTTGGCTGTTTAAAGCTAGCTTGACACCGACCGCCTCGGCCTCTATGTCAAGGGGTATCCGGACTTTCTCCTGGGCCAGGGCTGCCAACCGATCGCCTTTTATCAGAATTTTAACGGGTTCGTCTTTGATGCGGGCATCTATGGACCAGGTTACTGGCTTTCCGGCAGCGGCCCCGACGACGCAATCAACGACATGTATTTGCAGACTGGCGCCGGTATTGGGGTCTTTGAGGGTCCAAGTTCCGTTTTTCATTCTGGCGCTGAAGGAGGAGCGATCCAGGATCGTGCGCAGTTTGGCGCCTTTTATATGCAGGTTCAATCCAAAACTGCCGACCGCAGCCTCCATCCCATCGACAATTTTCAACTCGGCAAGCAAAAGACCGATATCAACTTTGGTCGAATCAATTTTAAATTTGAATTCCGGTATCTTGCTGCGCAAATCGAGCGTGAGCCCGCCTTTAAATTGCACTTTTCTGACGGTCAGCTGAAAGGGAGCATTCTCCACCCAGCCGTCTCGAATTCGACTGGAGAGGGAAAGGTCGGAAACGACAAATCTTCGCAGCTGAATGCGCTTGACAGCAATGTCAATATCGGCGTCACTGAGTGAGAGGGTCTGGGGCATTATCGGCATATCAAGCGTGAATCCGTCTGCCTCGCTGTTTTTCCCGGATGATGGCTCGGAGGCGCCGATAGTTCCCAACTCAATGGGATCGACATTTTCCAGCCTCAGCAGGACCGTCAGCAGTGAATTGGCATCATACGGCCTCCACCCCAACCGGCCCTTTAGTTTGGTTTTTCCTAATCGGGCATTAAGTGAGTTCAGTTCCCATTGCTGGCCGGAGAGCTGGAGTTGACCGTCCAAGGCATATGGCAATTTGGCTGTAGGAGAAATGCCCAACCAGGCGGCCAGACCGCCAATCTTCTTGCCGGAAACACTCAAGGTGAAATGCGAAGCAGTTAGATCTTCGGGTGTGCCGATCGAGCCCTTGACCCGCACATCAGCGCCGCCGCCGCCGGCCGTCAGACTGATGGGCCATGGTTCCGATTTAAAAATCTGATTAAACGTACCGCCGGAAACCTCCAGCTTAAACGGTTCATCCAGAAGCGTACCGGATGCCTTGATTCGTGTGTGCTGATCGTGAAGCAGGGCCACTTCGGCCTGTTCTAAGGTAAAGCGGACCGGTCGCCCCCCGGCCACATTACCATAGGAAAGTGTTGCATCATCCAGAGCCAAGCGCATGTCCATGTCTTCCAACAACATGCGCAGATTGTGGCCGGCCCCGCTCAAGTCGAATTCAAAAGTTTTGAGATGACCTTTAATGCCTTCGGTATTGGTAAACACCAGTGCCAGGTTGCCAAGATCGGTTTGATCGGCTCTCAGACTCAACTTAAAACCGGGTTTATCATCGTAATTTTTCAGTTCGAGATTTCCCCGGAAATCGACATCGGCAAAGGACACCTGCATCGGCGCTTCCAACTCACCGTTTTGAAGGCCGACTTTCAGCGACGCATCGCGAATGTCACCCGGCGCGTTGAGGACCTGCTCCACTTTAAGCTCAATCTCAGCGTCTATTTTATTCAACGGATCCAGTGAAATAGCCACTTCGTCTAGCTTGGGCAATGTCGGCTCCAAAGCGTCGGCATCTTTAGACACCCCTGGCTCTTCAGATACGGCCGGCTGCGTTTCCTGACCGATAATTCCAAGCAAGGGGCCCGCATCAACCGCCGGAACAATGAGCTGGGCCTTGATCACGGGTTTATCCCCGGAGAGATTGAGATCCAGCAGGCCATCGAATGCGGTTTTGCCCAAATAGCCCGTCAGTTTTGACAAACTGTATCCCGTTTCAGTCTCTTTTATCCGCGCAGCCATTTGGTAAGCACCAAATGGAGGAAGTTGCGCACCAAGGAGGTCGGCCAAATTGCCGAATCGATCGCCATTCAATTTTATTTGAAAATCAAAACCTTTGCCTTCAAGCGGCCGATCCGCTTTGCCCCTGAGGTTCAGAATGATGCCGGCCATCTCAGCGGATGCATCCAGATGCCAGGATTGCGTCGGCTTGAATAATTCCCCAACCGGATCACCGCTGATCGAAATGTAGTAGCGTTGTTTTTGAAAAGCACCGTCAATGGCCAGTTCTAATGGCTCGTTCGCGACGGCCGAGCCCTGCATGGAATTCAAATTGAAATCATAGCTCTGTTCGGATTGATGATCGTGAAATGATACCTGCAACCGCTCCAGCGTAAATGCTTCGACTTCAATTAAATCGACGCTGAACGGCTCTCCGGGTTCCGCAGGTGTCGGCACCCTCTCTGCCTGATCACGGGAGCCGTCAAAAAGCCAATTTTTCTGGCCGTCAGCCTTGAGTTCAAGATCGACATCGATTCCGCTTGCCGTAATCTCTTCGATATGGATTCGACTGCGCAGCAGCGGCAGTATTCGAACCTGGGCCCGGAATAAATCGGCCCGAATCAAATTGTCGCGATCCCAGGCGGGCGGATTGGCAATCTTCAGGCCACCCAGCTCCAATGCCGGCCGAAAACTCAATTCAAACGCCAGGCGTCCGTCTATGCTGACTTTTCTGCCGAGTGCCTTGGTTGCGGCGGTCTCCGCCCGGGCTCGAATTCCATCGACATCAATCGAAATCCCAATCGTTAAAACGACCACCAGGGCTAAAACGATCAGAATAACCAGAGATGCGAGAACAAGAGCGGAGCGTTTGACAATTTTTGCAAATTCCATGACCGCCTCCTTTTGATGACAATATGGGTACGTGGGCTGATAGTAATCATTTCGTGCTGATCGGCAACCAATCTGCGAGGCGTTTTAATCCTGCTCGTGTGAAGCTACATTGTTAATTTTTCACCGCAGAGATCGCAGAGCGACGCAGAGATTATTTAAATATGCTTTCTCAGCGTTCAGCGAACTCTGCGGTAAATTCTTTAAGTTTCTTTTCCGATCAAACTGGCCAATCCGGCGGAATACCTGATCCCTCAAAAGGGAACGTTGTTTGGGGCCCTTTAATTTGATTGACAAACCAAACCTCGGCAGAGTAGAAGGAGAATCTCATTTTATGGGCCAATTGAGATATACCTCTCAGGTGCCGATATTGGCCGCTAGCAAGGATACACGCAAGGCACCAGTATCAGAACAGCGATGCCAAGAATCGAGAATTTACTCATTTATTGATCTGATAACCGTGAGTTGCCAACCGCTCAGCGGACAACTGGTAGATGAAACCACTCGATCCCATTCCCCAATGTGTCGATTGTTTAAAGTCCATGGCCAGAGACGTGGTTCAATTAATCGATCCCTCTGATCCGATGGTTCTCGAAAAAGCAGAGCGTATCAGTAATGATATCATTGAAGATGCTAAGGGCAGCAAACCCAATTCGCCCCAGATTGCCAATCGAATTCTAAAAAAAATCAGAGAACTGACCCAAGTTGATGATCCTTATGCCGATTTTAAATCCCGCGAAATGGATCAGGCTCGAAAACTTTTTTCTCAAATCAAAAATGAAATTCCTAAAGGTTTGCGAGCTTGTGCCGGTTTGGCTGCCCTGGGCAACAGTTTCGATTTTTTTAATGATCCTGCTCGTGCATTGGCAGGAGTACCCAATCAGATCCGCAGTGGCATCTCGTTTCACCATGATGATTTGGATCGGCTTGAATCTTTTCTGGCCAACAATCCCCAACGGCTTTTATATCTGACGGATAACGCCGGTGAAATATATTTCGATCTCCCACTCTATGAATACCTCGGGGAACACTGTCAGCAAATCTATCTCATCGTCAAAGGCGGTCCTGCCCTCAATGATTTAACCCGGGTGGAATTACAGACAGCCAAATTGCTGGATCGTTTTGAGCACCTGGCAGATACGGGAACCGATGGTGCGGGCATTGATTGGGATACGGTTTCCACTGAGTTTTTGGATTTAATCGCCTCCGCTGATCTTGTTGTCTCAAAGGGGATGGCGAATTTTGAAATGCTCTTTCCCAAGACGATCTCGGCGCCAAGTTTTTACCTATTTAAGATAAAGTGTGATCCCATTCATAACTATATTCAAGCCCCGCTCGGCAGTTTCATGGCATTGTGGAAAGATGGGAAATGATGAAATCCAATCTATTACTTATTCACCAGGGTGCCCTGGGGGATTTCATATTGACGTTTCCGGCGATCATTCGGCTGAAGTCGCATTTCCAACGAATTGATGTACTTTGTCACAACCAGCTGGGCAAATTGGCCGGTGCACTGAATCTCGCCCAAAAGTGGTTCCCAGCTGAAGCATCCTCCTTTGCATCACTTTTCAGCGATCATCTCGATCCCGGAATAGAGGCCCTGCTGAAAGGGTATGAGGCTATCCTTTTATTTACGCTGTCCGACCGGCTTGAACGGTCTATTCGAATTGTCACGGCTAATCTGCGCTGTCGATTGGCGCCCAAGCCGCCGGTTCATCAGCGCACCCATGTCAGTCAATTTATTCTGGATGGGATATTCAAATGTGGTCTCATATCCGAGGCGGAGGCAAAACTTGAGGATATTCCAATGCCGCATTACGACTTCCGCGGGCGTATCCGCAATAAAATATTACTGCATCCCGGCGCCGGCAGCATCCGCAAACGCTGGCCGCTTGCTAATTTTCTGGAGACCGCAGCTGAGCTGGACGGTGCTGGTTTGAAGCCGGAATTCATCCTGGGACCGGCAGAGGAGGGTCTGGCCGTAGATCTGCGGCAATCCCATCGAATCGTACATATTTTAGAGGACCTGCTGACGCTACTCAATTTATTCAATACTGCCGGCGGATACATCGGCAACGATTCCGGTGCCAGCCATTTGGCAGCCTATTCCGGCCTGCCGACGACAGTCATATTCGGCCCGGCGGATCCTGAGCGCTGGAAACCGGTAGGGCCCGCGGTGGCGGCGGTTCGACCGGCACTGGATTGCGTGCCCTGCTTTGAGATCGAGGAAAACAACTGCGAAGATCAGCAATGCCTGGAAAATATTAGCCTGCAGGCGGTGATGGCGGCCTTCTACCGGGTGTATTCCCGCTTCTGATTACTTATGGATATATCATCGAAGCTGAAAATATTAGATCAAATATATGCAGTTTATGATGAATTTACCGGATCCTTGGATCTGGCGTGCCAACAGTACTGTGACCTTTG
>JASJCE010000343.1 GCA_030066155.1 Desulfobacterales bacterium | reverse complement strand
ATGTCCAGATCATCAGCCGCGCCAATCTCGACCGCAATATATCCAAGCTGCATACTGCCGGATCGGACCTGGTGATGTCCTATGCATCCATGGCCGTCAATACCATCCTCAACTTGCTCAAGCCGGGCGAGTTGTTAATGCTGGCCGAAGGGTTGAACATTTTTCGGGTTGCAGTACCTGCAACTTATGTCGGCAAAACCCTCCACGAAACCCGGATTCGCGTTGAGACCGGCTGCAACGTGATTGCCATCTGCGGCCAGGAGACCACGTCCACCAACCCCGATCCGTCCTATCGGATCAAGGAGAAAGATGAGCTGATTTTAATCGGTCCAACGGAAGCTGAACACCTTTTCATTTGATTGAATTCGAAACGGAACATCGCGATGGAAAGCACAGTGGTTTAAATTCTACTAAAATAAGTCGAACGTCATCAACAAAACTTGCCGAACATAGAAGACCGAATTTCGTTTTCAAAAAAGCATTTCAATTGTGATTTTCACGATCTCCTGATAAAATACAAGTTAAGGATTCAGAGGTTCAAGGTTAACCCGCCTCCGGCGGCGCCGAAGGCGACCAAGGTTCGCCATTCAGGGTTATCAATGAAATCAATCCTGGTCGTCAGCAAAGAAGAGCGCGCCTATTCATTAGTCCTGTCGGCTTTCAGGTCAAACGATGTAGTGGAAAAAACGGACGAGCATACCACAGCACTCGAGCTTTTCCACAACAAACGGTTTGATTTGATTTTTATCGACTTAAATGCGCTGAATAATCACGGCTCATCCGATAACTATCGCGAAGTGCTGATGCCCTTTTGGCAATTGTATCCTTCCCTCGAAATAATCGTCATGGCGCCTCAGGAGAAGATACGCGAGGCTGTTAAGGCAGTAAAGGCCGGTGCCAATGACTACCTCACCTATCCCCTCGATGCCGAGGAATTGAAGCTGGTTTCGGATACCATTAACAAAACCCATTTAGAGGATATAAGCCTGGACGAAATGGAACACATCAATTGAGGGATTTTGGAATTGAGGGATTTAAAAACAATAATTTTAAACCGACAGAATACCTGCAATCCCTAAATTCCTAAATTCGCAATCCCTAAATTATTTGCATAACACCTGAGGAAACCGTGTTTGAAAATCTTAGTCTGAAATAAATCTGAAATTACACACGAATTCGAACATTACATTTTCCTTGACGTAAATCGATGCGGAGGGTTATAATACCACTATGTGGTAATCTTGGAGCATGAGGCCCTGCTTTCCTTTTTTCCTTTCAATATTACGCCCACATGTATCCAATACCTGGCAATAATCTTACTCAAGAGGTGTTTATATGTCACTTCCCAATGATAACCTCGGTTCCGAGAACCAGCGGTTATCTCGATTTGTCGACAATCTGACCATAGATGATCAGAGGGCACTTTCGCGGCTTCTAAATAACTGGGAGCGAAAAGATCAGCGCAAAACCCCCCGGGAAAGATGCAGCATCGTTACCGAATACATCGTCGAAAACCGCCGATACAAAGGCATTATGAAAAATATCAGTCCCTACGGCGCCTATATCGAAAGCCACGATGTTTTTGCGGTTGACACGGTCATTCGCCAGAGCTTTTTTTTCCCGAATTTTGAAATACCGATTCGCTCCAACAGTAAAATCGTCTGGAATGGGTCAGACGGATTCGGCGTACAGTTCGACAGCCTCCAAACCGATTAACCAACGGACGGCATAAAAATAAAAAAGGCAGAGCAACCATGCTCTGCCTTTTTTTATGACGCGATCTCTTGAATGCCGATTGGTAACAAATAGGTCTTAAAGGCGGGTGTAAAACCCGCCTCTACAATTACCGGCAACGCCCAAATTCAGCAAAGAATTCCGTCCCAGATTAATCTCATGAGAATTCGTTTTAACTCTCGTGTGAAACTTCATTATTGTAATTTATCACCGCAGAGGTCGCAGAGCGACGCAGAGATTATTTAAATATGCTTTCTCAGCGTTCTCAGCGAACTCTGCGGTGAATTCTTTAAGTTTCTTTATAGATCAGACTGGCCGTTTTTTCAGGCGAGAGGCGCCGCTTATATGGAATAGAGCGGAGCGATTCCTAAATTTTAGGCATTTTAGGCAATTTAGATCACTTTAGGCATTTCTCAGCATACCAAATCACTTTGTAATAGGAGGGTACTGCAGCGAGGATCAACGTAGGAACATAAAAGAACTCAAGTCTGCAGCTCCTGCGGCAAGCCGTCTTCTTTCTTGACAATGTATTCCTTGATCCGGGTTCCATCCATTTCGTTGACGGTCACCTTGTAGTCTCCCAGGGGGATGATTTCTTTTTCCTGCGGAATTCGGCCGATCTGGTCCAGAATAAAGCCGGAAAATGTGTCGTATTCCTTGGAATCCGGAATATTCATCTGCAGCTGGTCGTTGACTTCGTCGATTTCCGATTTGCCCAGAACGCGCCACTCTCCTTTCTTCAGCTTGACGATGTGCGGTTCAAATTTGTCGGTTTCATCGATAATCTCGCCGACGATTTCCTCCAGCGCATCCTCGAGGGTAATAAGGCCGGACACGCCGCCGTGTTCGTCAACAATGACCGCTATGTGCTGCTTTCTTTTTTTGAACTGCTGCAGCAGATTGTCCAGCTTTTTGTTTTCAGGGACAAAGTAAGGCTCGCTCATAATTTTGCGGACATCGACCGGCTCGGAAGATGTCACCTGGTGCATAAAAAGGTCTTTGATATTCAAAATACCGATGATGTGATCGATATCCGACTCGAAAACCGGGATGCGGGTAAATCCGGAGCGGATGACATCCTCAAGATTTAACTCCTCATCGGCATTGATGGCATACATATCCCCCCGCGGTGTCATGATTTCCGATGCGCTGGTATCATCGAATTCGAAAATATTCTCGATCAGCTCCTTTTCTTCTTCTTCGATGCCGCCCTCCTCCTCGACCACCTCGACGAAAGTCATTAATTCTTCCTCGGTTACCTGCGGCTTTTTTTTCATCTTGCCCGTAAGCTTGGGGATGAAATTGAGCATAAAGATAATTGGAGCAAACAGGATCGACAGCCAATACAGGGGAATAATGACCAGCCTGGCGATGGCCACATTGTTGCGGGTCGCAATGGATTTGGGAAAAATCTCACCGAAAATCAGGATCATAAGGGTCATGACGCCGGTGGCAATTCCAACGGCATTGCTGTCCACCAGATTGATGGTAATGGCTGTTGCCAGCGCCGAGGCACCGACATTGACGATGTTGTTTCCGATCAGGATCGTGGAAAGCAGACGATGGGGGTCGTCCTTCATTTTTTTTATCAGTGAATTAGAGTAACCCTTCTCTTTTGCAAGATGTATCGCTTTCGCTTTGCTGATGGAAAATAAAGCAGTTTCGGCTGAGGAGAAAAATCCGGAGAGCAAAAGGAGGACGCTTAAAACCACTATCTGTTCTAATAGCATCTGTGTTTCCAGCATTGTCATCTATATTGCTTAAACCCGCATTGACGGCTCAATTCAGGCTAAAGTTGTTCTCTTTTCCTTTTCTGGTTTTCGAGTGTTGATGGTGAATGGTTTGCATTCTGCGAGAAGTATAACTCATACATCACTTAAATCCCAAATTACAATACTCAAATTACAAACAATATCAAAGCGATTAACTATTTAAATGACGTGGCCCTGGCGCCTTGTTACAGCAGGGAGGGCCGCCGGCGCTGCCGCTTGGCGGAAAAACCGATGATAAATCCCACCAGCAAAACTCCGGATCCGGCCAGAAACCATTTAATGTACTGGTTGAGTTCGACCTTACTCAACTCCTTATCTAAAATATCGGCTTTCTTCGTCTGCTCGGTCAGTTGCTCACTGACCTGTTTGTATTTTGTTTTAAGTGACAGGAATTCGGCTGATCCGGCTTTCAATTCCTGATAGTCATTGTCCAGTTTCTTCAGAGATTTTTCGGTGCCACTGAGGGTCGATAACAGCTTCTTGTTTTCTTCTCTGAGCGATGTGTTTTCCTCAAGCAGGGCGGCGGCCTGTTGGGTTAGCGACTTATGCTTGGCCTGCAGCTGTTCCAGACGAATCGCGTGAGTGGGATTGGCCATCAGATAGCGGGTTGTAACATATCCCTCTTTGCCGTTGTCGAGCCTGACGAGGGTCCAATCCTCTCCAGTTTCTAAAATTTCAACCCGTTCCCCGGATTCGGCAATATCCAAGATTTTATATTCCGTGCTTGGACCCCTGCGGACCGTGACCTTCAATTTATCCGATATGTACATGCTCTCTGCAAAACCGGTTACGGCAAAAAAGGCAAGAAAACTTCCAATCAACACCGTACGCTTAACCTGATTTTTCATAGACGACCTGCCCCCTGAAATGAGTTTAAGTATCCTTATATTTTACAATAATCTGTTAAAATAGCAAATTATACTAACAATGTCTTTAAAAATGTGATCACTTATGATAATCTTAAGCATTCTATTAGGTATTTAGCTAAAATCATTATATATTTACAACCTTACTGACGATTCGTCAACTTAGCAATACAGTTTGCCTAAAATGATCGCCTACGATTTACAGTGTACCAACGGCCATACATTTGAGGGCTGGTTCGAAGATCGCAAATCCTACCGTGATCAGCAAAAAAAAGGAATGATCACCTGTCCGATTTGCAATGATACGACTGTGGACATTCTTCCTTCCACCTTCGGCATTAAGTCTTCGCCATCGAGTGCTCCCCGGCTGCCTTCGGCAGAAGAAGCCGCTTTGAAAAAGCTGAGTGATCAAGCAATTGAATATGTTGAAAAAAATTTTGATGATGTTGGATGCAATTTTGCCAAAGAAGCGCTGAAAATGCACTACGGAGCCACTGAACCGCGTAACATCCGGGGAGTCAGCACCAAAGAGGAAGAAAAAACGCTCAAAGAAGAAGGTATTCATTTTTTTAAGATCCCGATGCCGGTCCCGCCAGAGACAGACTCCTAATTAATCCGCGCTTAAATACGGGGCAACGCCTCTTAGACAATCTTTGAATAACCGTCATTTGGTCGCTTTGTGGACTTCTTCGCGGATTAATTATGTCAGCGTATCAGATGATTTATCGATGTCGATGATCTTTTCACCTTCCACGTAGTCACGAGTTTCATATCGGGTAATGTGCATCAATTTGCGCGACATCTCCCTCAGGGCATTCAGTTGCTGCCGGATATTCTCGGCCTTCTGTTTGATTGGCTCGTCTTCGAATTCGTCCATCACCATGCATTCCGCAAGTTGGACCAGGGCAACCTGCATGGGTTGATTCATTTCATGACACACGGCACCGGCCATCTCGACCGCTGCCTGCAATTTTTCCTTCTGCAGCAGCTCGGCTTCGGCCTGTTTGCGCCAGGAGATATCCGTGACGGTAAACGTCGCCCGCTGCATGGGATCGGGAGGATACATCGTGTTGACCATCAGGTGCCCCAGGAAAGACGTCCCGTCCTTTCTCTTAAACCGGGTATCCAGAGCAGCCTCCTTGCCGGCTTTGAATTGGTCGCGGATATATTCGCCGATATTGTGAAATTCTTCATCGGACGGATAGAGAATTCGTGCACTCGCACCAACATAATCCGCCTCTGATTCGAATCTGAAAATCCGCCTCATGGCATCGTTGATCCGTTTAATGATGCGATTTTCGACCAGACCGATTCCGATCGGACAGGCCGACAGAATGCTGCTGACAATCTCGTTGCTTCTTTTTAGCGATTCCTCAGCGATTCTACAATTTGATGATTCGATCTCCAGTTCGGCAATTCTTCTCTGGAGCTCCTCATAGGTCGGTTTTGATTTCATAATTAATATAGCCGCAAAAAGGCGCAAAAAGCGCAAAAAGTTAAATCTCGCTGTCAGTAATATCAAGAAGTTACAAATTCATAATTCGAGTATTTTGACTTTTTACGAGACCGTGATAATTAATCCGCATTAATTAGGCGTTCGCCCAGCGACGTCAGCCGCAACCGGGGTTTGTCATTTTTCAGAGCGATACGCAGGGCCTTTGGGTTGCCGATTAGAATGACCAATTTCTTACCCCGGGTCATGGCCGTATACAGCAGATTCCTCTGTAGCATGACATAATGCTGCGTCACAAGGGGTACAATCACAGCTGGATATTCGGATCCCTGTGATTTATGCACGGAGATTGCGTAGGCAATGGTTATTTGGTCCAACTCACTGGTATCGTAACTGACAACTCTGCCGTAATAGTTGACCGATAGCTCGGCCGTTTTGGGGTCAAATGAACGAACCACCCCAATGTCACCATTGTAAACATCTTTCTGGTAATTGTTTACCAGGTGCATCACTTTATCACCTTCCTTATATGCATTGCCAATCGATTCAACCAGGGAAGGATTCCGGTTTAATACTTTCTGCAGCATGTGGTTCAGATTAATGGTGCCGACAGCGCCTTTGTGCATGGGTGTCAAGACCTGTAAGTCGAGAATCGGATCAAGGTCGAATGTGTGCGGCAAATCCCGGCTGCACAATTGGACGATCATCCGGGCCACGCAATCCGGATCGCGCTCTTCAATAAAATAAAAGTCACTGCTTCCATCAATCGTTTTGGGTTGGGTAATAATATCGAAGTCGCCCGTCCGAACGTTGTGGGCATTGATGATAATAGCGCTTTTGCTTTCCTGGCGAAAAATCTTGTTCAAGAAAAAAACCGGAATGCAGTCGGCGTCAATCATGTCGGCCAGGACATTTCCGGGGCCGATTGCCGGCAGCTGGGAAACATCGCCCACCAGAATCAGGTACGCCGACATGGGAACCGCTTCGATCAGGGAATACATCAGCACCGTGTCAACCATAGAGGCCTCGTCAATAATTACCGCATCGGCTTCAAGCGTATGGTCGCGGTTTCTGATAAAGCCGCCGTCGTTAAAGCTGACTCCCAGCAGTCGATGAATCGTTCGTGCTTTTCGGCGAGTCACTTCGGACAGCCGCCGGGCGGCCCGGCCGGTAGGGGCGGCCAGCAGCACCTTTTTGCCCATGGTTTCCAGTACGGTGGCGATCGAACGCAACAGGGTTGTTTTTCCGGTACCGGGGCCGCCGGTGACAACGGCAATGCGATGGGCAAAAATCTGTTCCAGAACCTCCAGCTGCTCGATGGATAAATTGATGGCAAGTTTATGGTGAACCTCGGCTGCAATTCCGTCCATATCGATTTCGGTGACATTGACCGGTACGGAAAGCATCGCTTTGAGCCGCTTTGCGAGGCCAGTCTCCGCCACGTACAAATCCCGCATATAGATTGCTCTGGTCGGGGTCGAGCTACCTTTTCCAATAGGCTCAACCACAATTGCCCTGGCAGCAGCCATTTCGTCGATGGTATCTTCAATCGTGCGGCGACTTATTTGAAATTGGTTTTCGCAGCGTGCCGTCAGGTTTACCTGCTCGGCAAAAGTATGCCCGTCATTTGCATTCTGATTTAAAAGGTGCAGAATGCATGCCCTTACACGGTCGGGATCTTCAGTTTTAACGCCCAGTTTGCGGGCAATGGTGTCTGCAACGAAAAATCCCTCCCCCGGAATATCATCAGCCAGGATATATGGATCTTTCCGGATCAGATCCACCGCGTCCGGGCCGTATTCTTTATATATCCTGGCACCGTAGGCGGATGCCACACCCATTTCCTGCAGAAACTGCATCAGCGATCTGAGCGTATGATGCTCCAGCCAGGCAGCCTGGATCATGGCTGCTTTGACTTCCCCGATGCCTTCCACTTCGAGCAGACGCTCGGGTTTATTTTCAATAATATCAAGAGCACCGGCCCCGAAAACGTCAATCAGTTTTGAAGCCATTGAGGGACCAATGCCTTTAATTGTACCGGATGCCAGGTATTTGCGGATGCCGTCAATCTCCTCCGGCAGGGTCACTTCAAATGACTGAACTTTAAATTGCTGACCATATTTGCGGTGCGTTTCCCAGGTTCCATT
>JASJCE010000027.1 GCA_030066155.1 Desulfobacterales bacterium | reverse complement strand
CAGGTTAAAATAAGGTCGTCCAGGTAGCCCAGCGGCCCGATCAGGGCTTCGGGCAGCACATCGATCGGACTGAAAAAATAGGCGATGACACCGGCAAATTTGGCTTTGTCAATGGCCGGGATCCGGTCATCCAGGGTCAGCTTGACCAGCAGGTAAAAAAAGTCCGGCACCAGCAGGATGTAATTGGCGTACTCCGGTTTATCCCCGGCGCTGTTTTCAAACCATTGGCTGACCTTTTCCCGTAGCTGAAGATAATAGTCTTTTTGTTTCTGATCGCTGCCTTCCGGCAATTGGGGCTCGCTCATGGGCTGTCTCCTTTTCCAATTTGATTATTGAAGCCATTTTAATTTAGCTCAACGATAGGAAGTCTCTCACGACATGTCAATATTTAGCTTGCCGGCAAGTTGCTTTCCGTGTGCTGGTTTATTGCGTAATCTTCTAAACAATCTGGCCAAAGCGACAGCGCTGGTTATCGCTAATGGTTTTAGACCGTTCCACCTCCCAAAATCAATATTGACAACATGGTCTGCTTTCGTTATCTGGGTGGCTGTTGGTTCCTAAGAATTGATAATCCCGTAAAAAGTCAGAATCCTCAAATTTTGATCTCATAACTTTTCGAATTTATTCGGTGCGAAATTTGTTTTTTTGCGCTTTTTGCGCCTTTTTGCGGCTATATCAAGAATTGACACGAAAGCCGCGACCTCAAACAAAGATGCCGCAGCTGATGTCGGTATTCATGCCGCCCTGATTTCGCTTCCGCCGCATGGTAATAGCAGCCTTTTATCCTTAAATTTCAAAGAGGCTGAAAGCATTGAAAGGGGCTTATTTTGTGATCGTGTTCAGATATGTCAATTCGGTTTCAGGATGGAGAAGAATAAATGCCGGCACCGCAAAAAACTGCTTCAGATACCGTTTTTCTTGGCTTTACGTTTTTCATGGGATGTGAACTCACCGGAAGCTACCTCGATGATGATATTGATGTGGTTGTCAGCGGAGTTCCCTTTGATTTATCAACGACAGAACGTCCCGGAGCGCGCCTGGCACCCGATGCGATTCGACAAGCATCGACTCACCTCGCCTGGGAGGTAAATCGATGGCCGTGGGATTTCAATGTATTCGACCAGTTGCGTGTGGTCGATTGCGGAAATTTAAGATTCGATCCGACCGCCCGGGAACAAATGAATACCCAGCTCCGATTGCACGCGGGGCATTTGCTCGAGGCGCAAAAAGTAATGCTGACTCTGGGAGGCGACCATTCGATAACGCTGCCGTTACTGCGTGAATATGCCAAAAAGCACGATTCTATTTCACTAATACACTTTGATGCCCACACCGACACTGAAATGGAACCGGACCGCATCAGCAATCATGGTACAGTGTTTTATGAAGCTGTTAAAGAGGGACTTTTAGATCCTGAACGATCTGTTCAGATTGGCATCCGCACCGATTATGTCAGAGATTCTCACCGTTTTCGCGTATTGGATGCGGCCTGGTTGATGGACCATAATCCTGCCGAAATTATATCTGAAATCAGACGTGTGGTTGGCAATAATCCGGCCTATCTCACTTTCGATATCGATTGCCTGGATCCGGCCTTCGCGCCGGGGACCGGAACCCCGGTCATTGGGGGGTTGACTACCGGTTTAGCATTGAAGATTATCAGAGGGTTGGTGGGTTGTAACCTGATCGGCATGGATATCGTCGAAGTTTCCCCACCTTTCGATCATTCGGAAATTACAGCCCTGGCGGCCGCATCGCTTAGCCTTGAATTTTTATATGTGTTGGCTGCTGGTCGCAAAGCACGCTGATTATGATGCAAACTGATAAAAAGCTTGAGAAACGGATTGCCTACGAGAAGATGCTGGCCGGAATCTCCGAGCGGGCGATGTCTGTAGAAGATCTGGACGATTTTTTGAATTCCTCTCTGAAGAGTATGGGGGGAATTTTGGATGTGAGCCGAATCTTTATCTTCAGATACCAATCGATAGCCGATTCTTTCTCCTGCATTTGTGAGTGGGTCGCCGAGGGTATTGCAACCCTGGAACAGCTCAACGAGCTAATCATTGCCATCCCGTGGGCGTCACGGCAGCTTAAGGATGGCAATGTCATCAATTTTCAGGATATTCAGGATATGCCCGGGAAGCTGTATCGCCAGAGATTGCTGGCTGCCGCAGTAAAGTCTACTTTGAATGTCCCGCTATTCAATAAAGGTGAACTTTATGGCTTTATTGGGTTTGACGAGTGCCGGCATCACCGCAAATGGATAGATGAGGATATGTACATCCTGACCACGGCGGCTCAGATAATTACCCGGGCAATTGAAAATAAGAAGTATGAAGAAGAGTTGGAGCAGCATCGCAGCCGTCTGCAATCTATATTCAGCAGTGTACAGGATGCCATTATCACCGTGGATACCGGGATGAACGTGATAGATGCGAATAAGGCTGCCGAAAAAATGTGTGACTTCAAGTTGACAACCGGCCAGCCGTTTACCGACTGTACCCACCAATGTGATCAGGCATGTGTCGGGATATTGCAGGAAACCCTGAGTAAGCGAAAAACCATCCGGGAGTACCAGATTGAATGCGGTCACTCCGGCCGGAACCAACTGATTGCCATGGTCAACAGTTCTCCCTTGCTGGACGGGCATGGTGATTTTATCGGAGCTGTGCTGGTTATCCGTGACATTACGCGCCTGACCCATCTCGAAAAGGAGCTGAAAGAACGGCGGCAATTCCAAAATATTGTCGGTAAGAGTAAAAAAATGCAGGAGATATACAATCTTCTGGAAATTTTAGCTGATCAGGGGACGACGGTTTTAATTACCGGTGAAAGCGGTACCGGTAAGGAGGTCGTCGCCCGAGCATTGCACTACGGCGGAACGCGGGCCAAGGGACCGTTTGTGACGGTAAATTGCTCGGCTTTGGCCGAAAGTTTGCTGGAAAGCGAACTGTTCGGTCATGTCAAAGGTGCCTTTACGGGCGCCGATAGGGATAAGATCGGTCGGTTTGAGGCTGCCCATGGCGGCACGATTCTGCTGGATGAAATTGGGGACATGTCTCAGCTGATACAGTTGAAGCTGCTACGCGTGCTCCAGGAGAAAGAGATCGAAAGAGTCGGAGAGTCCAATCCACGCAAGATCGATGTTCGCGTCATTGCATCGACCAATCGTAAATTGAAAGACGCCATCAAAAGAGGTGAGTTCCGCCAGGATTTGTTTTACCGCCTCAACGTGATGGAACTCAATATCCCACCACTGCGCGAACGGTACGAGGATATCCCCTTGATGATTGCCCATTTCTGCAAAATGTTCGGACAAACATATAAAAAGGATATTGACGGTGTTTCCGATGAAGTGCTTGAAACATTTATGCATTATGCCTGGCCGGGCAACGTCCGCGAACTGGAGCATGCCATCGAGAGGGCTTTTGTACTCTGCCGCAATCCAATTATCGGATTGGAGCATATTCCAACTGAAATCAAGGAACACACGCGGGCTGAAAGGCGCATTTCCAATAAGAAATCCGGGGATGATCCGGAAGAACTTATCAAAGTTCTGGAAAAAACGGATTGGAACATTTCCAAGGCTGCGCGCATCTTGGGTATCAGCCGCTGGACCTTGTATCGCCGGTTTGAAAGACACCAGATAAGACGACCCACCGATAAATTGTAGCATGGCACACTTGTGATAGGCTACAAATGTGTTTAATGCAACATTTTTAAGCCGCTCGAAATCACCCCAGATCCTGCAGACTTACTTATATTATATTGTAATCATTTGATTTATAAAATCCCCAATTGTTATCAATACTTTGGCACTTGATTTGCATCTTTATCGATTGATGTGATGAACTGCAACACTACTGCTGTTCAAGGCACATCCATTTCCATCCAGGCTAGCCTGAAAAAATCTTACCATCATCACAACCTGGCTTATATGAGCTATCGAAGGAGGTAGGAATGGCATTTAATCTCAGAAACCGACATTTTTTAAAGCTTCTGGACTTTACCCCGCAGGAAATCAAATTTCTGCTGGATCTCTCCCTGGATCTGAAAAAGGCTAGATACGCCGGTCTTGAGCAACCGCGGTTAACGGGTAAGAATATCGCCCTGATTTTTGAGAAAGCCTCGACCCGAACCCGCTGCGCTTTTGAAACCGCCTCCTATGATCAGGGCGCCCATGTGACCTATTTGGGACCGACCGGCTCTCAAATGGGCACCAAGGAATCCATGAAAGATACCGCCAGGGTGCTGGGTAGAATGTATGATGGCATTGAATACCGCGGGTTTGGCCAGGATATCGTAGAGGAGTTGGCGAAATATGCCGGTGTGCCGGTTTGGAACGGATTGACCAACGAGTACCACCCGACCCAGGTGCTGGCTGATTTCTTGACCATGATGGAGCATTCCGACAAACCGCTGCGTCAGGTCTCGTTTGCCTATCTGGGCGATGCCAGAAACAACATGGGAAACTCTTTACTGGTGGGGGCTGCTAAAATGGGTATGGATTTTCGATCCGTAGCCCCTGAAAGCGTTCATCCGGATAAGAAACTGGTGACTCAGGCTAAAGCGATCGCCAAAGAGACGGGCGCCAAAATTACCATCACAGACAACCTGGACAATGGCGTCAAGGACTGCGATTTTCTCTACACCGATGTATGGGTTTCAATGGGCGAGCCCGAAGAGGTGTGGAAGGAAAGAATCGAACTTCTCAAACCCTACCAGGTCAATACAGCGGCCATGGAAAAAACCGGCAATCCCAACGCGAAATTTCTGCACTGCCTGCCGGCGTTTCACAACCGCGAAACGGTCATTGGTGAAGATGTTTACCAGAAGTTCGGCCTTGAGGCCATGGAGGTCACAGAGGACGTGTTTGAGTCTCCGGCATCAATCGTGTGGGATGAAGCCGAAAACAGAATTCATACGATTAAAGCCGTTATGGTCGCCACCCTCGGATCGTAACTCAGGAAGAGATGCTGGATGTTGGATAAAAATAGCTCATGGCTCATGGCTTATAGTTGATAGCTCTTAGTCTATCTGTGTATCCCCCAATTAAGGTGTCAGATTTCGATTGTCAGGAAACCGAATCACTCAATCCTGAAACCTGAAACCTGAACCCTGAAACCTATATATTCTAACAACATGTCATCAGAAATAAGACTTTAGGGGTCTGATCAGGAATCAACTATCATGAACGATACCGTAAAACCCATCATGCTCGTCGCCTTTGGCGGGAATGCCTTGATTCAGAGTGGGCAGAAAGGAACGGCGGAGGAGCAGTTCGAAAATCTCAAACTTACCATGGGGCAAATTGCCAAGCTGTCCCAAAAATATAAAATCGTCATCACCCACGGCAATGGACCCCAAGTGGGCAACCTGCTATTGCAGCAGGAAAGCTGTGACGAAGTTCCCAAAATGCCCCTTGAGATCATCGGGGCCATGACCCAGGGCCAGATCGGCTACATGATCGAGTCCTCCCTCGACACCGCCTTAATGGAAATGGGAGACGATGATTTCCAGCATATGGCAACTTTGATCACCTATGTCGTCGTGGATGAAAACGATCCGGGATTTGAAAAACCCACCAAACCCATTGGACCGTTTTATTCCGAGGAGCAAGCCAAAGGTTTGCCTTACACACTCGCCAAAACGGATAAAGGGATGCGACGCGTGGTAGCCTCTCCGAAACCGGTCACGATCGTGGAACGCCGTGAGATCAAAAAACTGATTGAGATGGATTTTATTGTCATATGCTGCGGTGGCGGCGGGATCCCGGTCATTCACAAAGAGAGGAAATTTCGCGGGGTTGAAGCCGTGATCGACAAGGATCTGGCCAGTTCTGTTTTAGCGCAGGAAATCAAGGCGGACATTTTCGTAATTGCATCTGATGTCCATGGCGCCGGTATCAACTGGGGTAAGGACGACCAGAAGATGCTGCGCAAAACACCGCTGTCAGAAATGAAAAAATATGTCGATGAGGGTCAATTCCCAGCCGGTTCCATGGGACCCAAGGTGGATGCCGTGATGCAGTTTACCGAAGCCACCGGCAACAGGGGGGTGATCTGTCATCTGGAAGATATTGAAAAAGCAATTGCCGGTGAAGCCGGCACTGAAATTGTCAAATGATTGAATTCGGGACACGGAAGTAATACGGATGGAAAAGCTTTCGAACTGGTTTTTGTTTATTACGTAAAACCCTGTCCCATTAATTTAAAACACGGAGGAGATTATGTCCAAGAAGAACGTTATCATTATCGGAGCCGCGGGAAGGGATTTCCACAATTTCAACACCTATTACCGCAACAATGATGCTTACAACGTGGTAGCCTTCACCGCGGCCCAGATTCCGGATATCGAAGGCCGCAAGTACCCGGCTGAGCTGTCCGGCGACCTTTACCCGGACGGGATTCCGATTTATGCGGAGGAAGATCTGCCGAAACTGATCAAGGAACTGGACGCCGATTATTGCGTGTTTTCCTACAGCGATGTCTCCTATCAGCATGTGATGGCCGTGGGCGCCATCGTCAACGCGGCCGGGGCCAATTTTGTTACGCTCGGACCCAAATACACCCAGATCAAAAGCACCAAACCGGTGATTTCGGTCGGGGCTGTGCGGACCGGCTGCGGCAAGAGCCAGACATCGCGCCGGATCATCGAAGCCCTGATGGAAAAAGGATTAACGGTCGTGGCCATCCGGCACCCCATGCCCTACGGTGATATTGCTGCCCAGAAGGTTCAGCGTTTCGCATCCCTCGAAGACATCGACAAGCACAACTGCACCGTTGAAGAAATGGAGGAGTACGAACCCCACGTGGTACGCGGCAACGTCATCTACGCCGGTGTCGACTACGAAGCCATCGTGCGTGCGGCCGAAGATGATCCCGACGGCTGTGACGTGATTCTGTGGGACGGCGGCAACAACGACTTCCCGTTTTATCAATCGGATTTGCATGTAACGGTGATCGACCCGCATCGGCCGGGTCATGAACTGACCTACTATCCGGGCAACGTCACCCTGCGGCTGAGCGACGTGGTGGTCATCAACAAGATGGACAGCGCGGATGCCGACGGCATTGAGGAAGTGCGCAGAAATATTGCCACCGAGGCCCCGGACGCCATCGTCATCGACGGTGCCTCCACCCTGGATGTGGATGATCCCACCGTGATCAGAGGCAAAAAGGTGCTGGTAGTCGAAGACGGTCCGACGTTGACCCATGGTGAAATGAAAATCGGCGCCGGTGTTGTAGCGGCCCGCAAATTCGGCGCTGCCGGGCTGGTGGATCCGCGGCCTTACACGGTGGGCCGGCTGACGGAAACTTTCGAGATCTACCCCGAGATCGGAGAGCTCCTGCCGGCCATGGGCTACGGCGAAGTACAGTTAAAAGATATGGAAACCACCATCAACAAGACCGAATGTGACGCGGTGGTTATCGCAACGCCCATCGATTTGAACCGGATCATCAAGATCGACAAGCCCAACACGCGAGTTTACTACAACCTGCAGGAAATCGGGCGGCCGAATTTTGACCAGGTGCTGGAAGACTTCGTCAAAAAACACAATCTTTCTTAAGTCATAACTTTTTCTTATATGGGAGCGGCCTGCTTGCGGGCCTGCTCCCAGTGATACTTTTTCCAAAGCAATTATTCGTGAAAGGTAATCACCATGGCTTTTAATCTATTGTAACAATGCACCATAGGGTGCAACAACAGGAGTTAACGAAGGAGGTACCGTAATGGCGGAAAAATCGGAACAGAAAGTCAACAAAACAGAGTATGATGTGGTACTCCATGGACAACCAGCGGTTAAGCCGATGGTTGTATCACAGCGGGAGGGGGAAGCATTCAGGGTATGGTCTCCGGATGAGTTCTCCCGGTTGAAGCGGGTCCTCATCGGCAGGCCGGAGGGAACCAACATGCCGGCCCCCGAACCGGCCTGGCGGTACGATGTTCCGGGTTGCAAGCTGCCCAGTTATATGCCTTTTCCCCCGGAAATGGTGGATGCAGCCAACGAGCAGATGGACTATTTCGTGAAAACGCTCGAAGACCGGGGAATTCTCGTTGACAGAATCCCAATTCTGCCGATGATGATGAACCGACCGTTCAGTAGTCCCATCGGCTGGGGACAGCATAACATGCACGGGGTCAACAATGTGCGTGACGTAACTTTGGTTCACGGCCACGTCATTGTCGACGCGCCAACGGTTCGGCGGACCCGCGTTTATGAGCGGTTCAACCTGCGGCCTTACTTCAATCTGCTCGCCAAGGAAGACCCCAGCATGTATCACACGTCAGCTCCCTTCCCGATGCTGACAGATGAAACCTACGACATGAACTACTATCATGACCGGGAAAACCGAACTGATGATGAACAGCGGGAGATGTTGCTGGCGGCCCAGTTCCAGCAAAAAAACGGGGAATTCCCCTGGGAATCCCTCTGGGACGGCGCTGACATCTGGAGCCTCGGCAAAGACATGTTCTACCAGCGCTCAGCAGTCGGCAACTTGGCGGGCGAAGATTGGCTGCGGCGGTTCTGCAGAGAGCACGGATTCCGTTTCCACGGCGTAACGTTTGATACGCCGCTGGATCCCGAAAAGCCGGACAACTTCCACCCGTGGCACATCGACGTGAACATGTGTACGCCGCGGCCCGGTCTGGTCATCCTCAACCCGGATTGGCCCCCGGTTGATGAAGGGTTCACCCAGCTCTTCAAACAGAACGACTGGGAAGTCGTGATGGGCGCCCGGCCAACCCGTGTTCACAAGAACGAAATTTACCTGACCGGGTTGTACGAGGGTAAATCCTGGATCTCCCTTAACACATTCAGTATTGACGAGAACGTGATGTGCGTGGAAGCCGGCGAAACAGCTTTCATGGAACAGCTCGACGGGCTGGGCGTGGAAGTGGTTCCGATTCCGTACGAAAAGGTGATCCCTTTCGGCGGCGCCCTGCACTGCACCACGCTCGATATAGAGCGAGACACCGGCGAGAAGGGCGAAAGAGGGGAATACGAAGATTACTTCCCGAATCAGGTTGAAGGGTTTTAAAGACTGCAAATTGGGGCGTTAAAATTAAAGCAGTCGTATTCAATGCAAACCTGTAAAAATGTCGTTTTTAGCGGCGTATCCTGGGCAGCAGACTTAAGCGCAACGTCTGCTGCCCCTAAAGCTTCATCGAAATGAATCCCATTGACGGAGATCTTTTTTTTAAGGATTTCATTTTATTAAGGTAAAGCCACACAGCACTAATCCATTGTATACCGACCAATCATATGATAGTTCACATCAGCCGCTGCTAACGTTTGTCCCATAAACGTTGCGAAAGGAGATATTTATTATGTCTGCGATGGGAATTGGTCTTATCATATTTATTATCTTGTTCTTTGTGCTGGGAATCGGAATGTATTTTTTCGTTCAGGGAAGCGGCAAACGGTATATTATTGCCGGTAAAAGCCTGCCGTTTATCCTGGTCGGATCCATGCTCCTGGCACAATCTCTGGATGCCAACGCCACCATGGGCAACGCCGCCGGGGTTTACAGCGGCGGGTGGTGGGCCGGATTTCAATTCGCCTTCGGCCTGGCGATATGCCTGTTGGTATGCGGACTATTTTATGCCAAACCGCTGAACCGCATGAATCTGTTGACCCTGCCTGACTTCTATTTTAGAAGATTTAACTGGTTTACCGAGGTTCTCGTCTCCCTTCTAATGGCATTCAGTTTTGCCATCCTGGTGGCCGGTAACTTCGCCGGTTCGGCCTGGATCGTATCCATTGTTTTTGAAATGGATTATGTCATGGCGCTGATCATCATAGCGATTTTCATATTTATATATACAATCTCCGGCGGACTGTACTCCTGTGCGGCCACCGACATTGTCCAGATTTATCCGGCCATGATCGGGTTTGTCGGCTGTTTTTTCTACCTGCTGGCCGACTACGGCTGGAGCCATTTCTCGGCCGCCATCCCGGATAATTTTGTCAATCTGTCGGGTTTGACATCCATTGCCGATGGTGCCCTGCTGAACTGGGCCGGAATTCTGGCCCTGGGGATCGGCGACGTGGTGGCCCTGGACTTTATGGAGAGAATCTTTGCCGCCAAGTCGCCTGAAACCGCCCAAAAAAGCTGTTTCTATGGCGCTGCGGGCACAGTGATAACGGGTATTGTCTGCTCCTTCATGGGTTTGATGGGTTTGACGCTCTTCCCCGAAATCGCCGATCCACGCATGATTCTGCCCACCATTGCCCAGGCGCATGTGCCGTTTATCTTTGGGCTGCTGGTTCTGGGTGGTATCATCGGTGCCGGCGCCTCGACGGCTGACGGCGGAATCCTGGGGGTATCTGCGGTATTGGGCAGAAACCTGCTTCAAAGAAACATCCTCATACCCATGGCAAGGCGGCGGGCTTCTGAAGGAAACACCATTGATAAAACGGATGCCGCCAAAGTGATATCCGACCGCAAATTGCTTATTATCAGCCGGATCATGGCGATACCGGTGGTTGCCTTTGCGATTTTTCTGGCCATTGTCAAACCTGAGCCGGGCATACTGCTGGTTCTGGCGTTTGACGTTGTATTTGCCGGGTGCGTGGTTCCACTGACGCTGGGCATCTACTGGTCAAAAGCCAACACACCGGGGGCGTTGGCCGCAGTCATCGTAGGGTCTATCCTGCGGCTGTATCTGTTCTACAACATTCCCGAGGAATTAGCCGGCCTGGATACCATGATTGCACCGGTGGTGTCGCTGCTGGTCATGGTGCCGGTGAGTTTGATGACCCAGAAATCCCATCCACCCAAACATCATGTCGTCAGCGAAATTCCGGATGATGCTGATGTGCTGGCGGGCAGAGCATAGCGCCGCAGTTTTGCAACGTCAGAGTAAACCATCTGATTCGGGCGAACCCCAACGTTGCAAACTAAGGGGTGAATTCTGGCGACATAAACTCCGATAAACGGTAACAGTCCACCCTACCGGGGTGGGTCTGTTGCCGTTTTTTTATTCTGTTAAAAATGGCGTTTGCCGTCTTTGGCAGTCCGGATTTCTGGTGATGAAAATCATCCCGATGTACCGCTTCATCTTCATCACAATTTAATTATTAAATTAACTTTTGCGCTTTTTGCGCCTTTTCGCGGCTATATCATTTTTTGATTGCGGGTTTAAAGATGCGCACCCTCTCAAACCGTTGAATTCTTGATTTTGGCGCTTGCATAAAATAGAAATGCGCTCTATGATTGCTGTTTCCAAAGTATTTACCGGTAATGTAACCTTCTAGCATTTTGAAAGTGATGCCCGGTGGCTCTTGACCGACAACACGTATTTGAGCTTTGACCCAACCGAGGTTACTTTCTAGGAGCCCAAAACTATGAATCTAAAGCGCTTACTTATTTTACTGGCAATTCTGGCAATTATTTTTGTAGGAGCGATCATTGCTGTTTATCCCAACTGGCTTTGGTTCAAAAATCTGGGTTTCGACCCCGTGTTTTGGACCATGATAGTTGCCAGATTCGGGCTTGCGGCGGTGATCTGGCTGGTTATGATTGTACTTCTGGCCGTCAACCTTTATATCGCGCAGCGTCTAACGCCTGCCGGCGGACAACGGCCGACAGCCGAAATCGCCGGTTTTCCGATTTCGAGCAATACCCTGGACAACCTGATTCTGGCCGCTATGCTGGTCGTCAGTTTTTTCATTGCCTCAAGGGCTTCCGAACAATGGAATATGATTCTTAGCTATTTGAATCAACAACCGTTCGGGACCAATGATCCCATTTTCAATAAGGACATCGGGTTTTATGTATTCTCACTGCCGTTTTATTTGTTCGTGCGGGAACAATTGCTGATTCTGCTGCTGTTTGCCGGATTGGTGGCGGTGATCTGGTATATAAAAGACGGCGGGGTTCAGTTTATCGGAGAAGTGCTGTTAGCCGACGACCGGCCCGCCTCGATTCCGAAAGTTAAAATTGCCGAAAAAGTCGGCAATCACCTTCTCGTGCTCGCCGGTATCATGGTCCTTCTGGTGGCTCTGGGCTATCATCTGAAGGCTTACGGTCTTCTCTACTCAACCCAGGGACCGGCTTTTGGCGCCAGTTATACGGATGTCCACGTTCGAATACCCGTCTTCAGGGTGTTAACCGTGTTATCGGTATTGTGGAGCCTATTTCTGATTTACAATGCTTTTCGATTCAAGCTGAAATTGATCCTGATCAGTGGTGGTATCTGGGTAGGCGCCATTCTGGCGCTGGCAAACGGTCTTCCCGTTCTGGTGCAGCAATTTGTGGTCAAACCCAATGAGCTGGCCAAGGAATCCCCATTTATCGCCCACAATATTGAGTTTACCCGTAAGGCCTATAATTTGAACAATATCAAGGAAGTCAATTTTGAAATCGATGAAACCCTGAGTGCAGATGAAATTAGGGACCATGATGTTACCATCCAGAATATCAGAATCTGGGATGAACGTCCTTTGTTGCAAACCTACCGCCAGATTCAAGCGATCAGGCTCTACTATGATTTTAACAACATGGACGTGGATCGCTACATGATTGATGGCACCTACCGCCAGGTCATGCTGTCCGCACGGGAACTGGTCGTCAACCAGCTCCCGCCCCAGGCCAACACCTGGGTCAACCGGCATCTGATTTACACCCATGGCTATGGTTTGGCCATGAGCCCCGTCAATGAAGTTACCGCTGAAGGTCTACCGCAGCTGATGATAAAGGATCTGCCCCCGGTGGTGGATATAGACCTCGAAATTGATCGGCCGGAAATTTATTACGGTGAAAAGACAGACGAATATATTCTGGTCAAAACCAGTGCCCAGGAATTTGATTTCCCCCGCGGGGATAAGAACGTCTACACCAATTACCAGGGTAAGGGCGGTGTTGCCATTGACTCCTTTCTGCGGAGACTCCTGTTTGCCATTGAATTTCAGGACCCCCAGATACTGTTTACGACCTACCTGACGCCTGATAGCCGCATCATGTTCAACCGCCGAATTAAGCGGCGGGTGAAAGCACTGGCACCTTTTTTAGCCTACGATACCGATCCCTATATGGTGGTTTCGGAAGGCCGGCTGTATTGGATCCAGGATGCCTATACGATTTCCAATATGTATCCCTATTCCAAGCGGTCCAAAAACCCATTCAGAAGTATGGAGCTCAATTACATTCGCAATTCCGTCAAGGTAATCATAGACGCTTATGACGGAGATGTCAGCTACTACACAATTGATGAGCAGGACCCGATCCTCAAGACTTACGCGCAGGTATACCCACAGCTTTTCAAGCCGCTTAACGAGATGCCGGCAAACTTAAAAAAACACCTCCGCTATCCAACCGATAAATTTGAAATCCAGGTACAAACTTACGCCCGGTACCATATGCAGGACATTCAGGTGTTTTACAATCAGGAAGATCTCTGGGAGCCGCCGGATGAAATTTACGGTGGCAACCGGCAGATGATGAAGCCTTATTATATTATTATTAAGCTTCCTCAGGAGGATAAGGAGGAATTTCTCCTCATGCTTCCCTATACACCGGCCAAAAAGGACAACATGATCGGTTGGCTGGCAGCCCGCAGTGATCTGCCGAACTACGGCAATCTCATCGTTTATAAGCTGCCTAAGGAGAAGCTGGTATACGGTCCGATGCAGATTGAAGCCCGGGTCGATCAACAAACTGAAATCTCCCGTGAACTCAGCCTGTGGGATCAGCGCGGTTCAAGAGTGATCCGGGGCAATTTGCTGGCAATCCCAATGAGTGAGGCTTTTCTTTACGTTGAGCCAATTTATCTGGAGGCCAAACAGGAAGTCAACCAGCCTGCTCCGGTGCCCCAATCCCAATCCGGTGTCAAACCCCAAAATCAGCAGGCCGAAAGGCTTGCCAGAAAGGGCAGCACGACCATCGCCTCTTTGCCGGAATTAAAACGAGTGATTGTCGTCCTGGGCAACCGGGTCGTTATGGAGAAAAGACTTGACATGGCCCTGGAGCGAGTCCTGGTCGATGAGATAGCCCTCAAAAAAACAGTATCCCCTGAACGGTCCGAAACAGGAGAGGTCTCCGATCTCGGTACCCGGGCCTTGGAATACTACAACAGGGCCAAGGACTATCTGCGGCAAGGAGACTGGGCAGGATACGGAAGAGAATTGGAAAAGCTGGAAAACATTTTGAAGCAGTTATCACGGCCTACCGCAGAAAAATGACATCTTACAGTCAAAATGATCTCCATTCCCACTTTCCGCTTCTACGCGTGCTCAATTTTTTACGTACCGTAACGCCGTTTGACAACCTTGAGACCAAAGAACTGGAGTGGCTTGTCAATCGGTTGGAGCTGGCCTATTTCCCGCAAGGGAAACGTATTCTAAAAAAGGGGGATTCTCCCCCTCCTCATCTCTACATCATCCAAAATGGCGCCGTTAAGCTATCATTGACGGATGAGGCCGACAATGACGTTCTCGTGGATATTCGAGGTGCAGGTGACTACTTTGGTGCCACCAGTATATTGCAGGACAAGCCGATCACATACGACATCAGCGCGCAACAGGATCTGGTCGTTTTGATGCTGCCGGCTGGTGATCTGAAACGGTTGACGCTGAAATATCCGGAGTTTAGTCGGTTTTTCGATGTATCCCTGGCCCGAACCATTAAAGCCGTGCGCCATTCGACTGCTTTCCAGCACCTCCCGCCAATGGGCCCCATCAGCATCAGTCTGGATTTATATATGACCGGCAAACGCGCGGCTGACCTTATGAGTAAAGATCTGCTGACATGTGCTCCGGACTTATCCATCAGAACAGCCGCTCGTTTGATGGCACAACGCCGCGTGAGCTCCATCGTTGTGACTGAAGACGTTCTGCATCCAATCGGAATTGTGACGGACAATGATTTGCGGTCGAAGGTATTAGCCGTCGATCTCGATTCGGAAACTGCCGTATCCAAAATTATGAATCATCCGGTGATTACGATTACTGCCGATGCCTACGCCTTCGACGCCCTGCTATCCATGAGCCGCCACGGTGTCAGACTTGTAGTGGTTGTGGAGGACCAACAGGCTGTCGGCATCATCAGTGAGCATGATTTACAAATGGAATCGGGCAGTTCTCCGGTTCAGCTGATCAGTGAAATCGTACGGTCTGAATCCTTGGATATGTTGATCGGCCTGCGTCCCAAAATTGATCGAGTTCTTGAAACGCTGCTGCGCCAGGGGGGTCCGGTCAAACAACTTGTGGCACTGGTAACCGAACTCAACGATCGGCTCACACTCCGGATTCTCAAACTGGTTGAACGACAAATGGCGCGTGAAGGTTTTGGCAAATCCCCGGTACCCTTCGGCTGGCTTGCATTTGGCAGTGAAGGCCGCCGAGAGCAAACCCTCCACACCGATCAGGACAATGCGTTATTTTTCTCGGCTGCGACGGACCAGGAGGTGACTGAATATAAAAACTGGTTTTTGAATTTTTCAAAACGAGTGGTCGACAGCTTGATGCGGTCAGGCATACCTTACTGCGACGGTGGCATAATGGCTTCAAACCCGGAATGGTGTCAGCCGGAAGAACAGTGGCAAGGCAGGTTTCTGAAATGGATCACCGAGCCCAACCCGGATACGCTTTTAAAAGCTTCGATCTTTTTTGATTTCCGTCCCATCTACTCCGGCACCGAATTTCCCTATGTCCTGCAGGAACACCTGCTCCAGGCGATCCGCAAGAATCACCTTTTTCTGCGGTTCATGGCTAAAATTGCGCTCACGAATCGGCCTCCTTTAGGCTTGTTAAAGCAATTCGTTGTCGAAAAGTCCGGCGAGCACAAAAATAAGCTGGATCTGAAAATGAGGGGTCTCACCCCGGTGGTGGATGCCGCCCGGGTTCTAAGTCTGGCTCTGGGGATAAAAACTCAAAATACACTTGACCGTTTGTCGGAAATCAATCGCAAGGGCGTCATCGATGATACCGCCTACGCCAACCTGAAAGAGGCATATGAATTTATCGTCTTCCTGCAAATCACGCGGCACCTGGATGCCCTGGCCAAAGGCGAGGTTCCTGACAATTTTTTGGATCCGGCCAGTTTAAGCAGCTTGCAGCGCAAGATGTTAAAGGAAAGTTTTGCCGTTGTTCGTCGATTGCAGGAAATCATAGAATTTCGCTTTCGAACCAAGTTGGTGGAGTTATAATGCTCAAACTTTCTATCGCCCGCATACGTAATCAATGGATTCGAAAACGGCTGCAGGGACGGAAACTCGCCCCCCTGGCCTATGAAAACCTGCATGCTCTGGATCATTTGGATCTGAAGCAGAGGGCCAAGAGTTTGCGTTACGTGATCCTTGACCTCGAAACCACCGGGCTAAGCCTTACCTCTGACCGGGTAATCAGCCTCTCCGCGGTACGCATGGTGAATGGCCATATTCTTCTTGGAGATGTCTTCAGCTCTTTGGTCAATCCCGGTCGCAGTATCCCTTTTTCGACAATTAAAATACACGGGATTATGCCTTCCATGGTGGCCCGAGCACCAGCGCTCGATGAAGTATTTGATCAATTTTTACTCTATTTAGGATCCGATATTATTGTGGGCTATCACGTCCAGTTTGACCTGTTTTTTCTGAACAGTTGCATGAAGCGAAAATACGGCATGCGCATGCAGAATTTGGTTTTGGATGCCATGTTCATGTGTAAAAAAGTTATCATACCGGCGCACATCCGGAGTTATGCCGGCCGATCTAAGGGAGATCAGGATTTAGATTCTGTGGCTAAGCACTTCGGCATTGAGATACCCGAGCGGCATACGGCTTTAGGTGACGCACTGGCCACTGCAATGATATTCCAACGGATATTGGCGGACCTGGAGGAAAGCGGACCGGCAGATTTGCGAAGCCTTTTAGCTGCAGGCAGAATTAATTAGTCCGCAAAGGTTGTGGGAGCGGAAAAGAAACTGATGAACGTCCAACATCGAACGCTCAACGTCCAACGTCGAATGAATGAATTCTGTCTTTTTAAAATGATTGAGCGAAGCGACTTCCACCATTCGTCAATCTTCAATCGTCATTCGTCATTCCATAACCCTGGGAGAGGATGGAGAGTTGTCATGCACGCTGAGGTACTGGGTATTTCGGGCAGTCCGGTGAAAACAGCAATACGGATCGACTTGTGAATTCCATACTGGAAGCAACTGGACTCGAACGGGAATTTGTAAAACTGAGCACTATCAATGTCAGGCCCTGTTTTGCCTGTAAGCGATGTGTTCCGGATAACATCTGCAAGGTCAAGGATGATTTCCAGGAACTGGCCGAGAAAATCAAGTCGGCCCATCATGAGTAATTTAAAACTCTTCTACCTGAAAAATGTGATGCTGGCGTCCAACGGGCTTGCCAACTTGGTCGGTGCCATTTTTGTCAACGCTCTCCTATCAAAATTTGCGGATCCCATTCTGTCACCTTCTAACGAATCAGTCGTTCGAATTTTTCACATTTTTTTCACCTCCATTGCCTTTTGTTTCGCGTTCATATTTACATTAGGTTACGAAAAGCCTATCCGGTATTACCTGAATTCTCTTTTCAGTAACACGGACCTGCCCGATGAATTTGTTATCAGGGCTCATCGAAAATTACTGAATGAGCCCTTCGTTCTGCTAGCCTTGGATCTTGGGATATGGCTTACCGCAGCCATTGTTTATCCCGCCCTGCACTGGATAATTGGATCCGGAACGATGGCAACTCAATCCTCTCTCGCCAACGCATTGGCGAATGGTTTAGTCACGGTTACGCTCGCATTTTTTCTGTTGGAGCATGTTCTTCAGAAGAGATTGGCGCCCTATGTCTTTCCAACCGGGGGACTTTACAAAATTCCCAAAACGGTGCGCATCCGAATCCGCATGCGTCTTGCCGCCCTGATGGTAGCCGGCAGTCTGATACCTCTTCTATTCATTCTTCACCTCATATATCGGGCACCGGTTATCCAATCCGATCCGGCAGCAACACTGGCGCAGCTGCGTTTAGCGATAACGATCATCATATGTGTTTTTTTGGTACTGGCCTTTTTGCTGACCGTACTGGTTAACCGCAATTTAATCAGCCGGTTCAATGAAATTGTACAAACCTTGCAATGGGTGCGAAACGGCCGGTTTGATAAAAAGGTGAGGGTGACATCCAATGATGAAATCGGCTATACCGGCGATATCATCAATGAAATGACGGAGGGGCTGATTGAACGAGAAAGAATGCAGCAATCTCTGAATTTAGCCCGTGAAGTCCAACAAAACTTACTTCCTAGAAGAAATATGATTATCGACGGTTTCGAGATCGCCGGGAAAAGCATCTACTGCGATGAAACCGGAGGAGATTATTTCGATTTTATAAGGATGGGATCCGCGGATGAGCCGAGAATTGGCGTTGCAATTGGCGACGTCTCTGGACACGGTATCCCCGCTGCCCTGCTTATGGCCGCTGTAAGATCATCCCTGCGACTACGTGCATCGCTGCCCGGCGGCATTGGCGCTACTATATCCGATGTGAATCGTCAACTTGTCCAGGATGTGGAAGATTCCGGACAGTTCATGACGATGTTTTTCTTAGTTTTGGAATCTGAATCCGGACGGCTCGAATGGGTTCGCGCCGGCCACGATCCGGCCATTGTTTATGATCCGAACTCAGACGCCTTTAACGAGCTTGGAGGCCCGGGTATTGCCCTTGGTGTGGACGACGAATGGGAATATGAAGCCAATCTGAAAACTGATTTTTTGAAGGATCACGTTATTTTCCTCAGTACGGACGGCGTCTGGGAGGTTCGCAATCAAACGGGTGAAATGCTGGGCAAGGATCCGATTTTGAACGTGATTCGGCAAAACGCAACTTTAGACGCCGCACAAATTAATGAAGCAATATTTGATAGATTGGCTGAATTTATCGGTAATGCAAAAATAGAGGACGATATCACATCGGTGGTTATCAAAGTAAAAAAATAGTAAGGACCACACGAAAGCTCCGACTATGACCTCAAATATTCAATATTCAATCTTCAATCTTCAATTCCGGCGCAGCCGGGTTAGGTTTCAGTGTTCAGAGAGCAGAAAGATTAGAATCCGGTCAACACTGAACCGGGAACCTTGAACGGGGAACCTCTTAAATCAATAACAAATAACGTCTAATTGAGTGTTTTTGATGCAATTAGGGTTCAAAGGAGAAAAAAATGAACATCAAGAGAACGACAATTCCATTGCTCGTGGCAGTCGCATTTTTTTTGAGCATTTTTGTTCACTCACCTGCCGAAGCGAAGAGTGAAATCTATAAAAACTGGCTTGGACTTGCGATAAAAGGTTATGACCCGGTAGCCTTTCACAAGGACGGCAAGCCGGTTAAAGGGGACAGCAAATATGAACATCAATGGAAGGATGCCAAATGGCGGTTTGCCAGCGCCGAAAACCGGGATCTCTTCAAGGCCGATCCGGATAAATATGCGCCGAAATATGGCGGGTATTGCGCCTGGGCCGTTGCCCAGGGATCCACAGCGAGCGTCGACCCGAAAAATGCCTGGAAGATAGTTGATGGTAAGCTCTATCTTAACTACAACACGGACATCCAAAATAAATGGGCCAAGGATATTCCGGGGAATATCAAAAAAGCCGACGCGAATTGGCCCGGTGTGCTAAACTAACCAAATATATCCGCTCCGGGTGGCCGATTTATTAGAACCGCTGCCCGGAGCTTTTAAACTCAAAAGGCTTCATCCACCTGAATTGCTGAAGGCACCTTCCGTAGGTTGGGTTGAGGCCTAAAACGATCGTGTCGGGTTTCGTACCTCAACCCAACCTACCCAATTGGATGCGACGCAAGGCCCTGCCGACTGTTGGCCGAAACCCAACATGAACAGTTCCTTTCTTTGGGTTATAGATCCGTTATCTTATATCCTATGAATATTTATAGCCTGATAGTCTTGACAACACCTGCCAACTTCATTAGAAAGATTTAAAACCAGTTACCGCAGTCTGTCCGAAAGCGCGAAGTTGAGACTCTCCCTCGTTCGAAATATCCCGTACGATGTCTATGCCGGTTTCATCTCGTTCTCGTTTATACCGCCGTCATAAATATACTCCGATTGGACCGGGTAGGTCACAGGCAAAGATAATTCTGCATGACAATTTTGATTTACCTTGAGGTGTGACAGCCGCTATTGATAATCACGGAAGATTCGCAGTTCTTTCGGTATCGGAATGTTTTTTTGACAAACGCTCTAAAGGAGCCTTTCATGGGAACGCCCCTCAAAGTGTGCCTACTCTGCTCCTGAGAGGGCTTTAACTGCCTCTCAGGAGTATCCAGCCTTATGCTCAACAATATGGTCGGAGATGACATAAAACGGAAAGGAGGGGCCATGAAGAATACAGCCACAACCTTACCACGTTTCAATAAATTAGTTTTGTTTGTATTATTGGCCGTTTTTCTCGGTGCGGCATCCGCCCAAGGCCAGGCCATTCTATCCGGCGATCGAAGTGTGCCGGTCGAGGCCAGAAATGGCATGGTTGTGACAAGCCATACTCTTGCCACCGAGGTTGCTCTGGAAGTACTAAAAAAGGGGGGAAACGCAATTGATGCGGCAGTTACGGCAGGGTTTGCCCTTGCAGTGACGCAACCCAGATCGGGGAATATCGGCGGTGGCGGCTTTATGCTGATTTCCTCGCAGGATAAGAAGGAGGTGGTCGCCATTGACTACCGCGAAAAAGCGCCTGCGGGGGCTTCAAGGGATATGTTCCTGGGTGCGGATGGCAATGTGGATCAAACATTATCCAGATTTTCGCGTGCTTCAGCCGGTGTTCCCGGGACCGTTGCCGGACTTGCCCTGGCATTGGAAAAATATGGCACCATCTCTCTGGCAGCGTCGCTGGCACCTGCCATTGAGTTGGCGGAAAAAGGATTTGTGGTGACGCCACGCTTTTCCAAAGGGGTGAAGTCGACGCAGAAACGTCTTTTTCGGTTTGAAGCGGGTAAGCAAAAATTTCTGAAACCGGACGGCAGTTTCTATGAGCCGGGCGATATCTACATTCAAAAGGATCTGGCCGAAACCCTGAGGCGTATTTCGAATAACGGAATCAACGGTTTTTATGAAGGCAAAACAGCAGAATTGATCGTGGCAGAAATGCAAAGGGGAAATGGACTGATAACCCTGGATGATTTGAAAAATTATAAACCCAAAATTCGAAAACCGGTTAGCGGTATCTATCGCGGATATGACATCTACTCCATGTCCCCGCCGTCTTCGGGTGGCACCCACATTATTCAAATTCTGAATATTCTGGAAAAATACCCTTTAGGAAATCTGGGACACAATTCGGCCAGGACTATTCATTTGGTGGCCGAGGCAATGAAGCGCGCTTATGCCGATCGGTCAAAATATTTGGGGGACACGGACTTCGTAGATGTGCCCCTTGACGGTATAACGTCAAAAAAATACGCGGCATCTTTGCGCGCCGGAATCGATCCGAATTTTGCGTCAAACAGCAGGGATATATTGCCGGGTGAGCCGGTGGGATTTGAAAGCAGTGAAACCACCCATTTTTCAATTGCCGATAAGTTCGGCAATGCCGTGGCAAACACCTATACGATTAACTTTAGCTACGGTTCCGGCATTGTCGTGCAAGGGGCCGGCTTTCTTCTCAACAACGAAATGGATGATTTTTCAGCTAAACCCGGTGTACCCAATGCTTACGGGCTGATTGGCGGTGAGGCCAACAAAATCGAACCGCACAAACGCATGCTGTCATCGATGTCTCCCACAATTGTTATGAAGGACGGCAAAAATTTTCTGGTTGCAGGTTCTCCGGGAGGTTCCCGCATTATAACCACGACCCTGCAGGTCATCATGAATGTCATCGACCATCGTCTCAATGTTCAGGCGGCTGTAAATGCCCCCCGCATTCATCACCAATGGTTGCCGGATGAGATCAGAATCGAGCAGGGGATCAGCCCGGATACCATTCGACTGCTAAGAGCCATGGGGCATACAGTGAATGAAAAAAAATCAATGGGAGCTATCCAGAGTATCATGATTATGGAGGATGGCAACATGCACGGCGGCGCCGATCCAAGAAGGAGTACATCTGCTGCCATGGGATTTTAGCTGCTGCCGGTGTGAAACACGACGAACCGACGGTCAAGAAATCAAATATGAATTACTGAGGGGCGGGGGGTTCCTACGCTAAGTGTTGTCATTCCTGCGAAGGCAGCATCCAGAAGACTACGTTGCTAGTAGGCTGTATGCCCGCCTGCTGCGGGGCATGGCAGAAAAAACTCCCCGACCCCTGATATAATTAGATCGACAGAATACATTCAATCCCTGAATCCCTAAATTCGCAATTCCTAAATTTGTTGTCCTGACACGTGAAACCCGACACCTGGAACCTAAACAGTGCCGGTCAAGATGACTATCGCCATGTCCCCTCCGGAATGGATGAAAGCCACCCTCGCCGGAGTCCGATCTTTACCCCAGAAAATCCCC
>JASJCE010000342.1 GCA_030066155.1 Desulfobacterales bacterium | reverse complement strand
GTTGTTCGATTTTAGATTTTGGATTTCGGATTTTGGATTTATGGAATCGCTCTCCGAGGCGTAGGCGTTACATTCCCTACGAGCCGGAGGCTGTGCTCCGTCGATCTCGAAGTCAATTAGATTTGATAGAATTCCTTACTTGACGGTTTCGTAAAAAGTCAAAATTGTCGAATCTGGACTTTGTAACTTATTGATATTACTGATAGCGAATTTAACTTTTGCGCTTTTTGCGCCTTTTTGCGGCTATATCTTACTGCGATATTCGATATTCTGCGGTTTGTTCTTAAAAACTATAACCTTTAAACTTAGAACCCGGCACCCGGAATTTCTTACAGAAAGGAGGTCGTATGAAATCCCGTGCTAAACTATGCATAATCGTTACTGTTTTCGCTGCCCTCTTGGCCCCGCCAGCTGGTGCGGTGCAGGAGCTGGCGCTTATACTGGATTGGTTTCCAAACGTTGACCATCTGCCGATTTATGTCGCCCGGCAGCGGGGATATTTTGCCGACGAGGGCCTCGAGCTCAACATTATCAGCCCCTCAGAAACCGCCGACGGACTCAAAATGGCGGCTTCGGGCAATGTCGATATCGCCGTATCCTATCAACCTCAGACGATTATTGCTGCCGCCCGCGGGCTGGAGGTCGTTGTTTTCGCGCGACTGATCGAGCACCCGCTGACAACCTTATTGTTTCTGAAAGACAAGGGCATAAAGGTCCCTGCAGATCTGACGGGAAAGAAAATCGGATACACGGTACCGGGCCTGATGGACGTGTTGCTGGAGGCCTTTGCGAAGGTCAACAATGTCCGCGATTACGAAGCGATCAACGTTGGTTTTGCCATCGTTCAGTCATTGACCGCCGGGAAGGTGGATGCCGTTATGGGGCCGTTTAAAACCTATGAGACCGTAACCATGGCCCACAAGGGTTATCAGGCCGATTATTTCGAGCTTGAAAAATGGGGTATACCGGACTATGACGAATTAATTTTTATCACCAGCAAAAAAAACATGCAAATTAAATATACTGCTCTGGTGGGTTTCAGGCGGGCCATCGACCGGGCGATTGCTGCGATGCGGGAGTCCCCGCCTCAGGCTTTTGAGGATTACATCAAACAGGTGCCGGAAGCGGATCGTAAAATTGAACATGACGCCTTTCAATTGACGCAACCCTATTATGCCGCAAGCCAGGATCTGGATATCAACCGGTGGCGCAGGTTCTCTGACTTTGCGTTGAAATACGGGCTAATCGACAAAAAGGTGAACGTGGCTGACATCCTCTGGGAAGATTGACACCAGGAATTTTTTTCATTATAATTTCATGTTGTTATCGAACTCTTTGGTAGAAATGAAAACCGTATCCTTGGCTGGCCAAGAGTTGGTCGGTTTTGCGGCGGATTAAATCTGTTGCTGGTTTCAGGTGTTCCGCGGCGAACTGCTGCCCGCGGAGCGGCCAGCCTAATCAGTATCTCAGGAAACCTGAGCACTGATTGTAATCACAATTCCAGGACCAGCCATCCAGTGGGAATCCCAAGCCAGATCTGATGGCCTCAGATAATTGCTAACATATGTCAAATCCGCCAATTCTGCAAAAGGAAAGCGTCTTAGTATCGACCCTGATCGTTGTTTGCGGGATTTTATTCTTCTTCAATCTGGGGGGGCCCGCACTTTGGAACATCGATGAAGGTATGCACGCGGCAACTTCCAAGGATATGGTGCTTAACAACGACTGGTTGACGCCGCAATACAACGGCGAAAAATTTTATGACAAGCCGCCGTTGCATAACTGGCTTATTGCAATCTCGTTTTTGTTGTTCGGGTTTACAGAATTTGCGGCTCGTCTGCCGGCAGCCATGCTCGGTTTGGGAAGCGTGATGGTGACCTATATCCTAGGTCGACGGATTTGTGGGCCGACTGCGGCATTTCTCAGCGGGTTGGTGTTGGCTACCAGCCTGGAATTCTTCCTCCTTTCGAGGGTGGTTGTGCATGATATCAGCTTGGCATTCTTTATCACCCTGGCACTGACTTGCTTTTATTTAGGCTACGAAAATGAGGGACGTCGAAGGCTGCTATTCCCCTTGGGATATGCGGCCATGGGGTTAGCGGTGCTTGCCAAAGGACCGATTGGATTTCTAATACCGATTGCCATAATTGGATTGTTTCTGCTGCTGAGAAGACGCTTAAATTTTATCAGTGAACTGCAAATCGGTTGGGGAATTATCATTTTATTCGCTGTTGGAGCGCCCTGGTACATTTTTGTCAGCATCAAGGACCCGGAATTTTTACAATATTTTTTTGTAAAGCAGAATCTAAGCCGCTTTTTTGCCAGTGACGTGAGGCATCCCGAACCATTTTATTTTTATGTACCGTTATTGCTGGCGGGCATGTTTCCCTGGAGCCCGTTTTTGCCGTTGGCGTTATACAAGGGTATCCGTTCGAGTAAGACCGGAGCGAACGGTGGCACTCTGTTTGCCCTCATCTGGTTTACAACCGTTTTTCTATTTTTTTCGTTTGCGAGTTCGAAACTAGGCACCTACATTCTGCCGTTATTCCCGGCAGCTGCTTTACTGGTCGGCGCCTTTTTATATCAAGCGTTCAAGTGCAAGGGTGCCGATGATAAAGGATTGCTCTACTCCTATCTTCCACTGGTTTTGATTCTGACGGTTACGCTGCTTTATTTCATCTTGTTCCCTCCGCTCGATCTTGTGGCGGAAGGCGGTTTGAGCATGGTACGGATATACTGGATTACAGCCCTGCTGGTGGCCGGTTGTATCCTTTGTCTGATTCTGATAACAAGACAAAAATATTGGATGTTCATGACCTCAACGGTTGGGATCGTGATCGGTGTGTTTTTGTTATCATTGTTTTTTTTAGTGCCGCAGATCGAGCCATATCGGTCAGGGAAAGATTTGGCCCGCAAAATCGATAAATTGCTGGCACCGGCCGATCATCTCGTTTTTTACGAAAAAGCCGGAGATACATTTTTGTTTTACACCGATCGCATGGCGGTCGTGTTAGAAACGCCCCAGGAGCTAAAAAACTATCTGGCATCAGACAAACAGGTATTTTGTATCATCCGGATGAAAGACTGGAACGAAATCAAAACGCTGCACGAGACCATGCACATCGTCGCCCAGAGAGGAAACCGGAAAATCGTGTCGAACCGAAAGCCGCGTATTTGAATGAAAGCCAATACCATTACGAATCGTTACATCATACGGGAAATGCTGGGGCCATTCAGCATTAATATGCTCGTGTTTACATTCCTCTTCCTGATGACTCAGATGATCGAAATAACCAACTGGATCGTCAATTTCAATCTCAACCTAGTAGATGTACTGACCATTATCCTTTTTACATTGCCCTGGTTTTTAATGTTTATCATTCCGATGTCGGTGATGATGGCCATATTATTAACCTTTCTGAGGTTGTCCGGCGACAACGAAATTGTAGCGCTGAAATCCTGTGGCATGAGTATATACCGGCTGCTGCCACCGGTCCTGGGTTTTGCGTTATTCGGTTGTTTATTTACCGCATTTGTCACCTTGTACGCCGTGCCCCATTCCCGAACCGCCTTGGAAAAGTTGGCTCTGCGTCTGGCAGCTTCCAATGTCGACATCGGCTTGAAAGAGAGAACGTTCAACACCGCGTTCCAAGATGTGATGTTGTATGTCAGTAAAATCGATATCCAGAACAAAAAGCTGATCGATGTTTTTATCGAGGACAAACGCCAGGCGGAGATCGTCAGCACGGTTGTCGCTCCGGAAGGCAGATTATTCAGTGAGCCCGAAACATACGTCTTTCATCTGCTGTTATCCAACGGCACTATTCATCAAACCAATCACAAACGGCGGTCGGCGACCTCCATCGAGTTTGATTCGTACAAGTTGAGCCTGGATTTAAAGAAGGAGGTGGAAGCGTATGATGAAAACGACAAGCACCGCGAAGAGATGAGCATCGCCCAACTCCGCCGGTATCTCGCGACGTCCCCCGAGAAGGACGAAGATTACTATAAAATAAAAATTGTGCTGCACCGGCGATTTGCGATACCGGTTGCCTGTTTGACAATGGGCTTGCTCGCCTTCCCTCTCGGAATCCAATCCAAAACCACCAAACGCTCGTTTGGTCTCATATTATGCCTTTTCTTTTTTCTGCTCTATTACCTGATGCTTACTGCAGGTTATGCTTTTGGAGAGGACGGTTCCTACCCTCCGGAGATCGGGATGTGGCTGCCGAATGCCGTAATGGGATGCATTGGCATCTTATTTCTGGTTCAAACCGGACGGGAACGCTCTCTTAAGATCGAGCTCATCTCAATGTATATTCAAAAGGTTTTTGCCAGGTTTTCCCACAATTCATCCGCGTAATTGATCCGTTCGGAACCATTTTTCGAGGCAAAGTGATGCTATGTATGGTTACTGGACGGTAAGGCCTGAATAAGGAATACCTATCTCGCCATGCCTGTGACCCGAATAGAAGCTAAAGTTTCCGCTTTTTTTGCCGATTCAAATACAAACTCGAGCGTATTGCGGTCGCCTCCGGAGGTTTGAGATCCGACTCGAAACATAGCCCTTGATGGGAGGCAATCCGCAAGATTTTAAGTCAGTTATCTTTATCGTTGCATGCCTCGCGATCTGATTTTGGGAGTGAACGAAACGGCCGGGGAAAATCAAAGACGTGACGGATAGACCGATTTCGAACATCAGTGTTAGAAACAATCCCGACGGGAAACATTTGCCCGTTGGCCGCGATGAGCCCTGTGCCGCCGAGCTGACTGAAGTGCTTGGCGCATGTCGGGCTCTAAGTGATATTTTAAATCATATAGAACTGCATCAGACCTTCGCCGACATCATCAAGACCAGATTCGATATCCGAAAACTGGGCCTGTTTGTCTTCGATCCGGAAACCGAGACCTTTAACCTGGTTTTCAGCTATGGATTGGGGAGACTGGAATACAAGTTCAACATCAATCAGCAGCATCTCTGGCAAACCATTTTGGCAGACAGGCCATTCCGAGTCGTGAATTCTTCCGGGAATCCGGTTTTTACGAGATTTCTAGAAAAACAGGACTTGAAAATATTGCCGTCTGCGCTCTGGGTGCCGCTGGTGATGCGGGAGGACGTCATTGGACTCCTGACCATCGGGGCCAAAGCCAACGGGGAGCCTTTCGAAACGTTTGACCACTACTTTCTGCAGCAGATAGCCGCCCAGGCTGCGGTTTGCATCAATACGTGCCGGCTGTATGAAAAAAGCCGCCTGGAAAAAGAGGATCTGGACAAAACCCTGCAAAATCTCTCCCTGCTGTATGGCATCGGCAAGGCCATGAATTATATCAGTGACCTGAAGCAACTGCTGCAATACATTCTCAAACAGGCCATCGACATTACCTCCGCCGAAAAAGGCTCGCTAATGCTGTACGATATGGAATCCGATCTGCTAAACATTCGGGTGGTGGCCGGGCTGGATGATGTTGACTATCAAGACAAGGTCAACAACAATGAAATTCAATGCCGCAGTTTCAGGCCGGGGGAGGGAATCGCCGGGCGTGTCTACCTGGACGCCCGGCCGATGGTCGTTAACAATATTCGGGAAGATAGTCTTTTTATTGAATCGGAAAAGTCCTTTGTGCGCTCGATCGCCTGTATTCCCATGGTCGTGTACAATGATGTGATCGGTGTCATCAATGTGACCAATAAGGAAAACGGCCGGTCATTCACCGACCAGGATGTAAAAATGCTGAAAGCCGTTGCCGATCAGGCTGCCGTGGCCGTCAATAAGGCCCAGCTCTGGGATATGGCCGTAACGGACTCCTTGACCGGTATTTATGTCAGAAGATACTTTATGGTTAAGCTGCAGGAGGAAATCCGGCGTGCCGAACGCTATGGTAAAATCTTTTCCGTCATCCTGGCCGATCTGGACCGATTTAAACGCATCAACGACACCTACGGGCACGACGCCGGCGATCGGGTACTGGAATCGATTAGCGAATTTCTGCAAAAAAACATCAGGGATGTGGATGCCATCGCCCGCTACGGCGGTGAAGAGTTTGTCCTGCTGATTCCGGATGCCGACAAGGAGGCTGCCTTTAGCCTGGCGGAGCGCTTGCGTGAAGAACTTACCAAAGTCGATCATGGAGATTTGCCCCGGACGACCCTCAGCCTCGGGATTGCCTCCTATCCGACAGACGGCACGGAAGTGGAAGAATTAATCAAGAAGGCGGACGCCGCGATGTATGCCGCCAAACTGGCTGGTCGAAACCAATCCAAAAAGTACACCGCTGAGATTCAAACCACACGAAATCGGGATGGAAGCCGGGAAGCTAAATAAAGTTGACGGGTTGAATAGTTGATTGGTTGATTGGGATGGAAGGAATGAATCTATTTAAACAACTGCCTACCGAGATTAATCCTGAAACCTGAACACTGAAACCTGACACCTTTTTTATAACCTTGTACCCTATACCTTGTACCGCTATTTATAATCACCCGGTATCGAGTATTCGGCACTGAGTCTGCCCCTTAAGCAGCTAACTACCGAGATGAGTCCTGAAACCTGAACACTGAAACCTGAAACCTTTTTTTGGATATCTCCTACAATTATGCTTGTATCTGACAAATGAACTTGATATTGAGCAACCGTTAGGAGCGCAATTACCATTTTTAGACCATTTCACTTCAAATATCCGGTTTTTCCGGGGCAGGAGGTCACATGGCTGACATCATCGATATCGTAAAAGAAAAGGATCCTCAGGAAAGAGAGTTTCTTCAGGCCGTCAGCGAAGTTATGGAATCGGTCAAGCCGGTATTGGACCAAAATCCGATTTATCGTGAGGCCAAAATACCGGAAAGACTGGTGGAGCCCGAGCGGGTCATCATGTTTCGGGTGCCGTGGGCAGACGATCAGGGCAAAGTTCAGGTCAATCGCGGCTTTCGGATCGAGATGAACAGTGCCCTGGGGCCCTACAAAGGCGGTTTGCGATTTCATCCGTCAGTCAATCTTGGTATTTTAAAATTTCTGGCCTTTGAGCAAATTTTTAAAAACGCCCTGACGACCCTGCCCATGGGAGGCGGAAAAGGTGGGTCGGATTTCGATCCCAAAGGCAAATCGGACAATGAAGTGATGCGGTTTTGCCAGAGTTTTATGAGTGAGCTGTTTCGTCATATCGGTCCCGACACGGATGTCCCGGCCGGCGACATCGGTGTCGGTGCCAGGGAAATCGGATATATGTTCGGCATGTATAAAAAATTGCGAAATGAATTTACCGGTGTTTTGACGGGCAAGGGCCTCAACTGGGGTGGAAGCCTGATCCGTCCGGAAGCCACCGGCTATGGATCGGTTTATTTTGCTGCAGAGATGCTGGCAACCCGCGATCAAACTCTGGACGGCAAAACATGCCTGGTTTCCGGTTCGGGAAATGTAGCGCAGTTTACGACCGAAAAATTGATTGAGTTAGGGGCCAAAGTCGTCACGCTGTCCGATTCTACAGGCTATATTTTCGACGAAAGTGGCATTGACAGTCAAAAACTGGAATATGTCAAACTCTTGAAAAATGTTCGCCGCGGACGCATTTCGGAATATGCCGACAAGTATTCAACCGCAACCTATGCCGCAGTCGATCAGGCGTTAGACCACAACCCGCTCTGGAACCATAAAGCCGAATGCGCATTCCCCAGTGCCACCCAAAATGAAATCAACGCCCAAGACGCGCAAAACATGATCAACAATGGTGTCATGCTGGTCAGCGAGGGCGCCAACATGCCGACCATGCCGGAGGGTATTGAGATTTTCAAGGATCACAAACTGCTTTACGGCCCCGGTAAAGCGGCCAATGCCGGCGGGGTATCGGTATCGGGACTGGAGATGACCCAGAATAGCATGCGCCTGTCGTGGACACGGGAAGAAGTCGACAACCGTCTGAAGCTGATCATGAAAACCATTCACCGCACTTGCGTCGACGCCGCCGAGCAGTATGGCCAGGCCGGCAACTATGAAGCGGGCGC
>JASJCE010000341.1 GCA_030066155.1 Desulfobacterales bacterium | reverse complement strand
CCGGTATTCCTGATTTCCGGAGCAGCCGTATGGAAGTTGAGGAGGGTGGTATAAACAGATGGTTTCAGGTTTCGGGTATGAGGTATAAGGTGTCAGGTGTCAGGTTTCAGGTTTCAGAAGGCAGAAGACAGAAGGCAGTGGACAGAAGGCAGAGGACAGATGTCAGAGGACAGAGGACAGATGAGAGAAGTTGAGAAGTTGAGATTGGAGTGGCGCAGAATGCGGAAGTAGGAAAAGGTTATTAGTTATTCATTATCGGTTATTGGTTGTTTGTTTTAGTACCATTTATTAAAATCAAATAATGTTGGCACAGGATTTGTGTAACTATATTCCGGCTATTTTGGTGAGAAGCGAAATAATATCGATCCGCCGGAGGCGGACCGCAAATATTCAATATTCAATATTGACGGTCTCGTAAAAAGTCAAAATTGTCGAATTTAGACTTTGTAACTTATTGATATTACTGATAGCGAAGATTAACTTTTGCGCTTTTTGCGCCTTTTTGCGGCTATATCAATATTGAATATTTGAAGAATTCTATCGATCTGAATTCACCCCTGTTGTCAATACTCAAATCCTTCGCAAACATGATTTGATTTCAACAGATAGGGCCTAGACTTTCTTCGAGACTACACTCGTAAAAAGAGGCCCTTTGGGGCAGTAAAATCGTTAGCCATGCAGTTGCGTAAATTTTAGGTGTCAGGTGTCAGGTTTCGGGTGTCAGTAAAGCGGTTCACTTCATACTGAAACCTGAACACTGACACCTGAAACCTTTGGTCATAGGCAATCAGATTCCGTAAAGATCATATCACCGGCGGAGAGGAGAAAAATGGGCTCCAAAGAGGATCCGAAAGCATTACGACGGAAAATCGAAAAATTGGAAAATGAACTATCGAAGCTCAAGGGTGCCGAAAGGAAAATTATCGAATCCGAGGATAAGTTCAGGAATATTGTCGACGCATCGCCCATGGGTATGCACCTTTACAAGCTCGAATCGGATGGGCGATTGGTTTTTACCGGCGCAAATCCGTCTGCCGACAAAATACTCGGGGTCGATAACAAACAGTTCATCGGCAAAACGATTGAGGAAGCATTTCCATTGCTCGTTGATACGGAAATTCCTGAGCGCTATCGCAATGCCTGCTCCCGAGGTCTGTCCTGGCATACCGAACAAATAAACTATGATGATCAGAGGATCAAGGGGTCGTATGAGGTTTACGCATTCCAAACTTCACCGGGCAGGATGGCTGCCGTTTTTTTTGACATTACAGACCGCAAAAAGGCCAACCAGGCCCTTAGGGAGAGTGAAGAACGTTTCAGGATTTTGTTTGAGCACGCGCCGGATCCATTCTATATCAACAATCTTGAGGGAATCTTTGTAGACGGCAATAAAGCGGCAGAGGAATTAACCGGCTATAAGCGGGAAGAGTTGATCGGAAAAAACTTTGCTGAAGCAGGGTTGCTCTCTGAAGCGGATATTCCCAGAGCGTTGAACCTGCTGAAACGGAACCAACGCGGAGAGCCGACCGGACCGTATGGTTTCAAGTTGATGCGGAAAGACGGCAAACCGGTATACGCGGAGATTTCGACGATTCCGGTCAATATCGAGGGCAAAGCAGTCGTATTGGGGATTGCCAGAGATATTACCGAACGCCGGGCCGCCGAAGAAGAGAGAAGGCGGCTCGAAGCACAACTTCGCCAGGCTCAGAAAATGGAAGCCATCGGTACGCTGGCAGGCGGTATTGCCCACGATTTCAACAATATTTTATCCGCCATGGTCGGCTATACCGAACTGGCGCTTGAGGAAACCCGGAAGGGTTCTGCCCTGCACGGCAATTTGCAGGAGATCTTTCGCGCCGGCATGCGGGCGCGCGATCTGATCAAGCAGATTTTGACGTTCAGCCGCCAGGCAGAGCAGGACCGGCAGCCGGTGAAAGTCAATTCAATCGTCAGGGAGGCCTTGAAGTTTTTGCGGTCGACCCTGCCGAGCAGCATCACCATCCGCTCCAGAATTGCCAGTGATATCAAGGTCCTGGCCGATCCCACCCATATACACCAGGTCCTGATGAACCTGTGTGCCAACGCAAAGCATGCTATGCGCGAGACCGGCGGGTTGCTTGAGGTATACCTGAGCCGGGAGCAGCTGAATCCCGAATTTGCGGCGGCCCATTCGGGGTTGGTTGCCGGTCCGTTTATGAAAATGACGGTGGCGGACAGCGGCGAGGGAATGTCCGCCGAGGTCCAGGGAAAGATTTTCGAGCCTTTTTTCACGACCAAGGGCAAGGATGAGGGCACCGGTTTGGGACTGGCTGTCGTGCACGGGATCGTTAACAGCTGCGGCGGAATCATCACGGTTTCCAGCACGCCGGGCAAGGGGACCGCCTTCGATGTGTTTTTGCCGATTGTCGAATCACGGGATCAACCGCAGACCGAATCTGAAGGCCCCCTGCCCGAGGGCTCGGAGCAGGTATTGTTTGTGGATGATGAGAAATTGCTGGTTGACATCGGCCAGCAGATGCTGGAGCGCTACGGGTACCGGGTGACGCCGCGTACCAGCAGTATTGAAGCGTTCGAATTGTTTAAGGCCAAACCGGATCAATTCGATCTGGTGATCACCGATATGACCATGCCCAACATGAGCGGTCTGGAACTGGCAGCAGAGATCATTAACCTGCGGCCCCAGATACCGATCATTCTGTGCACCGGCTTTAGTGAAAGCATCACTGCCGCCCAGGCTTTGGATTTCGGCATCAAAGCCTTCATGCTGAAGCCGCTTTCACTGCCTGATCTGCTCCGCACCACGCGATCCGTGCTGGATGAAGCCCATCGCGTATAAGCGCGGCCTCCGGCTAAAAAACAGCCGGTCTGATCGGAAAAGAAACTCTAAATTTTGAAAGAAAAAGAGGAATGGATTCTTATCTTAAAGAAAATAGCTGGACAGGATCAACAGGATAATTAGGATAATGCGGCCTTCGGCCGAAAGGCCTCTCGCCGCAGGCGAAAAAATCCTGATAATCCCGTCTAAAAAAAAAATTAAAATCGAATCCATTCCACATCCCTTCATCTATTTCACACGAGACTTCGGTGACCGAAAACTTCACTTCCGAAGCGTTTTGGGGATGGCTGACGGGAAAGTTCGCTACCATTGGCAAAAAAAAGGCAGGGCCGTAGCCGGCCCTGCCCTGGCTGTTAGGCAAAATCGCTTACCGTTTCCTGGATCGCGCAAATTTTGAATCCGAATCCCGATCGAGGCTCGCCCTCACCTCTTCAATCATTTTCGCCAATTCCGCAACCGCTTCTCCATTCACAAAGTCTTTGGGGCGTCTTTTACCGTCGCAGCGCCGGTATACGCGCTTCAGCTTGGTATTCGCCTTGCGAATTTTGCCCCGGTCTGCCGCCTTTACCGCGGAGGCAAGCATCTTGCGGGTCATCCATAGTCGAAGTTTGGAATACCATTTGAAACGACTATTGCCTTGCAGCCTGCCGGCGGCAGCCGCCTCGTCAAAGAACTCCAGGAGACGGTCGGCCGTGACTTCCACTTCTTCCTCCGCCGGCTCGGCCGCCGCAAAGCGGATGTCGTCGATACCGATCAGGTCCATCGTTGCGCTTGTATCGGCCGATAAAACGATCGAGCCGATATCGCCATCTGAACTGCTGATGCCCATAAAATACTGCTTATCGGTCTGGAAGTTAAACTGCACCGAATCGTAGCTTCCCAGGAGGCTGCCGTCTTCGGCGTAAGCCGAAATCGTCAAGGACGCCTGGTTCCAGGGATCGAAGTAATCGATCACATACAGCCCGGCGCCGTAGACCGGTGCTGGAAAGGTAATCGTCAGACTGATCACGCCCCCTTCAACCATCAGGTATTTGGATGGCGGGTGCACCCCTTCGCCCGGTGACACCGGCGTGGCCCAGGAATTGGCTTGCCCCGGTCCCTGTCCGTTTGCCACCGCACTGGTACTCGGCATGATGTTCAGCGTCACCCCATCTGCAGTGCTGTAAAAGTTGTTTTGCAGCAGGCCGTCGGGATGGCTGTCAAAATTGACGTTGGTGTTGACCTCTCCGCCCAGGGCCGCCACATCGCTTGCCCAATCAGCGGAATTGCCCTCCGGATTGTCGACAAAGCCGGTCACGACCGCTCCGGCTTGTGCCCCTAAGGCCACGATGAATACAAATGCACTAAACAATACGAACACCTTTTTCATTTCGAACCTCCTTTTATTAAAGTTGATTAAAGACCAAAAAATCTTTCGCAACGAATCGACTATTTTTATTAGATTGAGCCGGCCGCGCCCCGGTCCTGTGAGCATCACGCCGGGATGCGGGCTATCTGTTGTTCTACCGTTAAGCTCAGCGACCTCAAAAAAAAGTAAAGACCGTCTTTGGGGGAAACGTGATGTTGATGTCATCTGATAAAGCACTGGGCCACCTCCGGATTCCGTAGGTCTAGTTTGCAAGATCAGCACCCCTGAAGCTGCTGATCCGCCTGGCAACCCCGCTGCCATATTCCGAGTATCGGAACTTAGGCCGGTGGCTTTGCGGACCACACTTTCGTGTGGATTGCCTTTTGCAAGCGGAAAACTAAAAAAAAGTCACTGTCGCCTTGGATCAATTATCGCGACATTATGTTTGACATTCTTCTGAAGCAAAATACGTGCAAAAGTTATCAAAAAATGCCATGATAATTTGAATATGTAATAATTTTAAAATATTAAAAAATTTGCATCGGAAAAATCCCGGCAATTACGGACCTCAAAATTGAGGATCATTATAAAAGTTTTTAATACTTTTAAAAAAAAGTTTAAAAGAAATTTAGGAGTTGAATTTAGGAATTTAGGAATTCAGGGATTGAGGAATTGAGGGATTAGAATTGGAGAATTCAGGAATTTAGGAATTCAGGAATTGAAGGTATTCTATCTATTAATGATATAGCCGCAAAAAGGCGCAAAAAGCGCAAAAGTTAATTTTCGCTACCAGTAATATCACTAAGTTGCAAAGTCAAAATTCGACAATTTTGACTTTTTACGAGTTCGTAATCCTTTAATCTCTCAATTCCTCAATCCCCAAATTCCTCAATTCAACTCCTAAATTCCTCAATCCCTCAATCCCTCGATCCCTCAATCCCTGAATCCCTTGCTATGCTCCTTATTTATGACGCCCACTTGATCGAAATCTTGCGGCCCGATTGAACGCAATCCCTCAAGTAAAGATTGATCAGATTCTGGTAGGGTATGCCTGTTTCTTCTGACATCCGTTTAAAATATTCGATAATATCGACACCCATTCGAATGGTTACTTGTTTTTTTAACCTTTTAGCATAAGGATTTTTGCGGCCTTTCATCTTTGAAAAATCGTATTCTTTTCTCATAACTTTTCTCCGAAATATGCTTTTTGTTCCTTTTTGGTTGCTTTCCTTGCAGAAATAATTCTGATTTCTGTATCCTTTTTTCGTAATGTGTAATTTACAACCAAAACTCGAATCCGGTAACTATTTCCCAACATTAAATACCTATCTTCAGAGTCTGAGTGGTCAGGATCATCATACTCGATGGCATGTTCATCAAAAAAAACTGTTTGCGCCTCCTCAAATGACACCCTGTGTTTCTTTTGGTTGGCGAGATTTTTGCGGTCATCCCAAGAAAAACCGATTAAATTCATAATTACATTGTAAATATGTTGTAATTTATTGTCAAGAAGAGAATGGGGCAAAGATTGATGAGGGCACCGGGTAGGGCAGGGGCCTCTCAGCCCCATTCCCCCCTCAGAACCCAGCGTGATAGTTTCCCATCACGGGGCTCAAGCATTTCAAAAGGACACCCTTGTGGGGTGGCCCGACTGTTCACATCACCCCCATGTCAGCGCCCAGGTTGCTCCCTTGAGGTTTCTGCGGCGCCAAAAATAGGCCGCGTACTCTTTCAGATAGGGGTTTGCCTTGGCTTTGATCTTGACATGGCGCTTGATCCCGATTGATTTGGTTCTGACAACCTGGTATAAGCGTGGCGTGCCCTTGATTTTCTTAATGACGGAGAACACATGCTTTTGTCCGGCGGCTGTCCAGTACCGCTTGGCCAGCCAGCTGTTGGACTTTTTAGGATGTCTGCGTCTGAGCATACGCCAGAGTTGACGAAAGACATTCGTATCGACATAGCCAAACGCACGCGTCGCCACCACATGCCTGTGGTAATTGGCCCAACCCCGAAGTAACTGGTTGAGCTCTTTAATCAATACCACCATTGGTGCACTTTTGTACTTGCGGGTCAATGCTCCTACCTTACGCATGAGGGTTAGAACGCCCTCTTTTGCCGGGGTGATGTGCAGCGTCTTATTGTGTTTGCGTAAGCTTTGCCCGAGGAACGTAAAACCGTCGCGTATGTGCGTGATCGCAGTCTTTTCCTTGGAAAGCGTCAGACCGCGTTTTGCCAGGAACTCTTCGATCGCCGGTTTGACCATGGTTTCGAGTATCCGTTTGGATTTACCCGTGACAATAAAGTCATCGGCGTATCGCACAAAATTAACCCGTGATCGACGGGGCACTGCACGGATTACGGCTTGCTCCAACCCGTCGAGGGTCATATTTGCTAAGGTGGGACTAATAATACCACCTTGGGGAGTTCCTTTGCGTGTCGGGTAGCTGATGCCGTTTTCAACATACCCGGCCCTTAACCACTTGCGCAAGACCTCACGATCCATCGGAATGTTAGCCAGCATCCATTGGAAGCTGATATTATCATAACATCCTCTAATATCCGCCTCGAAAACCCACGTTGCCGAGTTGGGCTTTGACAGCGCATTAAAGCATTGGGCAATGGCATCGGCGCATCGACGACTTTCGCGAAATCCATAGGAGTTCGGGTCGGCCGTGGTCTCCGCCACCGGTGACAGTGCCAGCTTATACAGTGCCTGCATTGCCCGATCGTACATAATGGGAATACTCAAAGGGCGTTTGCCCTTGTTTTTCTTGGGAATATAGATCCTTCGCAGCGGCAGGGGCTTATAGCCATGTCGCTTCAGGCTGCGAGCAGCCCTCATTTTGGTGCGGGCGCCTTTCCAAACGACGCCATCGACACCGGGAGTCTTTCGACCTTTGTTCGATGTCACTCGTTTCACAGCCAGGAGCTTGGCGTAGAACGAATGGGTCACAAGCCACTGCAAGGCTTTGACCTTGCCGGGCTTGTTCTCCTTAACAGCCTTTGCGATACGCATCTGCAGTCTTCTAACTTCGCGCTGTGCGCGTCGCCAGTCAATGGCATGCCATTGCTTGGCATCGTCGATGAGGGCACCAGTACCATTTTGGGCTACCGTCATTTGCGTTCTCATCTTCGAAGATTCTCCAAACTTTCTCGCAATGAAACACCCGCTGGACGTGGGCAGTCGTTTCGGCAGCAGGCACTAGACGCCTGCAACCTTTCGACTTGGACCATGTTGCATGTCCTATCCACCCCACTACAGGGTGGCATTTGCTTTTTCCAGCATCTCAAAACTGTCCCTCCATGGGCTTGCCTTGCGGTTAGCTTGCCATGCCTTGCACATGGCGGACAGACAGCTTTTCCGCGTTCCTCGTAATTGACCATCATGGGCAACTTAGGCGGACTCTGAACGCCGGTGACTCAACAATTCCGTGCAGGCACGTTATTGACCTGCAACCTGGTCACCCGTGGCAACCTGCTAGCGCCACGGCTTTAGCCTATTAACCCCGAGTAGGCCGGCCGGTCTTGACGACGCGTCTGAGCCTTTGGTTAATCTCGCCATATTGCCCGGACCCTAGCCCTTAACCGGACGGGGTTTCCGGATGGGTGTCCGCCTCGCGGTTTCCACCCGGTTCGGTACATTGTCCGTGGGGCTTCGCACCCCGTCATCAGCGCAACGGTAGCACGCCCACGTAGGAGACTGGCGGGGATACGCCAGGTGTAAGAAACGT
>JASJCE010000340.1 GCA_030066155.1 Desulfobacterales bacterium | reverse complement strand
AATTTGCGGCCCATTTCGACTACCAGAACGGCAAGGCCACCATATCGCGCAAAATGGCGTCAGAATACTGCCCGTCCTGCCTGAAGACAGAAATTTTATCAATTCAGATGGACCATGAAACCGAAACCATGCGCCTGCGATGCAAGGATTTTTTCTACGATCGCTATATGGAGTAGGAATCGGGAGTGACGAGTGACGAGTGACGAATGGCGAATGGCGATTGCATCAGGACTGAGTGAATTTTGTTTTTGCGCTTTTTGCGGCCATATCGATGCCTGTAAACTCAAGTAACCCTGAACGGTGAACCTTGAACCTGTGAACGCTCACGCCACCTTCTTCTCGGCGGCCATCCGGGTCAGGCGTTTTACGGCAAGCTCCGCCGAGAGTACGGCACCCTCCATCCAACCGGAGAGATAGCTGTAGTAATCGCCTGCCAGCAGCAATCGCCCCTGGGGCTCGTTGATCTTCATATAATCGGGATTCTCGGGTTGGTTTCGATAGTAGGCCCATCCACCGGCCTGGCCGGGCATATTCTGCCAGGCAATGGACACGCCGTTTTCAATGTTTTGCTTGAACAATCCCGGATGCAGTTTCTCACCGCCCGCCATCGCAACGGCCAGCCTTGCGGCATTGGACATCGAACCAAACGACTCGGCTGAATTTCCGAACATGTAAGCTCCCGTCAGCACACCCTTTTGCGAGTGGAAGCCGTGGGACGGATACCAGACCTGACTGATCATATGTTTCGTCCAGCTGATGCCACCGTAAATTTCGGTCTCTTCCTCCCAGAACCGGTTTTTAGTCTGCCAGCCGACTTTGCAGGCCGGGACCATATAGGTCCTGGCCAGGGCAGCCTTGAAATCCGGCGCAAACGATTGGTCCAGTATAGTGCTCAACAATGGCGGCGCCATGGTCGAAATACAATAGTCCGCCGCCAGAGTTTCTCCGGATCCGGATTGCTGAATATAAACTTTGTCTGCTGCCCGGTTGATGCCTACAGCCTGCCGGTTCAGCAGGAGCCGGGCATTCGCCCCGAGGTTTTTTTTGAATGCGCGGGGGATATGGTCCATGCCGCCTTCTGCCTGCATCAAACTAGACTGCCAGTAAAGATACATGTCACTTAAAAGTCCGGTATGCCATATTCCGGACGCCAAAATTTCATTTAGTTCAAAAGATTCGCGCAGCGTTCCCCGGACCGGACCGGCTCCCGGTTTTTTCGCGTAGCCGCCCCGTCGCGTACCCCGGTATTTCAGGGACTGTTTGGATTCTTTGAGGCTGCCGAAATACTTAACCATTTGATTGAAGACGCGACGGTTCTCGGGCCTGACAAATCCGGCCAATTGATCATCCCTGGCTGCATGCATTAAAATCTCGGCAATATGCCCGCGCAGGTCATGTTTGACCCATCGCAGCGGAACGGGCTTACCCCCGTTAAATTGATCGTTTTGAAGCAGATTGGATCGGCAGGCAAAAATAAAGGGCTGCAGTTTAACCTTCAACTCTCTGCAGTACCGCAGGATAGCCGAATGGCTTTGGGGAATTCGACTGGCACCGGCATTAAGGTAAAGCTGGGGATCATGGTCGAATTGACAAACTGCCGGTTTAAATGGTTCGCCGTGGCTATCGGTGTGCTGTTCGGCAATGATATCCCCGCCGCGCAATGTCAGGCAGCGGCCACCCACCTGTCGAGCGGGTTCAATGATCGTCACCTTAAATTGCGTATTGCGCAGCAGATACGCCGCACACAGGCCGGCTATCCCGGCCCCCAGGATAACGACATGCCGTCCCCCGCCTATGTTGTAATTGATCTGCGGCGGGCCGGCAGCAGCATTTGCCGGCGGCAGCAGGCCGATTGGTCCCAGGCCATAATACGCGGCGCCGATGCCACCCAGGATTCCCAGCCGTTCTAAAAATTGCCTGCGAGATAACCCGGCGAATGACATGATTTCCCCCCATTTGAAGTAAACGTTAGTCAGTAGCCGGCAAATAATGACCCGCGATACGGGTAAACGCCTCGGCCTGCTCCTGTTCCCACTGTTCGGAATAACCGAGTTCGGCAGCCATCAGGGCGGCAACTTTGGGAGCGGCCTCGACCGCGGCTTTCGCATTGAGAAATAAACTGCGGGTTCGCCGTGCCAGAAAATCATCAACGGTGCGCGCCCCTTCGAAGCGAACCGCCCAAACGACCTCACCGCAACGCGCGGTAAGGGCCGGGTGTATGGGCTCCTGACGGACGGGATCGGCACGCAGTAGGTCCTGAATCGCCGGCGCGTCAGAACCATAGAGCGCCAGTGCACCAAACTTTTGCGGGCTTTTGTGATAGCCATGGATATTGAGGCGCTTGGTGACACAGGGTCGGGCATCCAGCCCGGCAAGAGTGGCCGCATGACTGACACAGTCTTCCGCCATCTGCCGATAGGTCGTCCATTTGCCGCCTGCAATGGTCAACAGCCCCGAATTGGAAATCAGAATCGTATGATCTCTTGAAAGGGAAGCGGTGTTCTTATCGTCGCTTGCTCCAACCAGGGGCCGAATTCCGGTAAAAACGCTAAGAACATTTTCCCGGGAAGGCGCCTTCTGCAGATACAGACCGGCCGTTTCCAGGATGAAGTCAATTTCCTCGGGCAGTGCTCGAGGCTCAAGGGTCGATTCAGAAATCGGAGTATCGGTGGTACCGACAAGTGTGGCCCCAAGGTACGGGATGGCAAACATCACCCGTCCGTCCTTCGTGTGGGGTACCATGATGGCGGAATCTCCCGGTAAAAAACTGTTGTCAAATACCAGATGAACGCCCTGGCTGGGTGATATCAGAGCCGGAACATCCGCCTCGTCCAGCTTTCGCAACTGATCGGCGAAGGGACCGGTCGCGTTAATAACCACTTTCGCTTTGATGCGGTGTTCTTTGCCGGTCTCCTGATCTTCAAAGACCGCACCGTTGATAAATCCGGCCGAATCGTGCTCAAATGCAACCACTCCGGCGTAATTGAGCAGGGTCGCCCCCTGCTCGGCTGCTGTTCGCATCAGGTTGATGAGAAGCCTGGCATCGTCGAACTGGCCGTCATAATAGATGACACCCCCGCGCAATCCTTTGGTTTTCAGTGTGGGGATCCGTTTTAGGGTTTCATCGGTTGACAGCATTTTTGACGGGCCAAAACCGTAGCGCCCGGCCAGCAGATCGTAAACTTTAAGTCCGATGCCGTAAAAGGGTGCCTCCCACCAGTCATAATTCGGTACAATAAAGGCCAAGTCGTGCACCAGGTGGGGCGCGTTGTCCCGCAGAATGCCCCGCTCTTTAAGGGCCTCCATTACCAGGGTAATATTCCCCTGCTGGAGATAGCGAACCCCGCCATGAACTAATTTGGTGCTGCGAGACGAGGTGCCTTTGCCAAAGTCGCTCTGCTCAACCAGCAGAACATCATATCCCCGGGAGGCGGCGTCGACGGCAATACCAATGCCGGTGGCACCGCCGCCGACCACCAGCATTTCCCACGGCTCCGTCCGATCGAGGATTCTGCTTAGCATTTCGTCACGATTCATCTTGTGCTCCTTATCAAGTCAGAAATTCATTTGAGGTACCGATGCTCCTAAGCTTTATAGCAAGGGAACGCCCTAACGGTTATGATATAAATTCGAATATCATATTTCGTATTTTATATCTTGCCTATCTATTAAAACCAAATCATGTTTGCGCAGGATTTGAGAAACGATATTCCGACTATTTTGGTGAGAGGCGATATAAGATCGATAGAATTCCACAAATATTCATTATTCAATTTTCAATATTCATTTCCGGCTTCGCCGGTTTGGGTTATAGCACACTGGGTCGGTAGAACCTTTCCGGGTCCGCCACTGCAGGTAGTGGTTCAATATCGGAAGTCCGAGGTTGACATGAACTGCTCGGAATTTAAGTTTAGCATATGATTTACATTATTATAATTGCGCTTATTGTCATTTTCGGGCCTCATTTGTGGGCCAGCTTTGTCTTAAATCGTTATAATCGCAAAGAGTATTTCTCGGGCAGTGGAATCGACCTGGCCCGGTTGGCTTTGGAACGCCTGGAACTGAGAGAGGTTGGTGTCGAGTTAACCGAGACTGCCGACCATTACGATCCGGCTGAGAAAACGATCCGCCTGACCCAAAAGATGTGCGGCCGCAAATCGCTCACGTCGGTTGTCGTCGCAGCCCACGAGGTTGGACATGCTATCCAGGACCATATCAACTACAAACCGCTCAAAACGCGTACCCGGATGATCGGTACGGCGCAGAAACTGGAACGGTTCGGAGCTATCATCATGATAGCGGTGCCGGTCCTTGCCGGTATCACCCGCGCGCCCTCCGTCGGCGTTCTGATGTTCATCGGTGGACTCACCACCCTGTGCATACCGGTCCTTGTTCACTTGCTAACCCTGCCTACCGAATTTGATGCCAGCTTTAACCGTGCGCTTCCGATGCTGAAAAAAGACCGCTACATCCCTGAAGAGGATGTCCCGGCAGCCCGGGCCATTCTGATGGCCTGCGCATTGACATATGTGGCCAGCTCCTTAATCGGACTTCTGAATGTCTGGCGCTGGATACGGGTTCTCAGGAGGTAATTCAAGGTCTATTGACTGTCAGGCTAACCCATTATATCGATTTGGTGAGCGGTTATTTTCAGTTAAATACGGTGACGGTTGAGCGTCCGAGTTCAAAAGTTTGAACAGCTGTAACACACGCTTTTTTAGATAGTTAGAAGAATATAAGCATCCGTCCCAAATCGGATTCAAAATTATGAACCCGGTATGTAAGGAATAATATCGAGTAAATTCAAAATTTTAGATTTATTGCAAGCAATACGGTTAAATATTATGAACCGATTATCAAAATTTTGAGCGTTAATATGTGATCTTCAGAAATGTTGAGCATCTCTATAATATTTTATAAATACTTGTTATTGTGAGTTTTATTTGAAAATTAGCCAATTATTTGCAACAAGAAAAGTAAAATGGCAACAGATTTGCATCTACCCAAAACAGCCTAATAATTTCTTCATCTGTTCTCCTCCAAAAACGGTTTGCCGGCAGCCTCCGGCAACCGTTTTTTTTTAATCGTTTCTCCTTACAACTATACCGGATGTCATTGAAAGGAACAGAAGCAAAATTACAACATCCCTAATATCGGAACGTTGTTTTTAACAAACGCTTTAATTCAATACTCAATTAGGGGAACGATTTGATCCGTCTCGCGTTCATCTGAGGATTCCGGACCGTAAGCCTGAATCGGTATTTGATCCAGGTGTTCTTGATTAAGCTGATCTGAAAGGGGCGAATAGTAAAATGCCAGCTTGTACATCCCGATGGAGTCTTTCATTTTCAATTTTATCTTAACGTTATCGACCTTCCAGCGAAAGATAACCTGTTTACCGGCATCTTCGTAAGAAACCCTTGGTGTACCGTGTTTTTCGGAGAATATCTCGGCCAGTTTCGAAAATTGCTCAACTGACTGCAATCTAACAAAGGCCGCATACAGTTGATCACGGTAAAATCCATAAGATACCCGCGAGACTTTTTGGTTGGCAGCGAAATACTGTGTGTCCGATTTGACATAAAATTTGGCTGCCTGGTTTTGATGAACCAGAACCATCCGCTCATAATCCGAAACGGACCCGCCCCACTTCATGCCATGGATACCTTGATCAATGTACAGAGCATGAGCGGCTGATCCCCAGAATAAAATAATCCCGAGTCCCCAAAGAAATCTCCAGTGCTTCATGTTTGCGTCTCCTTATCGTGCCGGCCACCTTCATTCAAAATCTGCCAGAATTATGCAGACCGGACGATTAGTTTATCGGCCTTGAAAAGTAACACGTGTTGAATAGTCGCTTGTATCAACGTCTGAAATAGCTTGATAGATTAAAACGTCGGCGTCTATATTTTTAAATTCGCTATTTTTCAAGGGAAAGTATTTAGATAGTGATCACCATTGAAAGGTTGTCAATGCAGCGTGGATCTATTCCCGAAGCTAGCCGGCGATGGCTTTAAATCCAGGAAAAAATGCATACTGTAAATGTGCGCCGGTTCCAGCAACAGAGAAATTGGATGGCATTGAAAGCTTCCGGTAAACATAAAAGTCCCAATAAAATGCAAAATTCAGCTAAAATCGCCATCGTCGGAGCCAACTTCGCCGGATTGACGGTAGCAATCAATTTACCGCGACGTTATCAGGTGTCGGTGGTCGACCGACACCCGTATTTTGAATTCTTACCGAATATTCATGAGCTGCTTTCCGGCGTGAAAAAAGTCAAAAGCCTGCGACTGAACCGAAAGCGCCTGATTGAACGTGCCGGTCATCAATTCGTTGAGGATACCGTCACGACGATCGATCCGGTGAAAAAAAGGATCTACACCAGCGCACGCCGGAAGTTGCCTTTTGACTATTGCGTCGTCGCCACCGGCGGCGTAAATGACACCCTGGGAATCAGCGGCGCTGCCAGGTTTGGTATGCCCTTTAAAACCGTGGCGGATTGCCAGAGGATCGGCCAACTCATGAAAAGGATTATTCGTCGGGATCGCCGGGTTTCACTTGTGATCGTTGGCGGTGGACTGGAAGGCATCGAAGCCCTGGGCGAAATACTGCGACGGTATCGTCGCTACCCGCGATTGGAAGTGCATCTTGTCGAAAAAAAACAAAGACTTCTGAACCGCGTGCCAGCCGGAATCGATAGGGATTTGCGGAAGACATGCCAATCGTTTAATGTTCGTTTCCACACCTCTTCCCGGGTAACCAAACTGGCCAGAGACAAGGTATGGCTGTCATCCGGCCGGAAACTGATGGCCGATGCCATCATCTGGACCGGGGGCGCCGCCCCGACTCGCCTGCTGCGCAAATCCGGCTTGACCCACAACGCTGCAGACTGGGTGGCGGTAAACGAATTTCTGCAGAGTACGTCGTGTGATTCGATCTTTGTTGCCGGCGATGCGGCCGATATTCCGGATTTGAAAAGCAAGCAGGCCTATCATGCCATGGATATGGGGGAGCTGGTCGCTGCCAATATTAAGTCGCTGATAGCCGGTGAGGAGTTGAAAACCCTGCGTCTGTCCTCCAGACCGAAAATCATTTCCTTCGGCGATATTCAAACCTATGTCGTACTGGGATCCATTGCGGTGGCCAGCCCGCTTCTGGCCGGACTTAAAGAGGCCATATTTCAGGCTGTCATGACAAAATTCGATCCGCCCCGGGGGATATCTTCTGTCGTTAATCTATACGGCCGCACCAGCGAAAGCCTGTTTAACCTGACTTTGCCGGCGCTCCTGTCCATGTTCTCCCTGAGGCAGCTGACCAACCTGCGGATTTTGACCTGAGGGGATCGGCAGCAATCAATTCGATGAGTTCTCTGGGCGTAAAAGCAGGCATTATCTGACTGTCAAATATGATCGATATAACGATAATATTTCAAATATATTCATACAGTTGAACTAGTATTGACCAGGGGTAATATTGACGCAAACCGCGTTGTATTATATGATTTAACGATGCGGACCTATCACCCGAAGGATTTGGAGGTCAAATGACCTGAAAAATCGCGCAGCAAATAAAAATTAATCCGCCGACCACATTTTCGGACGAATATTTAGATTATATCTAAATCGACCAATCTTGAACAATCTATTTTCCAGGGCGGATTAATTTGTGGATTAACCAACAGGAAACGACATGCCGGCACTGGAACTGAGACTCAAAAACAGGTTGCTGGAAAAATTCCAGCTGCGACAGGGTGCCTCCCTGACCATTGGCCGCCGGGAGGACAATACGATTGTCATTGAAGATCCGGCGGTTTCCAGCCATCATGCCAAAGTTGAAGCCCTTGGAGGACGGTTCGTATTGATCGATCTCCAGAGTAAAAACGGTTCTTTCGTCAACGAGCAGTTGATCAACTCTCACTGGCTTAAAGATGGTGATATTATCACCATCGGCGATCACACACT
>JASJCE010000339.1 GCA_030066155.1 Desulfobacterales bacterium | reverse complement strand
GTCCTGGAATCAGGCCAAGCAGTTCCTCCGATCCCGACGATCCATCCGAGTGTTCAAGGACAAAGCCATGAACCGCGAAACCCTGGAACAGCTGATCGAGACGGCACGTTACGCTCCCACGGCCAGCAACGCCCAGAACCTCCACTGGACGGTGATCGAAGGGCGGGATAAATTGGAGATGCTGTCCCAGGAAACCATCAACTGGATGAAGCGGGTCATCGAAGCCCAGCCCGACTGTCCGGCGGCCGATTACTTCCGCCCTTTTGTAGCTCGTTGGACCACTGGCTACGACGGCATCCTACGTACCGCTCAGACCCTAATTGTTGCCTCCGCTCCCAAAGAGAACGCCAACGGCTTAGTCGACTTGAGCATCGCTTTGACTTATCTTGAGCTGGCCGCCCTGCCTTTGGGTGTGGGCACCTGCTGGGCCGGGTTGCTCCGTGCGGCCATGCTCGCCACCCCAGAGCTGGTGGAATCCATGGGCCTGCCCGAGGGACACACCTGGTTCTACCCGATGATGATCGGGTATCCCAAGTTTAAGTATTACCGGTTACCGGAGAGGAAAGCGCCGGTAATCCACTGGAAGTAGAGGCATATAGTTGCTTGATTCACGGGATAGGTAAGTTCCTGTTTGGATAGCGGTCACGTACAACATTAGGTGAAATAAAAGGAGAATCACATGAGTGCAGAAGTATTGGGTATATCGGGAAGCCCCATTAAAAATAGCAATACAGATCGACTGGTAGGCACCATCCTGGATGCAACCGGACTGGAATCGAAATTTGTAAAACTCAGTCGGATTAATGTCAGACCCTGTTTTGCTTGTAAAAAATGCGTCCCTGACAATATCTGGAACGCTTGCGTTAAAAACGAGGTAATAGTCAAAACTTAACAAATCGTTGATAGTTCAAGTGAAGTCTCCACCGGCTGGAAGCCGGTGGCTTCAAACTTAGTCGTCTAAAGACGACTCAACACCATCTATCGTAAAGTCGCCATCGCGGGCTCGCTTTTGTTTGCCCTGTAACTGAATATATTCGGCTATGACCTCATCTGTGACATTTCCTGAGGAAGCCGCAAAATAACCGCGAGCCCACAAATGACGACCCCAAAATTTCTTGGCCAGCATACGGTTTTCGCTCAGCAACTTGTATGATGTTTTTCCTTTGACCCTTTTCATCACATCGCTGACCGAATGGTACGGTGGCAACGATACGAACAAATGGACGTGGTCTTCGCTTAAAGGCGAGGGATTTTCTCCCATTCCCCCACGGGGACATTAAACTTTTGGAAAAATTTGAAAAATTCATTCCATTTTTCGGAAAAGGCGCGCTCATCAGATTTTCCAACGATATAGTGCATCATGGTCTCATACCAACCGACGGCAATGGCATTCAGCCGATAGAGCTCTTCACCGCTTTTATCGAATTCAATATGAACCAGCCCCTTTCGCTTCATCGTGTCAAAAAAGGTTTGAAACTGCTCGTCGGACATTTTGCTGGCCATCGCCGCCTGCCTACAGTCATAGAGCCCGGTTCCCATTTGGAGAAGGTAGTCTAATTCCTCATCGGAAGTCACCAGATTCATCATCTCGATCAGCGGCGGGACAACGGGAATAAACCGTTGTTCTGTTTGTTCATCATCACCAGCAGGGATTTGATCTTTTTCTTTCGGGCAGGCGTGACTTTTGTTGGCTTCAATTGAATATCCCCTTTTTTGTCGGCATAGAACGATGCTAAAAAGCAGCGATTAGCGGTTATTTTGGGAATTGGCTTCGATACAATTTCCAATCTATGTTTTCTTTAATCAATAGAGCGGTGTTGTGTCAATCATAGATATTAGATGGATAATGTCTAAATGCCAAAATTCTGCACGATGTTGAGACCAGACCTTTATATCTTTTGCCTACTTCATTTTCCTGAAGCTTTTCAAAAAAGAATCGTCGATCACACCCTTTTTAACGGCGCCGTCAATCAGCAATTTTTCAAGACGCCGATCATCATCGAATAAAAACTGTTTCTGACCGTCGACTACCTCAATCGTCCCCTGATACACCGCAAACATGGAAGGCAATCCCCCGCGCTTACCTGCGTTTTTTACCAGAATGCCCTTGTAGCCCAGAATCGATGGGATAACCGTGTTCTTTTTAAACGCTTCCGCCACTTTAGCCGAGGCGAAGACATCTCTGATCGCGTCGATTGTCTTCTGGTCGTCCAACACATAAGCCGGATCGGGCCGCCCGGAATAGAGCAACACCCTGACGACGATATCTTCCTGCCCCGCCGTTGTGGTGGCCAAACCTGGCCCTCCGGGTATAAGCATCATCAAATGGAGCGCACCACTCCACACGGCCAATATTGCCAAGGTCTTTAATTGGGTCTTCATTGTGAGCCCTCCTTTTTGGTCTGTTACCTTCTAATCAATGTCTTCATAGCCATTACCCTGCGAACGGGATGAGCAGGAACAGAAATAGCCGCAAAAATCCGTGTAGTTTAAGTCCCAGACAGGGTTGTTTCTGTCGGCTGTTTCGGGATTTGTAATCGGATTACCAGATTGGTCGAGATTGGTCGCTTCAGTGCCTCCGGGTTTGTGCGACCACATGCCATCGCTGTCCAGACGATACCAATGGTAGTCCTTCTGGGGCTCATCGGGATCTACAAATAGTGCCACCTTAACTTTGTCATCGGGGCAAACACCTGAGGCCGGCAGAATATCCAGCCCGTCCGATACGGCGGCCGCGGCAACTTCAGTGCATTCCATAGGATTAGGATAGTCACCCGATCTTCTCCCCGGTTGGGCGAATGTATCCGTTCGTTTATTGTTCCCGTAGTTGTAGCAATTGTTATCGTACTGAATTGTTCCAGCATCGTTCCAAAAGGCTGATTCGTAAGCTGGAATCCTGCAGCATCCCCCGGCAACCAGGAGAAACAGAATGATAATGCAACCCACCATGCTTCGTTGTGCCTTCATCGTTCTTCCTCCTTTACTGTAGAGTTAATATTAAACAGGCTATTCAAACGGATCGCGATAATCCAACCACCTCCTTAGAAAAAAAATGGCTTTTTAGGCCTGAACATTGACACCAGTATCGAGGGTCTCCAATGAGCCTATGGGAGAAATAAATCAGGGTCGATTTACAAAAGGAAAGGATCCTGAGGACTGACCCGCTGCCCCGACAGCGGGATCTCCGCTTCACTGCGGCAGGCATCGGGGAATGTTTTGCTGTTCGGCAGCGCACGCAGCCCAGTAAGGAAACTACTAATTTCATTTCGCTCGCCAATCCCGCAGCGACCTGCGGTGTTTGCCGGCGCTTGCCGGTTCAAAATGACTCTCTAAGACTAAATATGCTATGGGTTTAATGGTGATTTATTCTAACCGAATTAGTGCCGATGATATGTTCATAGCGGCCGGTAAGACCTATCGCAGTTTGGATCGCACCTATTCTTTCCCAGCTTTGGATTGAATCTCTCACGAGCCAAATAAACCCGTCGTCGTAACGAACGCAAACCGTGCACTCCGGTCTTGATGTGCAATCCAAAGGATATGACTCTTGTTCCCACCAATCCCTGGACCGCCTAAGGGTTGGATCTCCGAGGATCACGGTCGTGCCGAAATGAAACTCGCGATTGTCTGACCATGGAGGTATTAAGGGCACATTGACGTGACCGATAATGGCATCACCATATGCATCTTTAGCATCCAAGGCTGTTGCGATATTATGTCCAAAAAAACCGTCTAAATTGTTTCCCATACCACCCGAATCGTTAGTGGTGCCTTTGGCAATCAGTACGTCACTGGTCGGGCTGTAGAGCACTGATGTCAGAAAGTTGTCAGCGTGGTCGAGGTCACCGACAGCACAGCCGTTACTCCAGAAGAACAATGTTTGCATTGGGTTGGTCTCAACCGATTCGATAGTGAGTTCGCCGCTTGCGCCCCAAAAACCATGCGAGTCGGTAACGGTGAAGTCTGCCACCCCATCCTGCATGTCATTGTAACCTTGATCTATAGAAAGTCCTCCCGGCGGACTGTCGAAATAAAGAAGCGCACCCGCCTCATTACTCAAGGGTGTCCATGAATAGGTGCCCGTGCGCATTCCTTCCATTATTGAGTTATGCTCTTCTATAGTCGCTGCGTGGAAGAGCTCGTTTATTTGCAAAAAAACATTCGGGCGGATAAGCTGTCTTGTACGGAAATCATGATTTTTGGCAAAATAACGGTTAATCGCGGCTGTCGTCTGCTCCAAATCGCCCTTATAACGAGGCAGCACGCCAACCCAAATCTCCCAATCAAAATCACCACTGTGTATATCATATGAAAATAAATGACCACCTGGGGAGGTGTAGCCAGGAGAAGCATCGAACGTGCCATCTAAATCGGAATAATACTGAAGACTGATTGTCTCTTCACTCGTTTCAGGTATACTCGGGTTCGAGCTATGCAGGGTTACCCACTGATAGGCATGAGGAATTTCACCAATCAGTATTACGCCAACAAGATTGCGCCCCGATTCTCCGTGGAGTCCCTGCAAATAAGTGCGAAGCTCGGATGGATTTGAAAACCCGGCGGTGTGCTCCAAGGTGTTGTATCCTTCAGTGCACAAATCAGCTTCGAATTGACTAAGCCCGGTTCGGATTGAAGCAAGAAGCGAAGGCTCCACTATAATTGCCACACTGCGATTTCCGCAACCGCTCGGAAAATCTTTTGTATGCATCAGTGTGCAACAGCCCGTTATGACGAATGCCGAAGACAGCAGCACGATAACGATTCTCAGAATGATCATAGTTAAATTTCCTCAAGCAAAAAGAGGCCTCTAGCTTTCCGTTTCCCGATCACTCGAGATTTGGCTTTGTGAAAAAAATGCTGCTAATAATAAGAAACTAAAATCGAAGAGCTACCGGCTATATGAATTTCGGATCCGGATGAGGCGCAGCTCGGACTGAGGCGAACGGTTGGAAAGAGATGTAATTTAACGTGCTTCCAGGCAGTACAAGACGTTTGATTAATAATTTTCTAAATACCTACACGAAGTCGTTGGCATTGTCAAGGAATTACTAAAAGGACTACATTGTAGTAATTAAAAGGGTGGGTGCATGCAGTTAGCCGCACTTTTGCCCGGTTTCACGCACCTTGAGCCCTTAACTTATCGCGCAGCGTCTCGACGCGCGCCCGGGCCCCGTCGGCATGCGGATTTATCTTGAGTACCTCCGCGAAGGCGCGCAATGCATCGGTACAGATCATTAGGCAAACTTTGCCAAGTTGTTTATGCAAGACCTGGTTTACCAGGCCTCACCCGATTCATACCATCTTTGCACATCCGCCAGCGCTGCCAGTTTCATAACTTCAATCACTTTGGTAAAAAAAAGGACAGGTAAATTATACTTTAATGTCTGGTTCGACGAAGAGCATCTGAAGCTAGGCGAGTGGATGCCTCAAATTGAAAAGCGATTCCTTGAAGTCGGTATTTTTTTATCTGTAACAGCAATGCCGCTCTGCGCAAGACAGGTGATGATGAACCCAGTTTAATATTATTTGGGGTCGGACCAAGCTGAATGCGCGGTAATTACGGATTTACGCTAAAAATAGTCCCGTATTTTGGGCTTAAAGTAATCTTTTTAACGCCAAAAAGGAGGTTTTAAGAAAAAGCCATCTCCCGTATGGCAACAACCTATATCTTTCCTTAGATGCAACTTTTTTATGGTAAAAAAGGCATTCTAAGGCCGAAAAACGGCCTTGTTTTTGAGCCCATGCCTTAACTGCCAGTGTTCTACGGTGGTCCGACCCCAGGGCATCTTTCCTTCAAAAAGCAATACCTTATCTTTTCTCGGGCAGAAAAGGCGATGGCACAGGATATTAGAATGACCATCCGTTTAGGTTTTTGCAGCACAATGGCTCCTGGTTACTGATAGGATTTTAAGTCTTTTAGAAATTTGTTCTGGAATATATCAGAATCACGGAGCAATTGCCTGCCTTGGTCGATCAGCAAATCCACCGCGTCGTCGGGGAGGTTAAAATTGGTGCCGAGCTCCTTTATCTTCCTTCGAACCTCCGGATCGGCAATAAGGTCGAATCGCAGGTGCATGACATAGGTTCTGAGCTCGAAAGGCTGCGAAGCCTTGCGCAGCTCATTGCGTCTTTGCTTCAGATATTCGCGCAGAAGCTGAACGGTTTCAAACGAATAGTTGGCCATCGGTGCCGAGGCCACCGCATTAATCACGGGAACCAAACCCGGGGTGTGACTGGATTGGTCCAGATGAACATCCTCACCAGGCTTGGCATCAACAACGATAATCAGCAAATTTTTGATTTTGCGGTCGGCAATCATCCGTTGCAGGTTAAATTCGCGACTGTCGGTGACGTTCATTTGATCACCTGAAATCAGCACATCCGGATACATCAGGCTGTAAATAATACCGCGCAAGCCGATATTATCTGATACACCGCCATCAACCAGATGGACATACGGACGATGGGCCGTATCAAAATAGGATCGAACTTCCTGGGCGTACTTGTACCGTCGGGGTGAAATATCCCTGTTAAATTGAATCGCCCGATCGACCCACACGGGTTCGACAAAAACGGTTTTTTCGTAATTTTTAATGGTCAGGGGGGTCAATAGCCCCGGAAATGCGGACGATGACGCCACGGCTCTGCCCATGGACACGCCGTCAAGATTAGATTGCAATAAATCAAACTGGCCCTGACTGAATTCAAATCTGGCACCCAATGACAGGTCGGTGGCATTTATAACGATAAAGGGCCTGCGACAGCCCTGTGCCAGACCTCCGTAGGTCTGATGGTTGAATAATTTTTCATCATAGTAGGCGGCGGCTATATCAATTCGCGAAAAATTGGGCGATAACAGCTTGAACCAGTTCCAGGGGTAGGCAAATGTTCGCACTGCCAGGTCCCCCTGGACATTGTGCTTTAAAAAACGCTCTTCAAAATCGATAAAAATTTGCTCGCCGTATAAGCCATAATATGCCGCTGTGAAACTGCCCCCGGAGACCGATGAGATGAGGTCAACCTCATCCAGCAGCCTGATCTGCTTACTATTGTGAATGACCATAGTTTCCTGCAAGCCTTTCAAGACCCCAAATGAAAAAGCGGCCGCCCGGGTTCCACCGCCCGAAAAGGTCAGGACAATAAAGAGATCATCCGGATTATGCCCGGTTGAACAATTGCCGAAGCGATAACCGTGGCGATAATCATAGGTTTCAAGCGGAGGATTCAGTTGGGGAGGTGCACAGGCCGCAAAAACCATGCAAAGGGTAATAATGGCTAAACGCGTGATGGTATTCAAGTGTCCTCTCCTTCAAATTTTTTCAAAGGTTACAATCAGCGGCTCGTCCGGCAATGTATCTATTATGGTTGCGAGCTGCCATTGGGGGCGATAATCGTTGGGCACTCCCATACTGATGGCATAGGTTCCCCCGCCGATTTCAATTCTGCGATTGGTTCGTCCCATTTTTACCCCATCGACAAAAACATCCCGTTGTTCAATGTAGTTGACCCTAAAATATTCCGGCATATAATTCCTCCTTTTCCAAAGGTTAGGTTAATCAGATTTTTAGAGGTGATGAGCTTAGCGAATATGGACCTGCACACAATTAATTGGATAGGGACTTCATATATTGAACAGAAAAACCCCACTCTCATGTTGAGACGTGGGGTTATTAGAGGTGCTGAATCATTCTCTATCCCTTACCCAGGTTAAAAAATGAATGCATCGTAGGTGTTATCTGACGGACGGATTCTAACAGACGCTCTTAAAAAGTCAAGAAATGTCCACCCGAGGCAGCGATTCTCGGTGAAAAGTGCATTAGGGGCAAACAAGGGCATCAGTGCTTTTTTGGTTGACCAGGGAACTCATGGCCTGACTGTGGGACCACTGGAGAATAAAATGGGCTTGCGGGCATCCGACACGGCGGATCTCATTTTCGAAGACTGTCGCATACCGGCCGAGAATCTACT
>JASJCE010000338.1 GCA_030066155.1 Desulfobacterales bacterium | reverse complement strand
TTGTGGGCTTCGGCGTAATCCGGATCGATCTCCAGGGCCCTGCGGATTTGATGAATGCTTCGATCTGTTTCACCCCGCCGCGCCAGGGCGACGCCCAGGTTGAAATGCACTTCCGCCAAATCAGGATCGAGGTCAATAGCGTTGCGATAATGTGCAATTGCCGCATCTATTTTACCCTGCTTGAATTTTGCCAGCCCCAGATTACTATGTGTTTGTGCAAACCACGGCTCGATTTGCAACGCCCGGTTGAAAAGCTCGATCGACTCGTCTATTTCATTCTGTTTCAGCAGCGCAACACCCAAATTGTTGAGTGCCGGCACTGAAGCCGGGGCCAACTCGATAGCTCTACGGTAGCGTTCGATTGCTGCGCTGGTGTTGTCTTCTTCTTCCAGCAGGCGTCCCAGATTGTAGTGGGCATCTGCCAGCTTCGGGTCCAATGCCAGGGCTTTGTCGACATTCCGGCGGGCCTCCGCTATCAGGTTCTGCCGAAACTGCGCCGTTCCCAGGTTGTTGTAAATGCGGGCCTTGTCGGGAGACTTTTTGGAACAATCAGCCCACAGCGAAACGGCATCGCGCCAGACCTTATTGCGTTCAACGGTCCAGAAGGCTAAAAGGACCACAGGCACGCAAGCCAAACCGAACGTCAACCATTTGGATTGGAAATAATGTCGGGCCAGAATAACCGGGATCAGCCATACCAGCATCGAAGGCAGGTACAAGCGATGCTCGAATATAATTGCCAGGGGAATAACCGATGATTCAATAACCAGGTTTCCAAGGAACCAGAATATGCAAAAGGATATCAGGCGCTGCTTGCGGGCCAAATAGATACCCAGGGCCGTGAGGCCCATCAGACCGATCAGGGCCGGCAGGGTCGTCACCGGATCCAACAAAGAAGCCGACAGCGGGAAATCGTAATCCAGGTTGAGGCGGGACGGGTTTGGGTAGAAAATGAGGCTAAGGTAATACATCACAACCCGCGTCTGGGTCAGCAGCCGTTCTCCAAGGGTAAAGCGGTCCTCGGAGAAATCCCGCAGGCCCTGAAATTTTTCCCACGGATCGAATCCCAGGTGCAGAAACGCGATCAACCCGAACAGCAGCAGGATCGCGGCAACCGCGATCAGCTGCCGGGTCAGCCATTTTTTGCTGAGATCTTGAAAAAAATACCATTCGTAGAGAAATATAACAAAGGGCAGTGTGGCCGAATTTTCCTTGCTGCCCAAAGCGAGCATTCCGGCGATTGCGCACCCCAGATACCAGAGATGATAACGTTGTAAGAAATATATCGGCCTGCCTTGGCCGTTTTCCACTTCGGAAACAGCACCGGCATTGCGATGGGCCAGGCGGCCTTTGACATACAGAACAAGTGCCAGCATAAAAAACATACCCGCCATGCTGTTGGTTCTCTGGACAATATAGGTTACCGACTGGGTTTGGACGGGATTGACCAGCCACAGAAGGGCCGCAAGCCCTGAGATGGTAATGATATCGAAATGATCTAATGGCGGTTTGCCTGAATTTTGCCGGTTGCATATCCTGAGTGTCAACATCAGAAAGAAATAGAGCAAAACACCGGCAATTACATGAATCGTCAAATTGACGAGATGATAGCCACGCGGGTTGTATCGATCGACATAGTAATTCAACGCGAAACTCAAGGTCGAAACCGGGCGATTGCTGCCTTTTCCGCTTATTGCTGTTATTATACCGCTCCAGGTCAGTTTCTCCATGCGGATGGCGTGATTATGTAAGATCATCGATTCATCATCAAAAACAAACGGAGACTGATAGGTGTTAGCGTAAATCAGAAAACCAGCTGCAATCAGAACGACCGGATACAGTGCCTGGTATTTTGCAAATTTCACTTTGATTCCTTCAATTCGCTCAGCGGCGGGGGATCGACGAACCAGAAAATCGAACCCATGAAAACGACCGCAATTCTCAACAGCAGCAGCGCCATTGAGAGCGCCACCGCCTCTTCGGGTGTGCGGCCGAAGAAACTGAAAACCCCAAGCAGGGCGGCATCTCTGGTTCCGATGCCCATAAAGGATATGGGGATAAATGCAATTAATGAGGTAATGGTCATGATCAGGACGACCTGAAAAAAACTCAATTCCAGGTTGAGTCCTTCAGCCAGAAAAAAGATACTGGCGAAATACAGACCGAATGCCGCCACCGATAGAAGATAAATTCTGAAGTTCAATATATCAAAAATGTGCGTTAAATGGCCTTCTACATTCCACTCTTTTTTAATCAAAAGGGATTTGAGCCGTTCCGGTATCATCCCGGAAGACAGAAGCAGACAGGCCTGTCGGGCCGGGAAAAAAGCCAATCCCGTTGCCAGAGCAAAAAGGATCAATCCAATATCCGAATCGACACCCAGCCAGACCAGGAGGACGCTAGTAATCCCGAAAATCAACGGTAGCAAATAGTCGTAGTACTTATCCGATACGATGCTCAACATCGGCTGCGCAAAGCCATAGCCGTCCCGCTTGAGGTAGATCACTTTGGCAAATGTGCCGACGGTCGCCACCACCATGATCACGACCATTTCGACAAAATACATGCTAAAGCACTGCCAATTTGAATAGCTGATTTTATAACTTTTCAATATATTTCGCCAGCGGTGACTCCGTAAATATACCAATAGTGGGTTTATGGCAGCACTCAGCGCGAAAAACGGCCACTGGATGGCGACGAGGATATTTTTTAATTCGCTCAAATCAACATAAAAATAGAAGATGATAACGAAAATCAGCGGACCTATTAACCGGAGCAGGAATTTGAGCTTCATCAGGGTCACATTTAACAGTCAAGGATTCGCTTGAAAAGGGAAAGATCCGGTTTGCGCCGGTTCTCCCGATCGAGCTTCATGTCAGCTGCGAATCGGGGTAGGCGCGAAATGGCCAGTAGCATGCAGGTTATCGAAAATACGCTGAATGGCATGAAGTAAATAGCCTTTCTGGTCATCGGCACCGAAAATTCGAGGATCTTAAAAATGCCGCCCAACAATAAAAACGGCAGGAACATGATAAATTCCAATCCATTCATATTTTTAAAAAAAATATAAACCCGATTCATGATTGCCTGGGCGGCCAGCCCCAGCCTGCTGCGGTTCAGCCTCACACTGGAATCGTGTAAATGATACACAACTGAATCCCGGACTGCACCGATTCGTTGACCGGAGTTATGCAATCGAAGTGAGAGATCGGAGTCTTCAGCGTACATCCAGATGCGATCATCGAAAAGATATCCCAATTTTGAAATTGCTTCCCGCCGAATTATAAATGCGCATCCTGAAAGCAGTTTGGGATAAAAGAGGCGTTTTCCCGTTAAAACCCGGTTTTTACCGTATCCATAGGGTGACAGGTCGCATACAAAAAGGGAAGCCGGCGCTGAACTCATATCCACTGAGTTAATGTGCGGCGGGTTTGGTGTGACGATATTCGGATTGCAGGCTGCCAGAGTTTGGTCTTTAAGCATTGCAGCCACTAGATAGATTAAAAACTCGGGATGGCAGACCGTATCCTGGTTGAGAAAAACCAATAGACCATGGTTGGCGTACCGGAGTCCCCGGTTATTTCCGGCGGCAAAACCAATATTCTCTGAGAGCCGTACCAATTTGACAGATGGGTGGTTGGTCCGGATAATGTCGACCGTATCATCGATCGAGGCGTTGTCGACAACGATAATTTCCATTTGAGCATTCGGGTATGTTTGATCCGATAGGGACCGCAGAAGCTGAGATATATATTTCGCACCATTGAAGGTCAGGATGATGATGCTGACAGGAGGCAGTGCCTGGCCTTTTTGGGTATCTGTAGCCATCCTTAGATATTCGTTTTTAAAATATTTGATTGACCAAGGTTGACGGTCTCGTAAAAAGTCAAAATTGTCGAATTTTGACTTTGTAACTAATTGATATTACTGATAGCGAAGATTAAGTTTGGCGCTTTTTGCGCCTTTTTGCGGCTATATCAAGGATATTTGTTGATCAAACAGGGTGCTTTCCAGCCCGAAGGCCGGGCTGACCCCTGACACCTTCATGGATTACCGCCACCAGGCTTTGATAATTGTTTTGGCAAAATGGAAGCCGTATTTTAAATCCCGTCCCTTTTTGCTTTTCCCATATTTTCTTTTCAAAATGGTCACGGGGACCTCGGTGACGCGCAGGCCTTTTTTGACGGCTTCGATGATCAGCTCGCTGGTGTGGTATTGATCTTCGCGTAAATCGATATTTTTAATTTTATCCATTTTAAACGCCCTGAATCCGCTGGATGGATCGGTGATTCGCTTCCCCAGCAGCGAGCTGACCACAGCGCCGAAGAGATGCACCCCGGCTGCTCTGACGGGACTGTCCTTTTCTCTGGCACCGAGCATTCGGGAGCCGATGACCACATCGGAGTGATCCTTGATGATGGGCAAAATCAGATTCTCGATTTCTTCCGGTTGATGCTGACCGTCGGCATCCATGGTGATGCAGATGTCTGCCGGGGAAGCCCTCAGGATGTCGTATCCGAGACGCAGGGCCGCTCCCCCGCCGCGATTGATGATGTTAGAGACAACCAGATAACCGTGTTCTTGAACCGATTCCGCAGTCGCATCATCGCTGCCATCATCCACGACCAGGACGCCAACCTGCATGCCGTCGATTGTTTTCGGTATTTTGGGAAGCAAGTGCCTCAGGTTTTGCGCTTCGTTGTAGGCCGGGATCAACACCATAATGGCATGCATCTTGTCAGAAACGGGCGCCAATTGATGTGTACCGAGTTTGCGAACCAGCCTATCGAATTGCAGCCGGAAATTTTCAACTTTGGAAACGCTGTAGATCGAAAAAAACACAAAGATGAGGTTCGACATAATCAACAGGGCCAGGATCCGACCATACTGGTATTCCTGCAGGGACAGCAAATCGCGCAGAAAGTTGACGATATTTGGATTAAGCGTTACCGCAATCAGAGAGATATTGAAAAACGAAAAAAAGGCAAAATTCAAGCGATTCCATTTGGGGCCACGATAAAGTACAAATGTTGCGATTAACCCGGCAATGCCGATGAGGAGCCCGGCGATTCGTAATCCCGACATTATATACGCTCACTGTTTTTCACGATTGAAGTTTTCATGGATGCCTATTGAATCAGATTCCGCGCCCCTGCAAAAGCTACCATGAATCCATTATCCAAATTTTGAGGGAAAATACCACACAATAATTTATTGATAAACACCAAAATTACGGCGTTTGTGATAAAGTCGCTCCGATATCAGGGGTTTCAGGATCCGCTAAAAATAGGGATTAACGGGCGGTCATCATTTTGGATTGGGATCCGTTTCTTGACTTGGCTAATAAAAAAAATTATGGGAGAATGTTTGATCGTGATGACGGGCCGGCTAAATCTGCTTTGAATTGCAAACTTCCGTTGTCGGGGGAGGGGCGTAAAAACATGGCAAACCCGTAAATCACAAACAGAGAGGGTTGGTATAACGGAATCACGGTCCTGTAAACCAGGATCATTAGACCGCGCGGGGTCGTCAGCCGCAAAAGCTCCAAGCCATGGGCAAGAAAAATAGAAAAGTATCCCCTACTCAAAAACCTTTCTGGGTGCTGAGCCGCCGTGCGGTTTTAGGCTGGCTCGCGGTGATTCTGTTTATTTGCGGCTGGATGTTCGCTATTGGGGTTATCGTGGGGCGGGATGACCTACCCGAAGAATTCGATATCAACCCATTGCATAAAGAATTGGAACCGCTCCGAAAAAAGTTGGAAAATGAAGGTACGGGTCAGGTATCCACGACTCCCGGGTCCGGAACCGGTAGAACCGATCTTGATTTTTACGAAGCCTTGCCCCAGGACCGTGAAGACGCCGAGATTGCCGTGAAGACGGGCCCTCCAGGACAAAAGGCTCAGGTTGAACCGAAGCCCCCAACAAAGGCCAAAACCAAAGCAAAATCCAGCAAAAAGACGGCACCTAAAATCAAGCGGAGCATGAAGCGATTGACCAAGGCCGGGTCAAAGTCGAAGCAGCAGGTATCTGCATCTAAACGTCAGGTGGCGCCGGCCAGCCAGTTATATACGATCCAGGTAGCTGCTTTTAAAAAGGCCGGGGATGCAGAAAAACTGGTGGACAAACTCAAGCGAAACGGGTTTGCCGCCTACCGGGCCCTCGGGAAAGTACCCGGCAAGGGCATTTGGTACCGGGTAAGGGTCGGAGACTTCAAGGACAAGGCCGAAGCCGGCAAGCCTATGGCAAATTTGAAAAAACTGGGGTATAAACCGGCTCTGGTGGAGAAATGACATGAAAATTACCAAAGACGAAGTATTGTACGTGGCGGATCTGGCGCGTCTTAATCTGGACGATGCCGCTATTGACAAGTTTGCGGGCCAGATCGGGGAAATTCTGGATTATGTCGACAAACTCAATGAAGTCGACACTGACGGGGTCAAACCGACCTCCCATGCGATTTCGCTGACCAATGCCTTCCGGGAGGACGAACCACGGGAACATCTGGAGCGCGAAAAAGCCCTGGCGAATGCTCCGGAAAAGGAAGACGGGAATTTTGTCGTGCCGAAAGTGGTGGGCTGACCTTGCGATAAATTCCAAATTTCAAATCGCAAATCCCAAATAAATTCCAATGATCCAAATTCAAAATTCCAAATCTGGCCATCAATTTTTGTAGCGCTTTATACTGTTTGGGTCATTGAGGGAAGTGTTGATTGCGGATTTTGGATTTCGGAATTTGGATTGGGAACTGGGTAACTTTTGGAATTCAATCGTTAGGATTTAAGGGGTATACGGTATAAGGTTTAAGGTACAAGGATCGAGACAGTCATCTTCTTACTAAATTCGTCATCATCCTTCACCCTATACCCTAAACCCTATACCTTATACCCATTAGTAAAACCTAATAAACACTGAACCCAGAACCCGGAACCCAGAACCTTATGATGCTGAAACCTGAAACCTGAAACCTGACACCGTTTCTCCGACAAGTCGTATGAAAACACGTAATGATCTAAGGTAGTAATTTATGCAACTTTATGAACTGACAATTAGTGAGGCTCACCGGCTTTTAACCGAGAAGAAAATATCCGCGCGAGAGTTGACGTTGGCGGTCCTGGACCGAATTGCGGCGGTGGATGGTAAGATCGATGCCTTCATTACGGTTTCCGGCGACCTTGCGCTGCAGCAGGCGGAACGGGCTGATGCCAGGATTGCCGCGGGTAACGCAACGCCGCTGACCGGAATACCGCTTGGCATCAAGGATTTGATGTGCACCCGCTCCTTGCCCACCACCTGCGGATCTAAAATCCTGGAGGGTTTTATGCCGCCCTATGATGCCACCGTGATCCAAAAGTTGAATGAGGCCGGGGCGGTCATCGTTGGCAAGCTGAACATGGACGAGTTTGCCATGGGGTCATCGACCGAAAACTCGGGCATTAAAACCACCCGCAACCCCTGGCGCCCGGACTGCATACCCGGCGGCTCCAGCGGCGGGTCAGCGGCGGCGGTGGCGTCCGACATGTGTCTCGCGGCATTGGGTTCGGATACCGGCGGATCCATCCGCCAGCCGGCCTCCCACTGCGGCGTCGTGGGACTGAAGCCGACTTACGGCCGGGTGTCCCGATTTGGCCTCGTGGCGTTTGCATCATCTTTGGATCAGATCGGACCCTTGACCAAGAATGTGAGCGACTGCGCCCGGATGATGAACATCATATCCGGATATGATCAATCCGACTCCACTTCAGTGCCCCGGGACGTACCGGATTACTCGGCCGCCCTGAACGGAGATTTGCGGGGTGTCAAAATCGGTATACCGGATGAGTTCAGTACTGCCGAGGGACTGGACCCGGCCGTATTGTCCGCCGTCAATCAGGCGATCGACGTATTGGAAGACCGGGGGGCCCAACG